>NZ_CP065856.1:3454829-3806439 GCF_016065055.1 Halosimplex litoreum
CGGTTCGCGACCAGCGACCGGGTCGACCAGGTGATGGTCGTCGGCGACGACCGCAAGTTCGTCGGTGCGGTCGTGGTCCCCAACTTCGAGGCGGTCCGACGGTGGGCCGACCGCGAGGGGATCGACCTGCCGGCCGACGACGAGGCGGTCTGCCGCGACGAGCGGGTCCGCGAGTGGGTCGGCCAAGCGCTCGACGAGGTCAACGCCGACCTCGAACGGGTCGAGCGGATCAAGGCCTTCGAGCTCGTCTCCCGAGAGTGGACCGCCGACAACGACCTGTTGACCCCCTCGATGAAGAAAAAGCGCCGGAACATCCGCCACGTCCACGACGAGGCCATCGAGCGGATCTACGAGGAGCGGGCCGCCGCTACCGCCGAGTGACCACTGACGGGGCCGGTCGGTGGCGGGGGTGCGGGCCGGACCGCGTGGCGACGGTCGGGCGGCCCGACGCCGTTCGGATGACGTAATCGCTTTGCCGGACGGTCTCGCAGAGGACGATATGACACCGAGCGGCGGGCGGTACGACGCGATCGTCCTTGGGGTCGGCGGCGTCGGGAGCGCGGCGACGTACCACCTCGCCCGCCGCGGCGCCTCCGTCCTCGGTCTCGAACGGTTCGACGTGCCCCACTGCCGAGGCTCCTCGCACGGGCGCACCCGACTGTTGCAGCGCTCGCTCGACACCGAATCGACGACGATGGCCCTCGCCGACCGCGCCCACGACGCCTGGCGCGCGCTCGAGACCGAGACCGGGCGCGACCTGCTGACCGAGACGGGGTCGCTGGCGGTCGCCGTCGGCGGCGACGACCCCGTCGCGAGCGCGCGCCAGGCCTGCGAGCGCCACGACCTCGACTACGACTCGCTGTCGGGCGCCGATCTCGCCGAGCGGTTCTCCGGCTACGACTTCCCCGACGACGCCGACGCGCTCTATCAGCCCGACGGCGCCGTCGTCGCCTCGGAGCGGGGAGTCGTCGCGCACGTCGCCGCGGCCCTCGACGCCGGAGCCACGGTCCGAGCGCGCGAACGCGTCGTCGACTGGGAGCCGGTCGACGGCGGCGTCCGCGTCGATACCGACCGCGACACCTACCGCGCCGACCGGCTGGTCGTCACCGCCGGCGCGTGGGCGGCACGGGCCGTCGACGCCCTCGAAGGCCTGCTCGAACCCTGCCGCCACGCGACCGCCTGGTTCGCCCCGAGCGGCGACCGGTCGGCCTCGCTCGCGACCGGTGACCGCCTCCCGCCGTTCGTCGCGACCGTCGACGGCGAGAACTACTACGGCCTGCCGGGCCCGGATCTGCCGGGGATGAAGTTCGGGCGGAGCGATTTCAGACCCACCGCACCGGACGCGCTCTCCGACCCGACCCAGGCCGACGAGCGGCCGCTGCGCGCGTTCGCCGACGAGTACGTCCCCGGCGCCGCCGGGCCGACGCTGCGACTCTCGACCGGGCTGGTCACGAACTCCCCGGACGGCCGGTTCGTCCTCGACACGCTCGCGAACGGACGCGTGGCGGTCGCGGCCGGGCTGTCCGGACGGGGCTACAAGTTCGCGCCGGCGCTGGGCGAGATCCTGGCCGACCTGTCGCTCGACGGCGAAACGGAGTTCGATATCTCGGGGTACGCGCTCGACCGGTTCGAGTGATCACTCGTCGGTCGACCGCGGTTCCGCTCCGTCTCCGGTCGGGGAGTCGTCGGCCGACACCTCGCCGTTCGACTGCGCCGACCCCGTTCCCGGACCGTCGACGGGTGCGAGCGCGCCACTTTCGCCGTCGTCCGGGCGGAACTCGTAGCGTGTCGCACCGTCGAGGACGACGAAGGTCCCCGAGTCGGTGTCTTCGATGACGCGGCGCTCGGAGTCGATGGCCACGTCGACCAGCCCCGTCAGCGAGTCGACGGTGACGACGCGGTCGTCGCCGGCCGGTGGGACCCGACCCGTCGAGATCCACTCCCCGAAGGAGTCGCGCTCGCGGGCGAGCGCCATCGTTTCCCGCGTCTCCGAGTCCACGTCGAGTCGGCCGGTACGGTCGAGCGCCGCGACGAGCACCGCGCCGACGAGTCCGACGACGAGCGCGAGGGCCCCGCCGTAGCGGGCCAGCGGGTCCGGGTCGACGGGAACGGTCACCTGCTCGGTGACTGGTTCGTTCCGCTGGCCCGCGGTCGTGGTCGTGACGCTGTAGGAGTCGCCCCGCGGCGTCACTTCGAGCGTCGCCGTCCGGTCGCCCTCGAACGTCTCGCCGGCCGCGGTCGCCGAGACCGTCGTGTCGGCGACCAGCCGGACCTGGACGTCCCCGCGCGAGGAGCCGAGTTCCTCCCGGACCTGCTCGGCCAGCTCCGACTGGGCCGTGACGTTGAACTCGTAGGGGACCGCGAACTCGCGCCCGGGCGCCAGCGACTCGGTGCGTTCGGATGCCACCCGCTCGCTCACCCGCCAGAGGACGCTCTCGCCCTCGCCGGCCTCGACGGCGCGGACGACGAGTCGGAGGTCGGTTCGCACGGTCGCGGGGTCGGCGTCACCACTGTGGCGGAAGACGTAACTGCCGTTGAGCGTCGGTGTCACCGACGAGAAGTACACCGAGCGGTTGCGCAGGACCGCACCAGCGTCGAAGGCGCGCGTGTCCCGTTGGACGACCGCGCCGTGCCGGAGTTCGTCGTCGGCCGTCCACGTTGTGACGGTTCGCTCCTCGGTCGTCGTGTCCGGACCGGTGAACGACTGGTAGGCGACAAAGCCGCCGGCGGCGGCTAACAGAAGACAGCCCAACACGACGACTCTCGGGTTGGCATTAAGATACGCGCGAACCCGGAAAACTGCGGAATACTCCTCTCGTTGCGCCACGATATTTCGTATTCTATGCAGACTACAAAAATAGCGGGGGTAGATGTCGCGGGACTTCCCTGCGAGCGTCGTGGCGTGGAAGATCGATCTACGATATTCGGGTCGAAGATCCAAGAATCGATCGGCGTGTCAGCAACTGACGTTGGAGACGTTCTCCGAGATGCGGCTCTCGGGTACTTTCGAGCCGTTGTCCTGTACCGACTGGTTAGCGACCACTTCGCCGGTAACCCTGGCGTTTTTTTCCAGTGTGACCGATCCGTTCTTCGAACGGACTGAACCGTTGACCCTGACGTTTTTACCGACGACGATATCGCTACTGGCGCATATGTCTCCGTTGATGGTCGTACTCCCTGGGCCGGTGAGTGTGACAATTCCCCCGGCGTCGATGCTCCCGTTGACAGTCCCGTTTTTGCCCACCGAAACACTTCCGTTTGCGGAAACATCTCCGTTCTGCGTCGAGTTCTTCGTCACATCAACACTTCCACTGGTGTCGATGTTTCCGTTCTCTTTTCCGTCGACGACGACATCACTCGACTCACAGGAGATCGGGAACGCGGATGTGGTCACTCGTTCCGCGTCGATCGACGCGTTGTCTGCTGTCGCAGAAAATTGGAGGCGGACACGGTAGGAGTCTCCGAGACTGTCGGTCGTCGAATTACACCGGAGCCGTACACCGAACTGGTCGGCCCCGCCGACCGTCTCGTCGATACTCGCTGTCAACGGGGGGTTCTGAACGACCGTTCCGTCCGACTGGGTAACCCGGACCATCGTAACAGACAGGTTGCCCTCCAAGATCCCCCCAACGTTGTCGATCAGTTCGAACAGGACGGTCGAGTCATCGCTATCGGTGATCTCCGCCGACCCGGATTCATCGGCAATCCCCAACAGCGCTGTCTCGTCCTGATCTGCGATATTAACGGCGACACCCCGACTGGCCTCGACGGACGTGAACGCCGACGAGCCGAGCCCCATCGCGAGCGCACCGCTCCCGAGACAGGCCAGCGCCGCCCGCCGCGTCAACTTCTCACCCATGCTGTCACCCTATCGACCGCCCACCGATCGCAAAACGGCATCGGGCCCACGACCGATACCGTTCGGCTGTTACACGTCAATAGAGTTGTTGATGGATAAATGCTTTTCGTTGCCGGTTGAATTCGAAATGCCGTAGTACGGTGTGTATAGGCCCTTTCGGGCGTTATCTCGTTCTGAAACAGCCTCTCTGAGGCACAAACTATTTATCTGAGAACAATATGGTATGTAGTAACCACCGTTCAGGTGGGTGTGTGTGAAACGATGAAAATGAATCGGCGGCAAGCACTGATAGGTATCGGGTCACTGGCTGTGGGTAGCGGCGCCGCGCTGGGGAGCGGGGCGTTTACGAGCGTCGAGGCGAACCGATCGGTTGACGTCTCAGTCGCCTCAGACAGTAGCGCTCTGCTTGGGATCTCTCCGAGTGGACCGTACGCCGAGGACAGTAGTTCCTCTGACGAAGCAGTTACACTAAGCATCGGTTCTGCTGGAAGTAACGCCGATGGGATCAACGACGATGCGATAACCAATCTTGGCGATGTGCTGACGTTGACGAACCAGGGCGACTCAAGTGAGGGCGCTGTCAGTGTCTCGTTCCAGAATGAATCGAGCGGCACAGTCGCAGTCGAGATCACTGGGAACGATGTGGACACTGTCATCGAACTATCGTTCGATTCCAACGTTGACGAGTCCAGTTTGTCTGCAGGAAGCGGTGTCGACGTAATCGCGACGGTGAATACTGGCTCACAAGCAGACGTCTCGAATGCTGACACAGAGGACTCGGTTACCATCGTCGCGAACTCGGTCTAGCGCCCGAGCCACGACAGCCTATCGCCTCTTGGCATCGACAGCGAAGGTCAGCAGTTCCCTCACTCCCTGAGGGCCATAGCTACAGTATACAGAATCACCAGGGCCGAGGGACTCAAACGACCGAAAGTAAGAATTCAGAGTAGTTCGATATATGTGAGATATTTGGTCCGGATCTCCGCGGCTGCTGTGCTCTGTTTAGGATTTGCTCTCGGAACCGGCGCGTTCACCAGCGGCGACCAGGTCGTCGACGGTGTCTTTCTCAACCCAGCCAACTCCGAGAACGGCGACGCCTACGCCGAACTCAACGATGAGAGACAGCTCCGCGTCGAACTGACGAACCTCAACCCCCAGGCGATAACGACGGTCGACGACGTGTTCACGATATCGACGACGAACCACGGGAGTCGCGTCTGGATCGAACACGACGCGGACCAAGACGTGACGTTCTACCGCTCGGACACAGGTGACTCCATCGGGAGCCAGAACGAGCAGATCACTCTGAGCGAGAACGAGACGGTTCCGGTCGGACTGCGGGTTGACGCCGAGAGCGAGACGGTCGTGCTGAGTCGGATCACCGTCCGTGCCGAGATCAGACCGACGGCGACCGCCGGCCCGACGGCCGCTCCGACCACGACCGTCTCGGCCGGGCCGGGCCCGTCCACGCCGTCGCCGACACCCGACCCGACGCCGGTCCCGACAGCGCCGCCAACGACAACCGCGACCCCGGCGCAACCGACGAGCACCCAGGCGCCGACCACGGCTCCGGTGACCACGGCGGCGCCGACACCCGCCACGCCGACGGCCGCTCCGGGGACTACGACCGCGCCCGGGACGACGACCACACCGACGACCAGTCCGACGGACGACGGTCCGACGGCCACCGAAGACAGCGGTTCGACGCCCGACGGGACGACGGCACCGCCGACGACCGCTCCGCAGACCACGAGTCCGCCGTCGACGACCGCGCCGGCCATGACGGCCCCACCGGACGACGGGTCGTCGACTCAGACGGCATCGACGCCGACGGCCGAGTCCGACGACGAAGCGCCGACCGCCTCCGTACCAACGACCGCGCCGCCGCAGGACGATCCCGGAACGAGCGTCGCCCCCGGCGTGACGGTGTCGACCCCCGACGACGGCGACACGGAGATCGGCGGGTTCTCGCCGGTCCAGCTGGGCGGTGCCGTCGCCGCGCTGGCCGCGCTCGCGCTCGGACTCCTCGCCTGGGGCCTGCTCGGCTCGTCGTCGGCGCTCGTCCTCGTGGCCGACGCCGGAGACGGGCTGGCAGTCCGCCCGCAGTCGCTCACCGACGACTGGTACGACACGCGCGAGGACGGCTTCGCGTTCCGGTTCGCAGAGACCGACACCTGGGTCGAGGCCGCGGGCGACGGCCCCGTCACCTTCGAGCGAGCGGTGACCGTCACCAACACCGGCGATGAGCCCGCGCGGGTCACCGTCCCCGACGCCGAGTCGCTCTCCGGCGTCGGGCTCTCAGCCGACGGCGTCGACCTGACCGCCGACGGGTTCGTCCTCGACGGCGGCGAGAGTGCCGACCTGACCCTCGAACTCCCCGCCGACTTCGACCCCGACGGGGAAGTCACACTCCGGTTCCGACGGTCTCCGCTCGACTGATCTCGGTCGATATCGTTCTCGATTTTCGGACTATATCTAAAATGGGTGTATATGCCCAATAGTGAGCTCTTTGAACACTTCGGCCGCGCTGAGTATCGCTTGTGATACTGTTGCCGTGTAGCTTTACAACGGCTCGGTCGAAGGGTCGGTCAGTGAGCGATCCGACGTCGGTGCGCCGGTCGAGCGCCCTGCGACTGCCGAGGGGAGTCGCCGAGCGAACGCGGTGGCTCGATCTCCTGGCGTTGCTGGCGGTTCCGCTCGTGCTGGTCGCGGTCTTCGAACTACCGGAGACGCTCCGGCGGTCGCTGGCTTTCGAGTACACCGACCCCTCGATCACGGCCGCGTTCGTCTCCGCGTACGTCCACGTCGGTCCGGCGCACTTGTTGACTAACGTAGGTGGCTACCTGCTCGTCGTGCCGACGGCGTACCTGCTGAGCGTCGCCAGCGGCCATCGACGCCGCTTCTTCCTGGCGTTCGCTACCTTCCTCGTCGCGTTCCCGCCGGTGCTGTCGTATCTCAACCTCGCCGCCGTCCGGACGGCGAGCGGGCTGGGCTTTTCGGGCGTCCTGCTGGCGTTCGTCGGCTATCTCGCCTACGCCATCGCCGAACACCTCCAGGTGAACCTCCGGATCGGGCCGACGACCTCGGTCGCTCCGACGCTGTTCTTCCTCGGGTTCGCCGTCGCGGCACCGCTGAGCGTTCGGTCGGTCACCGTCGACCGCGCGACCGTCGCGCTCGGGACCGGCGGACTCGTCCTCGCGACGCTGCTGTCGGCGCTGCTGTTCGCGCTATCGGCCGCCGACGAGTCCGGATCGCTGCGGCGTCGACTGCGACTCGCGACCGCTCGCCGCGGCTCGTTCGAACTCGGCGTCCTCTCGCTCGGACTGTTCCTCGCCTTCCAGTTCGTCGCCTTCCCCCCGCGACCGACGGCCGGCCCGGGAACGGTCAACCTCTACACGCACCTGCTCGGCTACGCGCTCGGATTCATGGTCACCTACGTCAGCGTCCAGCTGTTCGCCCGTCTGGACGCCGGTCGGCCTGCACGATGACCCGGGTCCTGGAGCGCTAGCCGTGAGGAATCACCGCCCAAAGGCCCGGCCGGGACGCTTAAACCCGACCGTTCCCGATCGATGAGCGTGACGCTCCGGGCCTACGCTGCACGCGCGTTCGAGGTGGCACTCGTGGTCGCGCTCGTCGCGCTGGTCGCCGGAGCGGTCGTCGGCCAGCCCGTCCTCCTGAGTTTCGTCGAGACGGGCAGTATGGAGCCGACCATCGACACCGGCGACGGGTTCGTCGCCGTGCCGTCGGTCCTCGCCGGCCCGCCCAGCGAGGGCGACGTCGTCGTCTTCCGCGCCCAGGAATTGCAGGGCGGCGGACTGACGACCCACCGCATCGTCGGCGAGACCGACCGCGGCTACGTCACCCGCGGCGACGCGAACCCGTTCACCGACCAGGACGGCGGCGAGCCGCCGGTCACCGAGGACCGGATCGTCGCCCACGCGCTGCAGGTCGGCGGGGACGTCGTCGTGATCCCGTTCCTCGGGACGGCGATCGTGGGCGTGCAGGACGCGATGATCGGCCTGCAGAACGCGATCGCAACGTCGGTCGGCGTCGACGCCTTCCTCGGACCGCAAGGTGTCGGACTGGTACTGTTCGGCGTCGGGATCGCGCTCTTCGGGCTCTCCGCAGTGCTCGGCCGAGTCGAAGGACCCTCGCGTGACCGCCGTCGGGACCGCTCGCGCGGCGGCGGCCTCGACGCACGACGAGCGACGCTCGTCCTGCTCGTGGTCGTCCTGTTGCCGGCCAACGCTGCGATGGTCGTCCCCAGCGGCGTCCACGAGATGACCGTCGACGGAGACACGATCGCCACGGCCGAGGATATCGCGCCGGGAGAACAGGCCTCCTGGGAGTACACGGTCCGCAACAGCGGGTTCGTCCCGGTGGTGGTCGTCTTCGAGTCGACCGACCCCGAAGTCTCGATCCCCCAGTACCGTCGGGCGCTCGGTCCCGGTGGCACCCGCGAGCTGTCGATCGGCGTGACGGCGCCACCGCCGGGCGAGACCCGCACCGGAACTGTCCGCGAGTACCGGTACCTGCTCGTCCTGCCGCCCGCGGTGATCGAAACGCTCCACGATAGCGGCCCGGTGGTCGCCTGGAGTGTGATCAACGCCGTCCTCGCCGGTGGACTCCTCTTGCTCGTCTCGAAAACGGTCGGCTTCGGCCGCGTCCGCACGGGCGCGGCCAGCCGGGTCTCCCTGTGGGTCCGCCTGCGCCGGCGGTTCGGGTGAGAAGATCGACTCGACGGGTCGGTCGGACCGCCGAGTCGCCGTTCAGGCCAGCCACTCCTCGGGCTTGGTGTCGTAGTCGATGTCGTCGGCGGCGAGGTGCTCGACGGCGTCCCAGGGGAGTTCCTCGATCGTGACCTCGTCGCCGTCGTAGCGGATCAGCCGGCCCACTTCCTCGGGTTCGGGCTCCCGATCCCGTCGTTTCGCGACCTCCACGTCGTGTTCGTCGAACTCCTTGACGATGGTCTTGAGGTTGACGGGCCGACCCCAGAGTTCGAACACGCGTTTCAGGGTGTCCTCGGCCTGCCCGAGGTCGAGCATGACGCCGTTGTACTGGTGGGCCAGCAGGAGTTCGTTGCGGTTGTTGTAGTTGCCGTCCTCGACGACGACGGTCGGCTTGCCGAAGTTGGTGAACTGCAACATTAGCTTCTTTTTCACGTCGGTGTAGTCCGTCGAGGTGACCCGGTAGTCGCCGGTCGACTGGGTGTACTCGTAGGTGAAGTACTCGTTCTCGTCGACGAACTCCTGGGTGAGGAACTCGTCGAGGAAGGTCACGTCGTTGTGGGACTCGCGGATCTCCCGCATGCGGTCCCAGCCGCGGGCGTAGTCGACATCGGCGAGAGCGTCCTCGACGGAGCCGTACCGCGAGTCGTCGAACATGTATCGCGAGACCCGTTCGAGTTCCTCCTGACTGACCCGCGAGAGGAACCCGCGGTTCTGTGGCTTGGTCAGCGAGTAGTGTCGTTCGGCCAGCCCCTCGTAGGTCAGCACCTTCCAGGGGTAGGTCTCGACGTCGATCTCGCCAGCCCGGCTCGCGGGCTCCCCGCTCGCTCGTTCGGAGTCGCTGTGCGCCTCCCGCGCCGCTTCGAGCGCCCCGGCGTCGACCCGCGGGTCCTCGGGGTCCAACTCGTCGAGGTGTTCGACTACGGAGGCCATCTCGGCGTCGGGTTCGACCAGTTCGAGCACCCGCTCGAAGTCGACGGTGTCGTGGAAGTTACGCCAGGTGACGCCGTCGACGCGGAGCAGGCGCTCGACGATCTCGCGGCGGTTCGTCGTGTTCTCGACGTAGTTCCAGATCTCCAGGCCGAGTTTGTAGGGGTTGAGCCCGGACGACCCGAGCACCTTCGCCATGTGGTCGGCGTAGAGGACGAACTCGTCGTCGCCGGCGAAGGTCTCGCCGGTCATCATCGCCGACTCCCAGTAGGCGGCCCACCCCTCGTTCATCACCTTCGTCATCTTCTGGGGGGCGAAGTAGTACGCCTCCCGGCGGAGCATCTCCAGCACCTCTTTCTGCCAGTCGGCCATCTCCGTGGCTTTGGCGGCGTCGCCGTCGTACTGCATGCCGTGCTTGCGGAGGAACCCGAGCACGTCTTTCTCCGGTTGGGCCGGGAACGTGGCGCCCTCCTCCTCGTCGGTCTGGGCCTCCAGCCACTCCTCGGTGAAGACCTGCCCTTTGACCTCCTCGGAGAGGTCGAGCTCTTCGAGCTGTTCGGCCACGTCGGCGGTGTCGTGCTCGTCGATGAGGTCGATCCGCGTGTCGATCGGCTCGTAAGGGACGTGCTGGTCGATGTTGTCCTCCAGCGTGAGGACGTGGTCGACCCACTTCTCGACCTCGCCGCGGTCGATCTCGGGGTCGGTCATGAACCCCTCGATGGCGTCGGCGTGACGCGCGAGCATCGCCGCGGCGTTGGGTCTCTCGGCGAACATGCCGAACCACTCGTTGTTCGCGAAGAAGTCGGCGTGGGCCTCGACGTGGGTGATCACCGCCTTCTGGTCCGCGAGGGTGTTCGACTCCTGGAGGAAGGCGTGGGAGGGGTCGTCGTTGTTGACGATCTCGAAGGCCTTCCCGCCGAGGAACTGCCCCTGTTTCTGCTGGCGGTCGTACTGCATGCCCCAGCGCCAGTGGGGGTACCGCTGCTGGAACCCGCCGTAGGCGATGAGTTCGTTCATCTCGTCGTAGTCGACGATCCAGTAGTTCACCTCGTAGGGGTCCAGTCCGAACTTGCGGGCGAGTTCGTTCGCTTCGTCGACCGGCTCTTCGAGGTCCGCGGCGATGCGCTGGGCCTCGATCCGGTCGCTCATCGGTCTGCTCATTGTGAGTCGTCCTCCGTGCTGAGGATGTCGTAGATAGCGTCGACCACGTCGTCCGGCCCGGAGACGTAGGCGACTGCCACGTCGTCGGCGTCGCGGAAGCTGCGCTCGACCTCCTCGGCGTGGGTCGCGTTGATCGCGTTCCCGCTCGGCTGGGTCTCCACGTACGCGTGGAGGTTCGCCGGGATCTGCTCCATCAGTGGGACGACGTGCTCTTCGGTGTCGTTGCTGGAGTTCTCGGAGTCGCCCGCCGCGAAGACGTAGCGGTTCCACTCGCTCCAGGGGTACTCCTCCAGCAGCTCGGCGGCCAGGTCGTACGCGCTGGAGATGCGGGTGCCGCCACCGGAGCGGATGCCGAAGAACTCGTCGCGCTCGACCTCCCAGGCGTCGGCGTCGTGGGCGATGTAGACGAACTCGGCGTTGTCGTACTTGCCCTGGAGGTACCAGTCGAGGGGGGTGAACGTCCGCTCGACCAGTTCCCGTTTCTTCTGGCGCATCGACCCGGACACGTCGCGGATGTTGACGACGACGACGTTCTTCTCGCGCTCCTCGACGATCTCGGGGTAGCGGTAGCGCTCGTCCTCCCGGCGGAAGGGCACCTCGTCGATGCCCTCCCGGCGGATGCGCTGGGCGGTGTCGACCCGTTCGGTCTCGGCGTCCATCTCCTCGAAGCTCGCCCACGTCGTCCGTTCGTCGCTCGGTATCTCGTCGTAGGCCTCGTCGATCCAGGCCCGGGAGACAGGCATGTTCTCGCCGCGGGCCCACTCGAACACCTTCGCGGGGCCCCAGCCGTCGATCTTCAGCGCCTCGCGGACGTAGTCCCGGTCGAAGTCCATCGCGAGCTTGCGCTTGAGCCCTTGCTTGAACAGCCGCTCGAAGTCCAGCGTCGAGGTCGGGCCCGAGCGGGTGATGTCCGTGAAGTCGCCCTCGGTCTCCTCGATGACCTTCTTGCCTTTCGGTTCCAGGTCGAGCCCGAGCTGTTCGTCTAACTCCTGGGCGAACTCCTCGGGGTCCATCTCGTAGTACTCGTGCTCGCCGCCCTCCTCACCGGGGTCGCCGTCCTCGTCGCCGTCGTCGCCCGGCTGGGGCTCGGCGTCGACGGGGTCGCCTTCCTCGGCGTCGCCCTGGCCGACCCCGCCCTGGTCGCGCCGGTCGTAGGCGAACTCCGGGAGGTCGACGATCTTGATCGGGACCCGCACCGAATCGGGGCGGCTCTGGCCCAGGTCGCCGTACTGGATGAACTCCGAGAGGTCCTGTCGGCGGTCCTCGCCGACTTCGCGGTAGCGTTCGAGGTCGTCTCTCAGTCCCATCCGTCGCTCACCTCGGGTCTCGGTTCAGTGGCTATCAGTCCCATTTGTAACTCACCTGGCTCATGACGTGGCGGCTGGTCAGCTCGGCCGACGCCTCACTGTAGTCGTACATCTCCTGCATGTTCCGGACGGTCTCGTCCTTCAGGTTGGCAGTCTCCGTACCACTGGGCGGTTCGTCCCACTGGCGGGGGTCGAAGTCCTCGTAGGTCCGTTTCACGTCGTCCCACGAGTGGCTGCCCAACACCGTCTGGATCACCGGGATCTCCTTGGGCGAGACGTCCGCGACCCTGAACTCCTCGTCGCGGCGCTGCCAGGCGTGGCGGTTGAGGGCGGTGATGATCTTGTCCTCGCGGAACGCCTCGACGGCGTCGTCGGGTCGGTTCCCGGCGTAGTTGCTCTCGTCGAAGCGACCGAGGTGCTCGACCTCGAAGACCTTCATCTTCAGCGGGTCGGGGTCGACGTACTCGCCGCGGTCGTTCTCGATCTGCTCGTCGGTCGACCACGCGTAGACGTGCTCGATGTACTCCTCGACCGTCGCCTCGTCGACGCGCTTGTCTCGCATCATCGCGTCGAGCACGTCCGACTCCTGCTCGCCGAAGACGTGGTTTTTCACCGGCACCACGCGCTCCTCGAAGTCGGCCGCCTCGGCGTTCGAGAAGACCGGCGCCGTCGACAGGTCCTCGGCCATCGCGTTGAGGATGTCACGGGGCATGACGACGTGCTCGACCGGCAGGTCCCCGTGGTGGCGGTCCTGCTCACGATGGAACAGGTCGGCGATCTCGTCGCGCGTGTACGTGACGGGGATCCCGTGGTCGCCGTCGGTGCCCCCCTCGGTGAACTCGAACTCGTCTGCCTCGACGCGCTCGTCGCCCTCCCGGAGGTAGCCGCGGTCGAAGAGGAGGGCTTTGTCGACCAGGTCGTGGCCGCTGGGCACGTCGCTCACGTCGAGCCTGGTGACGACCGCGTATAGCGCTGCGGCCTCCAGGGCGTGGGGCGCCAGTTCCTTCGCGTTGATCTCGTCGTGTTCGTCGCGGACCCGCACCGTCAGGGGCTCCTGGATCCACTCCTCGAGTTCGCCCCACGACTCGGCGTCCCACACCTCCGTCTCGTCGGTCAGCTCCCGTCGCAGGAGCTCGGTCTCCAGCGAGAGGTTGGTCAGGTAGGTAAACTCGTGTTTGTCGAGGCGGCGCTTGAGTGCCTTCAGCGGGTCCTGACCCTCGCGGTCGGCGTGCTGGTTGAGCTGGGCCTCCAGGTCGGGGTTGGAGATGATGACCATCTGGGTGTCGATGTCCATCCCGATGCCCTTGTCCAGCTTCACCGACTTCTCGTCGGGGACGTTCAGCAGCTTCTGCAGCAGGTCGGCGTGCTGGGCGGCGTCCTCGACCACGGTGAGCAGGCCGTTGCCCTGCGAGAGCACGCCGTCGTAGGAGAAGGCCTGCGGGTTCTTCCGGCCGCGGGAGTCCAGCTCCTGGAGCATGCCGCGCATCCACGAGCCGACCAGCCGCTCTTTGGGCGGGCCCTCGTCCTCGGAGTGGAGGACGCCGATGCCCCGGCCCACGTCGACGACGTAGTTCTTGACGCGGAGGTGCTGGGGGTCGGTGATCGCCGAGAACAGCTCCGTGACGCCCTGCCGCCGGTAGTGTTCTTCCAGGTAGTCGTAGGCCTCCCGGCAGAACGGGTCGAGTTCGCCCTCGACGCGGACTGGGATGTGGTCGTCGGTGTTCTCGTTGAGCCGGGCGACCAGGTCCTCGCGAACGTCCTGGGGGAACACCGAGAGGGGATGGGACTGGACGGGGCTCTCGTACCAGTCGTCCTCGTCTGCGACCGGCTCGTCGGCGTAGGTCAGCCCGGCCGAGTCGCCGCTGGTTCCGGCGACGTTCCACTCGACGGTGTACCGGCGGCCCTCGTCGGTCTTCGAGTACTCGCGCAGGCCGTTGATGAGACAGCGTTTGAGTTCGGACTTGCCCGTGGCCGTGGGGCCGTCGAGCCAGACGATCTTCTCGTCTTTGCCCCGGCCGGCGGCGATCGACCGCAGGTCGTCGACGAAGGCGTTGAGAACCTCGGTGTTACCGAGGATGGCGTGTTCCCCGTCGTTGTGCGGGTCGTCGAAGAAGCGATAGCGCTCCTTCCCCTCGCCCTCCTCGATTACCGTCCGAGTACCCGCCGCTTCGATGGCGCTGAGGAGGTACTTCGAGGCGTGGGCGGCCAGGGCCGGGCGCTCGAGCACGAGGTCGACGTACTCGGCGAGGCTCCGCGGCGCCTCGTAGGTCCGGTCGAGCGAGGCGTCGGCCTCGCCGATGAAGTCGTTGCCGCTCATGTCACTCTTCCATCTCGCTCTTTGCGACCTCCGCACCGGCGAACTCTAGCACCTCCCGCGCACCCTCTTCGGAGTAGCCCTGTTCGATGAGCGCGTCGATCCACTGGTTGCGCTCGTCGTCGTCCATCTCGCCGCTCGACACGAGTGCCGAGAAGTTGATGTTGTGCTTCTTGTCCTCCCAGAGCTTCCGTTCGAGGGCGCGCCGCAGGCGGTCGTTGTCCTGCGGGTTGAACGTGTCTCCTTCGCGCGCGCGCCGGGAGACCCAGTTGCTCACTTCCTGGCGGAAGTCGTCTTTTCGATCCTCGGGTAGGTCCAGTTTCTCCTCGACACCCCGGAGGAACTGCTCGTCCGGTTCCTGCTCGCGGCCCGTGATCTCGTCTTCGACCGTGTCGTCGTCGATGTAGGCCATCACGTGGTCCATGTACTTCTCGCCCTGGCGCTGGATCTCGTCGACGTCGTAGGCCAGCGCGTGGCGCACGTCCTCGATGGCTCGCTCCTTGTACTCCTCGCGGACGAGTTCGAGGTAACGGTGGTAGGTCTCGAACCGGTCTTCTGGGATCGAGCCGTGGTTCTCGATGTTGGCTTCGAGGTGATTGAACGTGGTCAGCGGCGAGAGGAACTGCCGATCCCGGTGCATCGAGTCCATGATCGCCTCGGCGATCTCGTCGCCGATGAACCGCGGGGAGACCCCCTCCATCCCCTCGCCGATCTCGGCCTTCTCGGCGGCCTCGTCGCGGAGCTTCTTCACGTCGACGTCCTCGGCCTCGTCGATCTCGCCGTTGTAGGCCTTGGCCTTCTGGATCAGCGTGACGTTGCCCGTGTCGGGCTCTTCGATGCGGGTGAGCACGCCGAACAGGCCGGCCATCTGTAAGGTGTGGGGCTCGACGATGATGTCGGGAAGATCCGCGTTGTTCAGCATCTTCCGGTAGATCTTCGCCTCCTCCTCGTACTGGAGGACGTACGGGAAGTCGATCCGCTTGGTGCGGTCGTTGAACGCCTCCATCTTCTCGTCGCCCTTCTTGTCCTTGTACTCGGGCATGTTCGTCCGCCCGACGATCACCTGGTCGATGTCGATCCGGGGGTTGTTCTTCGGCTTGATCGTCTGTTCCTGGGTGGCGTGCAGGAAGTCGTAGAGGAACTCCCGCTGCAGCTTGAGCAGTTCCTCCCCGGAGAAGATACCGCGATTGGCGTTACAGAACGCCCCGGAGTAGTCGAACGCCCGGGGGTCCGATTCGCCGTAGACGGCGATCTTCGAGTAGTTCACGTCCCCCGTCAGCTCGGTTTCGTCCTGGTTTTTCTTGTCCTTGGGCTCGAACGTCTCGATGGCCTGGCGCATGTTCTCGTCGGCGACCAGGCGGACGATCTCGACGTGGTTCTCGAGGACCTGCTGGAGGTCGTCGTCGTAGTGAGCCAGCAGCCGGTCCATGTAGAACTCGCTGGCCGGATCGAGGGCTTGCTCGTTGCGGATCGTGTAGGGGGCCTCCAGCTCCTCGTTGATGTCTTCGATGACCCGGTCGCGTTGCTCCTGGGGGAGCAACACGAGCGGGTCCTGGTCCATCGGGGAACGGACGGTGTCGTCGGCCGGATCCTGGTCACCGATTACGTCACAGAGGTTCGTCCACCGGAAGGTGTACATCCGCCCGGCGTCCGAGCGAGTGTAGTCCTCGTAGTAGCGACGCACCTGGCGGTCGAAGTCGGACTTGCCGGAGCCGACCGGGCCGAGGAGGAGTTTGATACGTTTCTGGGGGCCGAGCCCGCGCGCGCCAGATTTTACCTTGTTGACGAACTCGTGGATCGACTCGTGGACGATCCGTCCGTAGAAGGTATTCTCACCGTCGTTGAGTGGGTCTTCCGAGGCGAGATCGTACTCGACGACGCCGGCGTCCTCGTCGTACTCGGTGCCGTAGTAGTCGAACATGTCGGCAACGCGCTGGTGGGCGTTGCGGGCTATCTTGGGCTCGTCGTAGAGCTGATCCAGGTACGCGTCGAACGACCTGTACTCGCGCAGGTCCGCCGGGATCGTGTCTCTGTACTCTTGGCTCAGCTCTTCGAGGGTTTCCTGTGTCATGCTATCACGGACAGTTCGCGTCGAACTGTACTTGCGTCAACGCGCGTGCGGTGACGGTCGCGACCGGCGAAGGCCGCTCGTGGGCTCGATGCATCGCCCCCGGGACTGCCCACTCGCCACCGCGGCGCCGCTCGACGACGAGTGGCCGTCGAAACCGCCGGGACGAGTCTAGAGTCACGTGTGAACACCTACCGACCGCGAATCGCACGGGCGACCCTGCGGTGTCTTGGGCAGCGTACCGTGGCGCAACCACCGATACTATTTATCGTATGAGTTCTGCCGAGGTATAAGCCTTTCCGCGACAACTGCGTATTCCCCCGTTAATTCCGAGGAATGAAACTCGAAAATAGCACGAAGGAGGTGGGTTCGTGTGATTTGTAACCATGCGAAGCGTGATTGGTATATAAACGGCGGACGCCCAAGCCGGACGCGCTCGCCCCGGCGGCGGATCTGCGGGTGGACCGAACGGGCGTACGGAGTGGGAGCGACCAGGCGGACGAGTCGGGGTATTCGGGCCGGCCGGGCGCGGTGCGGTTCCGGGACCGCTACCGGTACCGACCGCGACACTCTTGGGCCGCGGGCGCCGACCGTGAGACATGACACTCGAGGGACTGGCCGACGGCTGGGTGGTCTGGTCCGAGGAGCGCGAGAAAATCGTGTTGGCGTACCGGCCCGACGTCTTCGACGGTGTGGGGTTCCCCGCGCCGTGTCTGCCCACGATCTACCTCACCAAGGGTCGCCGTAGCCGTCACCCGGGAACGGAAACGCGACCGAGCGACCCCTGGGTCGTCACGCTCTCCCTCGAACCGGAGGTGAACCGCTCGCCCGACGAGTACGAGACCCGCGACGCCGCCACGGCCGGCGCCGTCGAACTAGCCGGACGCTTCGCCGCGGGCGAAATCGATTACCGTGCTATCTACCAGGTCCCCCGCGAGGACTACTTCGCGAAGCTCGACGAGCTGACCGAGCGCCGCGGCTGACACGCCGCCAGCCCGGGTTACCGCCGCGACCGGAGAACACCTCTAGCGTGGCCCGGCCGGGAAGCTTAATCCGCGTCATCGCCAACGCACGGGCATGTCGACGCTCACGCTCATCGGTTCTCGCCTGGCCGAACCCGGACAAGAGTTCGTCTACCGGGGCGAGGCGAGCGTCTGTGACGGCTGTCCGTACCGCGACCAGTGCCTCACCCTCACCGAGGGGCGACGCTACCGCGTCGACTCCGTCCGCGAGAACGCCAGCACGCTCGACTGCGCCGTCCACGACTCGGGTGTCGTCGCCGTCGACGTCGTTCCCGCCACCGTGCGCGCGAACGTCGCCAGCGCCAGCGCCTACGCCGGCAGCAAGGTCTCGTTGGAAGGGTCCTGTCCGCACACCGACTGCCCGAGCCACGAACTCTGTGAACCCGAGGGCGTCGACTTCGACGAACAGCGCCGCATCGAATCGGTCGTGGGAGACCCACCCCACGATTTCTGCGCGCTGGATCGGGAGCTGACGACCGTCGAGTTCGAGGCCCACGAGGAGTGACGCCGCGCGACCCGCGAGCACCCGAGTGACGCGGCCGACCGACGGGCACGCCGTACGTCGACGACGACTGGGTGAGCAGTCCCACAGCCGGGAAGACCGTGCTCTTCACCGAGCGCCCGGACGACCCCGGTCGGGACCCGCTGCGGTTCGAGATGTGGCTCGACGCCGACGGGTCGCACGGTCCGATGCGTCACGTCCACCCAGAGCAGGAGGAGTTCTTCACGGTCGTCGGCGGGCGACTCGGCGTCTCCCACGAGGGGGTGCCGGCCGAGTACGGGCCGGGCGAGCGCGTCGAGATCGCCGCTGGCGACGAACACCGGTTCTGGAACGCCGGGTCGACCGAGCTACATCTCCGTGGGGGCGTCGATCCGGGGCTCCGAACGGAGGCGTTCATGCGAATCACCTACGGGCTGGCCCGAGACGGCGAACCGGTCACGCCGTCCGGGATGCCCCCGAACCTCGTCCAGGTCGCCGTGCTCCTCGCCGCAGCGGTCGGGCGACTGCTCGGGTACGAGAACGAGTATCCGGAGCATCGGCCCTGACGGTCGACTCGCACGCTACGAGTCTGCCGTCGTTCACCCCGAGAGCGTGCCGACCCGCTCGGCTGTGTAGCCGAACACGTCCTCGTAGCCGTACGCCGACAGCAGGACGGGGTGGAAGTCTTTCTCCGCGAGCACGGCCTCGCCGTCGGCGGCCGCGATCCGCTCGCCCGCCAGCACCTCCTCGAAGTTGTCGACGAACACCTCGTACTCGTCGGCGGCTGTCTTGGGGACGGGGTCACCCAGGCGGAAGACGGGGAGGTCGGTCCGGCGGTGCGCCTTCTCGTCGGGCAAGGCACCGGTCGCGGCGAGGAATTCGCCGACCACCTGTCGAGCGTTTTCCGCCGCCTGCTCGGTACCCTGATACCCGCATTCGACCTCGACCGTGTCCGGGGCGACTTCGAAGATACGACCCTCCGCGTGGCCGGTCTCGACGACCGCGTCGACCGACAGCCGAGGACAGATCTCGCGCGCGAGGTCGCGGACTCCGTCGACCAGCGCGAACATGCCGCCGTAGGACTGTGTCGTGTGCAGCGCGAGCGTCACGCAGCCGCGGAGCTCCTCGCCGAGCGCGTGCGCCAGCCGTATTTCGTGGCTCCGCCCGTCGGCGCGGCCCGGGAACGACCGGTTCAGGTCCGCCTCAACGTAGCGCTCGCCCCGTTCGATGGCCGCCTCGTTGGCGATCACGAGCTTCACGGGCCGAGCTACCTCGGGCCGGGACTGCATGAACTGTTCGACCGCCCGGACGCCCGCGGGCTCGTCGCCGTGGATCCCGCCGACGACCGCGATCTCGGGCTCGCCGTCTCCCAGCGTCTCGACTCGCATTCGCCCCGATATTACGTGTTCGGCCGTTTATGTGGTGTGTTTCGTCCCGACCGCCGTACCGTCGGCGCCCCCGAAACGGCCTCGGTAGTCGGCCTTCTCCAGCGCGCACGCGGGCGGGACTGGTAGGGGGCCGGCGCGCGACCGACGAGCGGTCCGCGCCGGTGCCCAGTTGGTCCGCGCGGCGCGCCCCCCGTCGCCGAACCGGCCCGTTCTCCCGCAGTTCCTGTCGTCCCAGCTATCGGATCCGCTGCTCCGGTGGGAAGCTATCACTGGCAGCGACGGTTCGACCGATCCTGATACATAAAGCCGTCCATTCGATCCCGTCAGAGAGGGCTTCTAACGCGTGTTTTTCCCTCACAAGGCGGCCCTCGCTTCGTAAGGGTTTTACAGTCGTCACCCATCGGATGAAATACGTTCGACGCGCGGTGGAAGCGGGGGTCACCCGTGGTCCGCCGTGCTCGACACATGCGGAGCGGAAGACAGCTCCTTCGACCGGGCTCACACTTAAATCCGGTGTGGCTGCGTACGCCACTCCGGTGCAGTCGTGTGATTCCGAACGAAGGTCGGCGCGTCTTTCGGAACCATTAAGTGGGGTAACCCACTACGATGATATCCGCACGAGGGACGACGGGCGACCCACCTGGGACCCGGCGTCCGACCCATGAGGATTCCACCCCTGCGGTCCGCCGTACAGATGGGATCTGATGTGAGCCTTGACAGTTCGGTGATACCCGACGCGGTGCGATACGGTGTCGCCGACTGACGGACCAGACATACACGCACACGTTCACACGTGTGCTACACGTTGATAGCGTGTCTCCGCCAGATCCCGGCTTCGCCGGGAACATTCCGGTTGATCCTGCCGGAGGCCATTGCTATCGGAGTTCGACTTAGCCATGCTAGTCGCGCGGGTTCAGACCCGCGGCAAATAGCTCAGTAACACGTGGCCAAACTGCCCTACAGATCGGAATAACCTCGGGAAACTGAGGCTAATGCCGAATAGAGCTTCCACGTTGGAGTGCCGGAAGTTCGAAACGCTACGGCGCTGTAGGATGTGGCTGCGGCCGATTAGGTAGACGGTGGGGTAACGGCCCACCGTGCCGATAATCGGTACAGGTTGTGAGAGCAAGAGCCTGGAGACGGAATCTGAGACAAGATTCCGGGCCCTACGGGGCGCAGCAGGCGCGAAACCTTTACACTGCACGACAGTGCGATAGGGGAACTCCGAGTGCGAGGGCATAGAGCCCTCGCTTTTCCACACCGTAAGGTGGTGCGGGAACAAGTGCTGGGCAAGACCGGTGCCAGCCGCCGCGGTAATACCGGCAGCACGAGTGATGGCCGATTTTATTGGGCCTAAAGCGTCCGTAGCTGGCCGTGCAAGTCCGTCGGGAAATCCAGTGGCTCAACCTCTGGGCTTCCGGCGGAAACTGCTCGGCTTGGGACCGGAAGACTCGAGGGGTACGTTCGGGGTAGGAGTGAAATCCCGTAATCCTGAACGGACCACCGATGGCGAAAGCACCTCGAGAGCACGGATCCGACAGTGAGGGACGAAAGCTAGGGTCTCGAACCGGATTAGATACCCGGGTAGTCCTAGCTGTTAACGATGCCCGCTCGGTTCGGCGCAGGCTACGAGCCTGTGCCGCGCCTCAGTGAAGACGTAAGCGGGCCGCCTGGGAAGTACGTCCGCAAGGATGAAACTTAAAGGAATTGGCGGGGGAGCACTACAACCGGAGGAGCCTGCGGTTTAATTGGACTCAACGCCGGACATCTCACCAGCACCGACAACGGTAATGATGGTCAGGTTGATGACCTTACCCGACGCCGTTGAGAGGAGGTGCATGGCCGCCGTCAGCTCGTACCGTGAGGCATCCTGTTAAGTCAGGCAACGAGCGAGACCCGCGTCCGTAATTGCCAGCAGCACCCTCGTGGTGGCTGGGTACATTACGGAGACTGCCACGGCTAACGTGGAGGAAGGAACGGGCAACGGTAGGTCAGCATGCCCCGAATGTGCTGGGCAACACGCGGGCTACAATGGCCTGGACAATGGGTAACTACACCGAGAGGTGACGTTAATCCCCTAAACCGGGTCGTAGTTCGGATTGAGGGCTGAAACTCGCCCTCATGAAGCTGGATTCGGTAGTAATCGCGTGTCAGAAGCGCGCGGTGAATACGTCCCTGCTCCTTGCACACACCGCCCGTCAAATCACCCGAGTGGGGTCCGGATGAGGCCATCATGCGATGGTCGAATCTGGGCTCCGCAAGGGGGATTAAGTCGTAACAAGGTAGCCGTAGAGGAATCTGCGGCTGGATCACCTCCTACTGACCGGGACCGGGGCGTCGCCCCGGCCCACAAGTCCTGCCCCGACGAGGCAGGCACCGGTGACACCCGACCGCGCCGGTCGGGCACCGAACTGTCAAGGCTCACGTCACCCCCTCACGGGGGAGACCGAGCAGGCAGCGCACCTCTTTCGAGGTGTTCTCGGTTCGACTCCGAGTCGGTCAATACAAGCGGGCAACGGCGCCCGCCGAACTGATGCACCAGCCCGTGAAAACGCGGCTGGGAAGGGTTCGATGCCGTCTCCGACGACCGCCGGGGATGGACGATGACGACCGTGTGTACGTGCAATCCAGACGTCAACTGGATCCGTATCATCGGGATACGTGTATCCGACGTAGTGGCTACTATGCCACTCGGTGAATGGCTCGGCTCGAGTGCCGACGAAGGACGTGCCAAGCTGCGATAAGCCTGCGGGAGCTGCATGGAAGCGAAGAACGCAGGATGTCCGAATGGGAATCCCCACCGCAATTGCTTCGCGCAATGGGGAACGCCGGGAATTGAAACATCTTAGTACCGGTCGGAAAAGAAATCAAGTGAGATATCGTCAGTAACCGCGAGTGAACGCGATACAGCCCAAACTGAAGGCTTCGGCCGATGTGGTGTATTGGGCCGGCGATCAGCGTCCGAACGTTCTTGTGAAGTCTCCTGGAACGGAGTGCGATACAGGGTGAAAGCCCCGTAGCGAGAACTTCTACGACGTGAGCCGGTTCCGGAGTAGCGGGGGTTGGAAATCCCTCGTGAATACGGCAGGCATCTACTGCCAAGGCTAAATACTCCTCGAGACCGATAGCGAACAAGTAGCGCGAGCGAACGCTGAAAAGTACCCTCAGAAGGGAGGCGAAACAGGGCCTGAAATCGAGTGGCGATGGAGCGACGGGGCATGAAAGGCCCCTCCGAAAACGACCTGCCCGCGAGGGCACAGTAGGACCGGAGGGGAGCCGATGTTCCGTCGTACGTTTTGAAAAACGAACCAGGGAGTGTGTTTATTCGGCGAGTCTAACCGGTTCATCCGGGAAGGCACAGGGAAACCGACATGGCCGCAGCGCTTTGCGTGAGGGCCGCCGTGTTCAAGCGCGGGGAGTCGAATTGACACGACCCGAAACCGGACGATCTACGCGTGGGCAAGACGAAGCGTGCCGAAAGGCACGTGGAGGTCTGCTAGTGTTGGTGTTTTACAACACCCTCACGTGACCTACGTGTAGGGGTGAAAGGCCCATCGAGTTCGGCAACAGCTGGTTCCGACCGACAAATGTCGAAGCATTACCCCTGTCGAGGTAGTTCGTGGGGTAGAGAGACTGATTGCGCGGACCGCCCTCGAGAGAGGTCGGCCGTGCTGTCAAACTCCGAACCTACGAACGCCGTCGACGCAGGGAGTTCGGTGCGCGGGGTAAGCCTGTGTACCGTGAGGGAGACAACCCAGAGTCGGGTTAAGGTCCCCAAGTGTGGACTAAGTGCGATCGAAGGTGGTCTCAAGCCCTAGACAGCCGGGAGGTGAGCTTAGAAGCAGCTACCCTCCAAGAAAAGCGTAACAGCTTACCGGCCGAGGTTTGAGGCGCCCAAAATGATCGGGGCTCAAGTCCACCACCGATACCTGACCACGCCCGTAACACGGCGATTGTGTAGGTCGGCGTTCCGATTGGGTGGAAGTACGGCCGAGAGTTCGTATGGACCGATTGGAAACGAAAATCCTGGTCATAGTAGTAGCGACAGTCGGGTGCGAATCCTGACGGCCAAAAGAGCTAGGGTTCCTCAGCACTGTTCGTCAGCTGAGGGTTAGCCGGTCCTAAGTCTCACCGTAATTCGAATGAGACGATATGGGAAGCAGGTTAACATTCCTGCGCCGCTGTCAATTGAAAGTCGACGCCTCGGGTTCACCTGAGCCGGGCCATCGCCCGGTCGAACTATCCAACTCCGTGGAAGCCGTAATGGCACGAAGCGGACGAACGGTAGGATAGCGAAAGTCAGGCTAGCCTGGGGCCCGTGAAAAGACGATGACAGTGTCCGTACCGAGAACCGACACAGGTGCTCATGGCGGAGAAAGCCAAGGCCTGTCGGGATCAATCGACGTTAGGGAATTCGGCAATCTAGTCCCGTACCTTCGGAAGAAGGGATGCCTGCCTCGGGAAGAGGCAGGTCGCAGTGACTCGGGGGCTCGGACTGTCTAGTAACAACATAGGTGACCGCAAATCCGCAAGGACTTGTACGGTCACTGAATCCTGCCCAGTGCGGGTATCTGAACACCTGGTACAACAGGACGAAGGACCCGTTAACGGCGGGGGTAACTATGACCCTCTTAAGGTAGCGTAGTACCTTGTCGCTTCAGTAGCGACTCGCATGAATGGATCAACCAGAGCCCCGCTGTCCCAACGTTGAGCCCGGTGAACTGTACGTTCCAGTGCGGAGTCTGGAGACCCCCAAGGGGAAGCGAAGACCCTATAGAGCTTTACTGCAGGCTGTCGCTGAGACGTGGTCGCTACTGTGCAGTGTAGGTAGGAGCCGTTACACAGGTACCCGCGCTAGCGGGCCACCGAGGCATCCATGAAACACTACCCGGTAGTGACTGCGACTCTCACTCCTGGCGGAGGACACCGGTAGCCGGGCAGTTTGACTGGGGCGGTACGCGCTTGAAAAGATATCGAGCGCGCCCCAAGTCCATCTCAGCCGTGTCGGAAACGCGGCGAAGAGTGCAAAAGCAAAAGATGGACTGACAGTGTTCTTCCCAACGAGGAACGCTGACGTGAAAGCGTGGTTTAGCGAACCAATTCGCCCGCTCGATGCGGGCCATTGCTGACAGAAAAGCTACCTTAGGGATAACAGAGTCGTCACTCGCAAGAGTACATATCGACCGAGTGGCTTGCTACCTCGATGTCGGTTCCCTCCATCCTGCCCGTGCAGAAGCGGGCAAGGGTGAGGTTGTTCGCCTATTAAAGGAGGTCGTGAGCTGGGTTTAGACCGTCGCGAGACAGGTCGGCTGCTATCTATTGGGGGTGTCATTGGTATCTGACGGGAACGTCCGTATAGTACGAGAGGAACTACGGATGGTGGCCACTGGTGTACCGGTCGTCCGAGAGGGCGCTGCCGGGCAGCCACGCCACACGGGGTAACGGCTGAACGCATCTAAGCCGGAAACCCACCTGGAAAAGAGATACCGCAGAGGTCACTCGTAGAAGACGAGTTCGATAGACTCGGGGTGTGCGCACCGAGGCAACGAGGTGTTCAGCCCGCGAGTACTAATCGACCGAAGCCACCAATCATTCCGTATCTGATATACGTACCCGATGATTCGGGTCCGGGCGTAAACTGGATTGCACGTACACGCGGTCGTCGCATCGAGCTACCGATACTGGCATCCGAACGGAGCGTTCGGACGCGGTTCGATTCCGCGGATCGGCGTTAGGGCGGCCATAGCGGCGGGGCGACACCCGTACCCATCCCGAACACGGACGTTAAGCCCGCCTGCGTTCCGGCGAGTACTGGAGTACGAGAGTCTCTGGGAAACCTGGTTCGCCGCCTCCACTCATCTCCCGGCCACATTCGGCCGGATTCACTACCCTCGACCAGCAACCGCTGGTCGAGGGTCTCCGTATTTTATACGCGGAGCGGCAGCTATCGCGGTCGCGATCGTTCGAGAAGGAGTTACTCCAGTTGTTCGGCGTAGGTGAAGTCGAGTTCGGTCGCTTCGGGGTAGTCGCCGTCGAGTTCGATCCGCCAGTCGTGGATCGCGGTCGGGTCGGAGAGTGCGGTCGAGAGTGTCGCGCGTACGTCGGCGAGGTCGACACCGTAGAAGTCGTCGGGGAGCCCGTCGAGATACTGGAGCGCGGTAGAGAACAGCGAGCGCATGCCGTCGTCGTTCTCGAAGTCGAAGTGCTTGTACGCGCCGGCTGCGACCTGGACCATTCCGTGAAGGAACTTGCTCTCTGCGGAGCCGCGGCCGTAGTTGTACCACTCGTCCTCGAAACAATCGTGTGATTCGTGGAACTCGCCGCTGTTGAACAGGGCGACGCCGTGGACGACGGCGCGCCGGAGTGTGCCGTGCTCCCAACCGTTGGACGCGCCGCGGTCGGCCCGCCACCCGGTGGGATCGCCCGACGTAGGTGGTCCGACGCCGTAGTCCCGGGTGTGTTCGTCCATTGTGAACTATTCGGAGTTCCCGCAGTGTAATCCCGTCGGTCCGGGCGAAGGATGATGCGGTCTGTACGGGCCAGCGCGAACGGGAACCCACGGTTGTTAACCCCTTCCCTCCCGAGCGAGAAGTCATGGAAGCCTCGTTCGAACACGAAGTTCCGGTTCGCTATCGCGACCTCGACACCTACGGTCACGTCAACAACGTCGTCTACGGTACCTACTGTGAGGAGGCGAGAGTCGCCTACGTCGAGGAAGTACTCGAGCTCGACGAGCTCGACGAGTTCACGGCCGTCGTCGCGTCGCTAGAGCTCGATTTCCGGTCGTCGGTGACGGAACTGACGGCGGTCGACGTGGGGGTCTCGGTCGTTCGAATGGGGGAGTCGAGTTTCACGATGGCGTACGAGATCCGGCAGGACGGCGAGCTGGTCGCTGAAGCGGAGACGACACAGGTGTTCGTCGATCCGGAGACGCGCGAATCGCGACCCGTCCCGGATGCGTGGCGCGAGCGGGTTCGCGAATTCGAGGGACTGGACGACTGAGCCGCGTGTCGTTCAGACGGTCTCGTCGGGCTCGTAGGCGTCGGCCATGCGCGTGGCTTCGGTGGCGTAGCGTTCGCGCTCCTCGGGGTCGGTGACGCTCCCGAGGTTGTTCGGGGGGACGTCGACGGCGGCAGTCGTCTCGCGCACGTCGTTCGTGAAACTCGTCAGTGCGCGTTCCTTCCGGAAGTAGCGTCGGCCGTCCGGGGTGGCGTAGACGAGGATGATGATGTTCTGTTCGTCGTCGGAGTAAGTGCGTTCGACGAGCCAGGCGCGGACGGTCCCGTCGTCCGCCGCCGCGGTCGAGCCTGCTGTCGGGGTGTCCGTCTGTTCGGTCATGCCGAAGCGTAGGTGTCCGACGTGCATAGGGGTTCGCTCGACCCCTCGGGAGGGTCGACCGCGGCGTGGTCAGGCCCCCACCGGGTCGGGTCGCTCGCCGACGGTGATCTGGACGCGCTGGACGTCACCGTCACGGAGGACGGTCAGGTCGACCGTATCGCCGGGCCGAGTCTCGGTGACGAGGTACGTGCCGAGAGCTTCGCCGCTCCGTAACTGCTGACCGTCGATTGCGAGGATCAGGTCCCAGTCGGTGGGGACGAGGCGATCCCCGACTGTTTCGACTTCGGTCGGGCCCTGTAGCGCGCCGGCCGAGGGGCCGTCTTCCAGAACGGAGACGACGGCGAGGCCGGTGGTGCGGTCGAGATCGTTACCGTCGGCGATCGTGGGGGTGACGGGCGTCGTCCGGACGCCGATGTACGGGTAGTCGAACTCGCCGTCGTCGAGGAGTTCGGGGACGACGCGCTCGACGACCGACGGGGAGACGGCGAAGCCGATGTTTTCGGCGCCCTGTCGGGCGATGCCGGCGGTGTTGACGCCGACGACGTCTCCGTCACAGTTCACCAGTGGTCCGCCGGAGTTGCCGGGGCTGATCGGCGCGTCCGTCTGGACGACGTTCGGGATCTCGAAGCCCAGCCGGGTCGGAAGCGTCCGGTTCAGGCCGCTGACGATCCCGTGGGAGATCGTCTCGTCGAGCCCGAATGGGTTGCCCAGGGCTGCGACGCGCTCGCCGCGCTGAGGGTCGGTGTCGGCGAGCGAAAGCGCCCCAGTTCCTGCAGGTGGATCGGACACGCTCACCACGGCGAGATCGGCGTAGGTGCTGTGGCCGACGACGGACCCCGACCGGAACTCGCTCCCCTCGAACTCGACCTCCACTTCGGCTGCGCCACTGACGACGTGGGCGTTGGTCACGACGTAGGTGTCGTCGGTCGCATTCGTGTCGGTCCCGTTCTCGACTTCGTACACGAACCCGGAGCTCTGTCCGGAACTCGTCCGGATGGAGACGACCGACCCGGCGGTCTCGTCGAACAGCGACTGGTAGTCGCAGGCCGGTTGCCCCTGTCGAGCGTCTTCGAGGGGGGCCGCGCCCGGTACGATCGCCGTCACCCCCGCGACGCTGCCCGCGGTGAGCAAGACCGTCACGAGTACCGCTGTCGTTGTCCGTCGCATCGTCCGTTCGTCGCTTCGAGCCGGGGAAGGCCCCCCGAATCGTTTCGTCGCGATGGCACGGTCAAATCCGAACTACCGACCGGAGTTGAAACCGGTTACTACGGAGGCCGATACCGGGTACCAGATAGGCGGTCGATACCCCAGACCTCTCTCCGAGCGGCAGTCCGCGGGACGGCGAGACCGTAGCCTATTCAAGCGCCTCGATCGAATCTGGACGTGCGTGCGAGGGTAGCCAAGCCTGGAAACGGCGGCGGACTCAAGATCCGCTCCCGTAGGGGTCCAAGGGTTCAAATCCCTTCCCTCGCACTGTGTGGCCCTCGCGGCCCCTCGCAAAACAGTGCAGGAAGCCCGCTTCGGAGCGGTCTTCCCTCGCAAATTCCTTACCGACGTTCCAGACGGAGCTACAGCTTGAAACGGCGGCGGACTCGGGATCCGCTCCCGTAGGGTCCTCGTGAGCGAAGCGAACGAGGGATCGGAAGTCGCGTTCGCTGAGCAGGTCGAGGCGAACCGTCTTCCGGTGGTCCGAGAGTTCAAATCCCTTCTCTCGCAAACTTCTCACGGAACTGGCGCTCGAGCGATTACTTCGTCCAGAAATCGGTCTCTCGGGGGCAGGTTTATGAGAATCCAGTCTAAACGTTGAGGTATGGCAACGGACGACACGGCGACCAATCCACTCGACGTGCCACCGCTGGAACATACCGCTTTCTTCGACATCGATACCAGAGACGGTTACGTCCGCATCGACCAGTCGTGGGGCGACCAGACGCTGTACACGCCCGAGGAGGCACGCGACATCGCCGAGTCGATTCTGGAGATGGCCGACGACGCGCAGGGGTCAGAGTAACGGTCCGAGACCCGGAGGTCGTCCAATCGACCCTACCGGGGTGGGAGGCGCGCTACAGTTCGTCGAGCCCGTCCACTCGGTGATCACCGAGGACGCATTGACCGCGTTCGAGCGGGTCGGCTCGCTCGACGTGAACGGCGTCGAGCCCGGCGTTCCAGGCGGCGCCCACGTCGACGGGGTCGTCGCCGACGAGGGCGCCTCGGTGTCCAGTTGAACCGATGTCGAGGCGGCGTATCGCGTGCTCGACGGGAGTCGGGTCGGGCTTCCAGCCGACGTCGTCGTCGCAGCAGACGACGGCGTCGAACCAGTCGGCGATGTCGTGGTACTCGAGGAGCGGTTCGGTGAGATAGGACTGACAGTGGGTAACGAGGCCGGTCGGGCGGTCGAGGTCGCGGACGAACGCGGCGGCGTCGTCGTAGACGAACGTCGACTCGGCGCGGGCGCGCGGATCTTCGACCGCGTGGAAGGTCTCCCAGAACCGTTCGGGTGTGAGCGCGCGGTCGGCGAAGACCTCCTCGCGGGCGCCGCCGACGCCGTACCACAGCAGCTCGGCCTCGCGGTCGGTGAACGCGTGGCCCAGTCGGTCTCCGATCTCGGTAACGAGTCGTCGGGGGTAGTCGGGGTCGATGTCGACGACGGTCCCGTCGAGATCGAACAGCCAGAAATCGTACGCGTCACGGGCCATCGGGATCTCTTCGGTAGGTCGGTGGCGAGTAAGTACCTTCCGGCGACGGCCTCGTCGTCGAGTACCTCACGCCAGTCCCGTAGCGGCCCGACCGGGCGGATTTAAGCACCGGACGGACGACGGTGTCGACGTACCATGGACCTACGGACGCTAGTGAGCGACCCTGAGGCCTTCTTTACCGTCCGACAGGAGGGCACCTCGCTGGTCGGACCGACGGCAGTGGTCGCCGGCCACGCGCTGCTGGCGCTGGCGGTGACGGCCGTCGTCCTGCAGGCGGTCGGCGACGTCGTGACGCCTGCCGACGCGGGGGCGATCGTCTACGCCTCGGGCGAACGACGCATCTCGGCGCCCCGGCAGGTCGTCCTCTCGCTGTGGGCCACGGGGGCGCTCTACTTCGTGGGCTGGATCGCCGTCGCGGTCGTCGCCTACCTCGTTTCGCTGTACTTCGACGGTAACGGGTCGTTCCGTCGCCTTCTCGCGTTCGTCGGATGGGCGTTCGTGCCGACGCTCGTTCCGACGGCCGTGCGGACGTTCGCGGTCGCAGCGATGTTCCTCGACGCTCCCGAGTTCGCTACGGAGGCGGCCCTCCAGGAGTGGGCTCGGTCCGAACTCGCGGACCATCCGGCCCGCTTGGCGGCGATCGCCGTCCGTCCGCTGTTTACGCTCTGGACGGTCTCTCTGTGGGTTCTCGCCGCCGAGTACGCTCGCGAACTCACCCGACGACAGGCGCTCGCCGCCGTTGCCCTGCCCGCGGCGCTCGCGACGCTCAACGCCGTCGGGACGCTCGCGACGGCCGCCGGTCGCGTCTTGGGCCTGCTGTAGGCGCTCAGATCTCCTCGGTGACGTGGATCGAACTCCCGAGGTACTTCGTCAGCGCCTCGTCGACCGTCTCGGCGTTGAACGCGTCCAGATCCGCGGCGACCGCCGCGCGCAGGTCGTCGAGGTGGGCCCGTGTCGTCCGCAACTCGCGGAAGTCGACGCTGTCGACTCCCACGTCCAGCGTCTTCGGCGACCGCGCGCATGTGTGCCGCGTCGCCGCACTCGCCACGCCAGAGGTTGTCCCGGAAGTACAGCCAACCCGGCTCCCCGGGGGGATCCGCCCCCCGGAACACCGTCGTCTCGAAGGTGTCGGGCTGGGCCCAGACGTCCCGATCGGTGGGGTCGAGCCGCACCGTCACTCGAAAGACGTAGGCCGCGGCCGGTGAGCCGCTCCCGCCGTCGTCGCCCCGCCCCATCTCAGCGCAGGTCGTCGAACCGCTCGGCGAGTTCGATATCTTTGTCGGTGATGCCGCCCTCGTCGTGGGTGGTCAGCCGCACTTCGACTTCGCGCCAGCCGATGGTCATCTCGGGGTGGTGGAAGGCGTCCTGGGCGACGCCGCCCGCGCCCGCGGCGAAGCCGACGCCGTCGAGGTAGGCGTCGAACTCGTAGGTTCGGACGATCTCGTCGCCGTCGCGCTCCCAGTCGTCCGGTAGCTGTGCCTCGACCTCATCGTCGGATAGCAGATCTGCCATGTCGGACCCGTGGGGCGGTACGCGCATGAAAGTTCGGCCGACGAGTCGAAGCGTCCGGGGTCTGGGTCGAGACGACCGCTCCTCGAATTCGAAGTGCGAACACGACGACCGCTCCTCGAACTGGAACCGCAGACAGCGTGAAAGCCCCCGACCGCTCCGGTCGGCCCCTTTCGTTCCCACCCACGTCGGCTGATCGGCCAGTCTGTGCGGGCGGGAATGAAAGGAGCGACGCGCTCGACGAAGGACGGGGAAGCAAGCACCGCAACGAGCGAAGCGAGTGAGGAGCACAGCGAGCCGCCCGAGTCGAGCGCGTCGGGGATTTCACGCTGTTTGCGGTGGCAGTCGGTGGTGTAGCCTCGATCAGGGGCGCGGTCACGGGAGTTGGCACTGACGGACGAAGCGAACTGTCGCAGGCAAAGTTAGTTTAGGATCGCACCGCGCCTAGTCGTCGCCCATCTGGTCGAAGGCGGCGTCGGGCATCTGGTCGCGGAGGTGTTCGGGGATCGCGTCGCCCCCGTGAGACTCGCTCTCCGCGCCGAACTCGGGGTCGAACAGCTGGAGTGCGGTGTTGATGGTCGACCAGTCGTCTTCCTCGGCGGCGTCCCGCAGGCTCTTGGTCGGCGCGGCGAGCAACTGGTTGACGACGGCGTCGGCCATCGCTTCGACGACCTCGCGCTGGCTCTCGTCGAAGTCGCCCTTGTCGAGGGCGGTCTCGACCTCCTGGGCCTTGACGCGCTCGGCGCTCTCGTACATCGCCGAGATGACGCGGTCGGCCCGCTTGCGCTTGTACTGGGCGAGCAAGTGCTCGAACTCGACGTCGATCATCTCCTCGACGGCCGTGGCTGCCTCCGCGCGCTGGGCGCGGTTCTCGTCGGTGACCGTCTGCAGCGCGTCCAGGTCGCGGACGGTCACGTCGGGGAGTTCGGTCACGGTCGGCTGCACGTCACGGGGCTGAGCGATGTCGACGACGAAGGTTTCGCCGGTGTCCGAGACGGTCGATTTCTCGAAGACGTAGTCGGTCGACCCGGTCGCGGTGACGACGACCGCCGCGCGCTCGACGGCCCCGTCGAGGTCGCCCAGTTCGACGACGGTCGCGCTGGCGTCGACGGTCTCGGCGAGGTGCTCGGCCCGCTCGACGGTGCGGTTGGCGACGTAGAGGTGGTCGACCCGCGACGCGAGCGACTGGGCGGCGAGCCGACCCATCTCGCCCGCGCCGACGACCAGCGCCTCGGCGCCGTCGACGCCGACCTCCTCGTCGGCGAGCGTGACCGCCGCGCTCGCCAGCGAGACCGACCCCTCGTTGATGGCCGTCTCGGTGCGCGCGCGTTCGCCGACGTGGATCGCTTTGGTGACGCCCTCTTCGAGCAGGCGACCGACGCCGCCGGCCGCGCGGGCGTCCTCGTAGGCGTCTCCGACCTGGCCGAGGATCTGGTCCTCGCCGACGACCAGCGATTCGAGCCCGGACGCGACCCGCATGAGGTGGCGCAGGCTCTCCTCGTGGCCGAGTTCGACCAGTACGTCCGATGGCACGCCCTCGAAGAAGGCGGCCAGCGCCGCGCGGCCGTCGGGGCCGTCGCTCGTGACGACGTAGGCCTCGACCCGGTTGCACGTCTGGAGGACGTACGCCTCTTCGACGGCGGGCACCGACAGCAGGCGCTCGACGCCCGCGCGCTGGCTCTCGACGGTCGCGGCCTCGAGCTCGTCGATCGTCGCGTGGTCGATGTCGACGCTCGCACCCGAGATGACGCCCGTGCCGACCGTCACGCTGTCTCACCTGTCACGTCCGAGATCACGTCCGCTGCCACTTGTCGAGGGTTCGGTTTCCCACTATCTAAAGCCTTCCAAACCGCGTCCGACCGCACGACCGCCCGCACCGCCTCCCTGCGCAGGTCCGGATCGACACCGTCGGCCTGTAGCTCCGTCCGGATCTCGCCGGTCAGTTCGGCCATCGCGCCCGCGTCGGCGATCTCGTTCTCGATCCGCTGGCGGAGCAGCCGACTCAACGCCGGGCTCGCGCCGCCGGTCGCCACCGCCGCGACCACCGGGTCGTCCCGGACCGTCGCCGGGACGACGACGCTTCCGGGGTCGCGCTCGCCGTGTTCGTCGGTCCGATTGACCAGCGCACCGCGTTCGCGAGCTTCGGTCTCGATCCGCTCGTTCAACGCCCCGTCGTCGGTCGCCGCGACCGCGAGTGCGGGGTCGGTCCGGTCGAGCCAGTCGGGAACGTCGTCGGGGTCGGGCGCTTCGCGGACCAGTTCCGCGCCGCCGAAGTCGGCGTCGGCGAAACTCGGGCTCACGACGACCACGTGTGCCTCGCGGTCGAATCGGCGGGCTTTCCGGGCACCGACGCGGCCGCCGCCGAATATCAGGACCGTCTCGTCGTCGAAGTCGTGGAGCAGTGGGATCACGGGTGGTGTTTCGGTGTATCGTGTTCGTCGGTGACTCTCAGGCCGTGTTCGCGTCCGCTCGTTCCTCGATGCGGATGCCCGTCTTCTTCAGGATGCCCGTCGAGAACAGGGTGTCCCAGTCGTCGTCGGTCACGTCCCAGTGTTCGGCCATCTTCTCGCGGACCTGCTCGACGCGGGCCTCGCTCTCTTCCTCGCTGCGGCCGTGGGTCATCGCGAAGAAGTTGTACGGCCAGACGCCCTCGTGGCGCGGCCGCCGGTAGCAGTGGGTGACGAAGTCGAAGGCGGCGACCGCCTGCCCCACTTCCTCGACGGTTTCGTCGGGGACGTCCCAGACGGTCATCCCGTTCTCGGAGTAGCCAAGCGAGTAGTGGTTCGGGATGACGCCGACCCGCCGCACTTTCCCCTCGTGGTCGAACCGTTTGATCGTCGAACGCACCCACTCGGCGTCCTCGTCGAGTGCGTCGGCCACGTCTTCGTAAGGCGTCCGCGTCGTCGGCAAGCCGCCCTGGATCTCGACGACGAGGTCGCGCTCGCGTGGCGTCAGACTGTCGCGGTCGGCCGGTTCGACGGCCGGTCCCAGCCCCGACAGGTCGATCCCGCCGTCGCTGTCTTCGAGCGGCCCCTCGACGGGGAACTTCGCACCGACGTGGAACTCCCGCTGTTTGGGGAGGTTGTACGTCTCCTGGCCGGTCTCGTCCTCGATCTCGGCGAGTACCTCGTCGACGCGGGCCTCGTCGGCGACGCTGACGACGAACCACATGTTGAGATGGGGGTGTTCGCGCTCGTAGTTGTGCGCCACCTCGGCGTGAGCGTTGACCTGCTCGGCCACCTCGTCGAAGCGCTCCTCGGGCGCGTGCATCGCGACGAGCGTGGCCGTCCCACCGATCGCCTCGGCGTCGATGAGCGCGCCGAATCGCGTGAGGACCCCCTCCTCGTCCATCGCCGCGAGGCGCTCGTGCAGTTCGTCGGCAGTCACGTCCACCCCGTGCTCGCGGAGCGCCTCGGCCGCCGGCTCGTAGGGGTCCGCGACGACCGGGAACCCGCCCTGGTAGGCGTTGAGGATCGCCCGGTCGACGTCGTCGAGGTCGGTCATACCCCGAACTCAGGTATCGAGCGGCATAAACGGCCCGTCTACGCTCGAGCGGCCGCGAGGGCACGTCCCCAAAACGGTATGTCGCACGCTAGCAAACGGAGATGCATGTCCGACGACCGAAACGACGGCGCCGCGGAGATGATCGAGCGGTGGAACAGCGTGTTCAGGTCGCTCGCGGCGGAGCCGCACAGGCAGATGGTGGTGGCGCTGCTGGAGGCCCCGCCCGACCGGGAGCTGTCGCTCCCGGAGGCGGCCAATCCGCCGTACCTGCCCGGTGATCCCGAGAAGCTGTACGTCGAGCTGGTCCACTCGCACCTGCCGGCGTTGGCCGAGCACGGTTTCGTCGAGTGGGACCGCGAGCCGCTACGCGTCCGTCGCGGGCCGGCCTTCGAGGAGGTCGCCGTCGTCTTCGAAGCGCTGCACGCTCACGCCGACGAGATCCCGGTGCAGCTCACCGAGTCGTGCCAGCGTCTGGAAGAACGCAGAGAAGGGTGTGAAACGTGAGCGCGACGGACGCCCTCCCGCTGGGTCTGGTGCGAGCGGTCGCCGCCGTCGAGAGCGTCGAACTACACTCGGCGTCTCGGCGTACGACTACGTCGCCACCGAGGCCCTCGGTTCGATGGCCGCGATGGGGCGCGAAGAGTGGGAACTGACATTCGTGGTTCTCGGCCACTCCGTGACAGTCGACGGGACCGGCGCGATCCGGGTCGACGGCGACCTGATCCGTCGGAGCGAGGGGGTCGGTCCGGACGAACCGCTGTAACCGGACGAAGGGGGACGCGACTACTCGAAGACGAGGCCCTCGTCGTCGTACAGCGGGAACTCCTCGCAGAGACCCTGTACGATCTCGGCGACCTCGGCCTTGACGTCCTCGTCGTCGGGGTTGTCGATGACCTCGGCGATGCAGTGGCCGACGGTCTCGCAGGCGTCCTCGTCGAAGCCGCGGGTCGTCAGCGCGGGCGTGCCCGCGCGGATGCCCGAGGCGACGAACGGCGAGCGCGTCTCGCCGGGGACCGTGTTGGCGTTGAGGACGATCCCCACGTCTTCGAGCGCTTCCTCGGCCTGTTTCCCGGTCACGTCCGGGTGGGAATCGCGCAGGTCGACGAGCACGAGGTGGTTGTCGGTCCCGCCCGAAACCAGCGAGAAGCCGTGCTCTTCGAGGTGGTCGGCCAGCGCCTGGGCGTTCTTCAGGGTCTGCTCGGCGTACGCCTCGAAGTGCGGCTGCAGCGCCTCCTGGAAGCCGACGGCCTTGCCGGCGATGTTGTGCATGAGCGGGCCGCCCTGGGTGCCGGGGATGATCGCCGAGTCGATGGCGTCGCCGTACTCCTCGTCGGCCATGACGATGCCGCCGCGGCCGGCGCGGATGGTCTTGTGCGTCGAGCCCGTGACGAAGTCCGCGACGCCGACCGGCGAGTCGTGGACACCGGCGGCGACCAGGCCGGTGATGTGCGCGATGTCCGAGAGGTGGTAGGCGTCCACGTCGTCGGCGATGGCCTGGAACTCCTCCCACTGGACCTCGCGGGGGTACGCGGAGAAGCCCGAGACGATCATGTCCGGGTCGAAGTCCTCCGCGTGGGCGCGGACCTCGTCGAAGTCGATGCGGCCGGTCTCCTCGTCGACCTCGTAGTTCTCGACCTCGTAGACCTGACCGGCGAAGTTCTTCGGGTGGCCGTGGCTGAGGTGGCCGCCGTGGGTCAGGTCCAGCGAGAGGATCTTGTCGCCGGGTTCGAGCATCGCGGTGTAGACGGCCATGTTCGCCTGCGAACCCGAGTGAGGCTGGACGTTGACGTACTCGGCGCCCCACAGCTCCTTGGCGCGGTCGATAGCGAGCTGTTCGACGGTGTCGGCGTGCTCGCAGCCGCCGTAGTAGCGCGAGCCCGGATAGCCCTCGGCGTACTTGTTCGTCAGGACCGAGCTCTGGGCTTCGAGCACCGCCTCGCTGACGTGGTTCTCGCTGGCGATCATCGCCAGCGTGTCGCCCTGGCGGTCGACCTCCGCTTCGAGCGCGTCGGCGACTTCGGGGTCCACCGACCGGACCGTCTCGTAGTTCATGGTGTCCACTCGGCGTCGCTCCGTCAATAATCTACCTTTTCGACGAGCCACCGAGCCCGCTCGTCGCCGGTCTGCGCCGTGAATTCGGAGTCCCGGACGGGACCGTGATGGATCGCCGGCCTGGGGCCCCCTTCGGGTCAATTCAACGAGCACTGGCGGTAAAATTAAGTGTGATAATGAGAAATACCATAGCTATCAGATGAGTTCGAACTTTCTCGAGGCGGACGTGGGTGCCGTTCTGGCGGGCGTCTTTCGGGACAGCAGCGGCGTCGTCTACGCGGTCAACCCGACACGCGAGACTATCTCCGAGCTGATATTCGGGCTCCACGAGGTCGAGGCGCGGCCGACGGTTCGGCTGCTCGCTCCCGGTGACCCGATCAAGGACGTGCTCGCGGACTTCGTCGTCGCGGGGCACGCCGCCGACCTCGTCGACGCCGGGACGCTCGAGTTGCGGGTGCTGGCGGACGCTCCCGAGGCGTCGCTGCTGGTGACGGAGTCTGCGGTCGTCTCGCTGGTCGTCGCCGACGAGCGCGTCGGCGGACTGACCACGACGGACGACGCCTTCGTCGGTGACATGCGGGGGCGCTACGAGCGCGAGTGGGCCGACGCGGAGGCGTACTCGCTCCGGACGCCGCCGCTGTCGGCGGTCCGCGAGACACTCGCCGCCGACATCGGTGCCGACACGGCCGAGGACTTCGACGACCTGCTCGACTCGCTGGACGTCGCGAAGGGCGACGGCGAGGGGCTGGGCGAAGTCGCCATCGCCCTGCTGGTCGCTGCGCGCAACGGCCAGTTGCTCTACGATATGAGCAAGTGGGGCGAAGACGTGGGGCTGGCGAGCAAGGCCACCTTCTCGCGGATGAAGACCCGTCTCGAGGACAGCGAGGTCGTCACCACCGAGAAGGTGCCCATCGACGTGGGTCGGCCGCGTCTCCGGCTCCGGCTGGCCGAGGACCTGCGCGACCTCGACACGCCGGAGCTGGGAGCGGTCGCCCAGGATCGACTGGACGAGTGACCGTCGCCGCGAGAGCGCCGCCCACTGAAGTGCCGAGGACCGACCCGCCCCGAAGGTCGCCGACGGCCGGTCACCGCTGACGAGTCCCCGGGCTTTTCTACCCGTCGCGCCCTCCGGGCTGGCATGACAGTCGAACTCGTCGGATCCGGCCCCGCTGCCGACGCGGTCGCGGCGGCGCTGGGCGACGCGGACGAACCGCTCGAACGGCCCGAGAGCGCGGCGTTCGATCCCGGGACGCGACTCGCCGTGGTGGTCGACCGGGCGGGCGCGGCGACGTTCGAGCGAGCGAGCGACCGGGCGCGAGAGGCGGGCGTCCCCTGGCTCGCGGTCGAACTCGGCGGTGTCGGTGGCGTGCCGGTCGTCGACGCGTCCGTCGCGGCGTTCGACCCGGAGGGGGCCTGCTACCGGTGTCTCGCTGCACGCGTGGAGTCGAACGTCGACGCCGACGCCGACCCGACCGCCGCGCCGGCCGACGCCACTGCTCGCTTCGCAGGCGCCGTCGCCGGCCGTCGCGCTACCCAGCTACTCGACCCCGCAGCGACCGACCCGCTCGGGACCGTAGTCGAACTCCCGCACACCGAACGCGAGTTCCTCCCGGTGCCGGCCTGTGACTGCGGCGAGGGCCGCGACCGCGTCCTCGACCGCGGCCACCTCGAACGGGACGTGGAGCGGTCGCTCTCGCGAGCCGAACGCGGCCTCGACGACCGCGTCGGCGTCGTCCAGCAGGTCGGCGAAGCCGAGTCCTACCCGGCGCCGTACTACCTCGCCCAGATCTGCGACACGAGCGCGTTCGCTGACGGCGCCGCCTCCAGACAGGCGGCCGGCGTCGACCCCGGCTGGGACGCCGCGTTCATGAAGGCGCTCGGCGAGGCCTACGAGCGCTACTGCGCCGGCGTCTATCGCGAGGGGGAGTTCAAGACCGCCGCAGCGACCGATCTCGCCGACGCCGTCGCGCCCTCGGAGTTCGTTCGCCCCGAGAGCTGGGTCGGAGCCGAAGGCGGCGGGACCGATTCGGGCGGCGACCGCGCCGAGCGCCCGTGGGTCCGCGGGACGGACCTGGTCACGGAACAGCCCGTCTCCCTGCCCGCCGAGGCCGTCCACTACCCGCCGCCCGAGCGGACGATCCGCCCCGCCGTCACCACGGGACTCGGCCTCGGGAACTCCTCCGTCGAGGCGCTGCTGTCGGGGCTGTACGAGGTCGTCGAGCGCGATGCGACGACGATCGCCTGGTACTCCACGTTCGACCCGCTCGGTCTGGACGTGTCCGACCCCGGCTACGAGCGGTTGGCCGCCCGCGCCGGCGCCGAGGGACTCGACGCGACCGCACTCCTGCTCACGCAGGACGTCGACGTACCCGTCGTCGCGGTCGCCGTCACCCACGAGGCGTGGCCGGAACTCGCACTCGGGACGGCCGCCCACCTCGACGCCGGCCGCGCCGCTCGCAACGCCCTCGCCGAAGCGGTCCAGAACTGGGTCGAACTCGACGGGATGGGTCGCGAGGGCGCCGCCGAGACCGACGGCGCTATCGGCCACTACGCCGACCGCCCGGCCATCGTCGACGAGTTCGTCACCCCTGAGACGACCGTCGACGCCGCCTCCGTCGGACCGGCGACCGTCCCCGAGGGCGGCGCCCACCTCGACGCCGTCCTCGACCGTGTCGTCAACGCCGGTTGCGCCGCGTACGCCGCCCGGACGACCACCAGAGACGTGCGACGGCTCGGTTTCGAGGCCGTCCGCGTCGTCGTCCCGAGCGCCCAACCGCTCTTTTTCGGCGACCCCTACTTCGGCGAGCGCGCCCGCTCGGTCCCCACCGACATGGGCTTCGAGCCCGCCCTCGACCGCGACCACCACCCCTATCCCTGACGGGCCGCCAGCCGCTTCGAGTCCGTCCGCTGCCCCGATTTATTGTACCCCGCCCAGGACGCGGAATATGCAACGAAAACGACTAATACGAGGATTTATGTCGGCGGGTGGGCATAGTTGACACGGAACCTGGCGTCGCTTCTGCAGGCCCGAAGCGGACCGTCAGAGGAGTGCATCATGGTATCCGAGTTCGACCTCCCGTGTACAGACTGCGACCGAGAACTGGTGCGGACGAGCGTGGCGTCGCCCGCGACGGGCGGCGAGGTGACCGTGGCCGAGTGCCCGACCTGCGGCAGTCGCTACTACCCGGAGTCGGCGCTCGAAACGGTCTGACGGTCGGGATTCTCCGTCGGCTTTCGACGTACCCAGGAGCGGCCGGGCCGGCCCGTCGGCGACCCGACGGCCGCCGCTCAGATCGCGAACGTCACTCGGAGGATGTCCCGGGTGCCCGGGCCGAGCCCGACGGCCGCGGCCGCGACGAGCAAGAGCACGGCGTAGCGCGGGCTCTCCTCGAAGATCCGCTCGTCGAACAGCCACACGATCCCCAGGGCGACGGCGAGTTTCACGAACAGGAACGGCCAGGAGGTCCCGACGACGGCCGACAGCGACGCCGGCTGAAGCGCCTCGGTGACGTCGATGATCGCCCGGTTGGCGACGTGTTTCGCTCCGTAGGCGTCGATGGGGTGACCCAGCTCGGGCAGCCAGTCGGCGGCGACGACGTTGGCCACGCCGTCGATGGCGTGCGCCCAGAGGATCCCCAGTCCGACGATCCCCGTCCCCGCGTTGATCGCGGGCTCGTAGCGGTCGGCGCCGACGTACAGGAGGTAGGCGAGCACGGACGCAAGTCCCACGTCGACGAGCAGGATCTGCGGATAGAAGGAGACGTACTCGCGGGTGAACGCGACGACGAAGAGGTACCCGAGCGTGAGCGCGAGGACCCCGATCCCGAACCCGGCCAGCGCCCGGTAGCGGTTCCGAACCAGCTCCCGAGCTTCGAGCCACATGCTCGCCAGCAGCGCCGCGAGGGTGATCAGGAACACCGTCACGTAGATGATCGGGCTGATGAACAGTACGTTCAGCGGATAGCTGACGACCGGCTCGACGCCGGCCGCGACCGCGGCGTCGGTCGCGTCCTCGACGACCCGGACGGCGCCGCCGAACAGCATGAACGGGACCAGCGAGAGGAACAGTCGTTTGTCCCCGCCCACGTCCAGCCGGTCGAGCAGCAGGTAGACGCCGCCGAGCATGAACACCAGCACGGCCATGTAGCCGAACGTCGAGACGGTCGTGTAGCCGGTCTCGGCGACGACGCCGGTCGCGGCCCGACAGGCAGCGCTGCTCCCGAGCAGTTCGATCCCGTCGCCGGTCAGGACGGCACAGCGGGCGTTGTTGGCGTCCGAGTAGATCGGTCCCCAGAAGTACCGCCAGACGAACTGGTCGTAGACCTGCCGGGTGGCGACGAGGGACCCGACCGCGAGCGCCGCCACGAGCGCGACGAACGCCCCCAGCCAGGTCCGCTCGGTCAGCACCTGCTCGTTCTCCATGGCCGGTATCCCGCGCGTCTCGCTGTTTAGCCTTCCGGTGCGAGGTCGACCGCAGGGAGACCTCGAAGCGAGCGGCGGAGCCGCGAGCCGCGTGGCCGAGCGCAGCGAGGCCACGGACCTGACGAGCTGGGAACGAAGCGACCCACGAGATACGTCGGCGAGCGGACGACACGACCACCGGCACGCCGGCCGACCCGCTACACCGACTCGGCCGCCCGCGCGACCTCGCAGACCGCTTCGTGAGCCTCCCCGTTGCTCGCGACGACCCCCTCGCTGTCCCGGGTCCACGGCTCGCCGGCCAGGTCGGTGACCGTTCCGCCGGCCCGCCGGACGAGGTGGATCCCGGCCAGCGAGTCCCACGGATCGGGCGTGTACGTCGAGAACGCAGCGTCGAGTTCGCCGCTCGCGACGAACGACAGCGTCGCCTGCATGCTCCCGAACCGCCGGAAATCACCCAGATCGTCGATCACTGCCTCGGCGATGGCTCCCAGCTCGTCACCCGCCCCGCGCTCGAAGCGGCCGACGGGCGCGACCGCGAACGTCTCCGGGTCGGTCCGGTCGCTGACCGACAGCGCCGACCCGTTCCGGGTTCCCGTCTCGGCCCCTGCGGCGTACATGTCCTCGGTCGCCGGCAGGTAGACGGCCGCCGCAGCTAGATCCCCGTCGGCCACCGCCGCGACCGCGGTCCCCCAGGTACGCAGCCCGCGCGCGAAGTTCGCCGTCCCGTCGATCGGGTCGACGACCCACGTGTCACCGGTTTCGGGAACCGCCGACAGGATCTCCGTCTCCTCGCCGGCCGGCCCCATCGGCACCGCCTCCTCTTCGCCCACGACCGCGTCGTTCGGGAACTCCGCGCGCAGCGTCGAGACGACCTGCCGCTGGGCGTCTCTGTCGGATTCGGTCACCAGGTCGTTCTTGTCCGCCTTCGTCTCGACGGCCAGGTCCCCGCGGAACGCCTGCCGAGCGACGGCGCCGCCCGCCCGCGCCGCCCGCTCGGCCACCGCCACTCGCCTGTGTGCGTCTGTCACGGTTCGGTGTCCGCGCTCCGCGGAAAAAGGGGCTGTGGTACCGTCGTCCGCCCGACCCTCACCGGGACTCGAACCCGTCGAGCCCGTCCACCAGCGGGGAGACGTCTTCCAGCAGTCCGTCCAGTTCCCGCACGCTCGGCTTCTCCAGTCGGTCGGGGTTTGCCAGCACCCGGACGGACTGGGAGCCGACGGGGACGAAGCCGAGCCCCAGTTTCGCGGCCGTCGCGCGCAGTCCCAGCCCCGCGTCGGCGTCGCCGGCGGCTACGGACCTGGCGGGACTCTCGAAGGCTCGCGCGGCGCGGTCGAACCCCGAGACCGACTCCGTGACCGTCCGCCGCTCGACGCCGCGGTCGTCGGCCAGGTCGGCCAGCGCGTTCGAGAGGTTCGTCCGCAGTCCCGACTCGGTGCCGCGGTTGACGAACGACAGGTCCCTGTCGACGAGGTCGGCGAGCCCCGTCACGCCCGCCGGGTTGCCGGCGGGGACGACCAGGCCCCACTCGCGGGACCAGCCGCCCAGGTCCGTCGCGTCGGCGACGCCCTCCGCGTCGGCGTCGTACGGGCCGGCGACGACGGCCACGTCGGGCAGACGGTCGCGCAACTCTCGGAGTCCGCCCCTCGAACCGCGAGCGAGGTACCGCGGCCGCTCCAGGCGGTCCAGAGCCCGCGAGAGCGCGGGGTCGTCCTCGCCGACGCCCAGCAGCGTCGGCGGGCGCACTTCCGGCGAGAACAGGTCGACGGTCACACTCTCGCCGGCCGAGAGACGGTTCCTGTCGGCGGGCACGTCGACGACGCCGTCGGCCGCGGTGAGCGTCGTCGTCGCGCCGCTGCCCTTGTCGACGGGGTAGACGAGCGTCTCGCCCGCCTCGTCCTCGATTAGCCCGACCGCGAGCAGGCGCCGGCGCCCCTCCTCGGTGCGCTCGGTGACGGCCATCTCCCCGTCGATACGGGCGGTTCGCGACTCGGGGAGCCCCGCGGACGACCGGATCGCCGGCGCGACGAACGTGCGGAAGATGGTCAGCGCCGACACCGGGTAGCCCGGCAGGCCGACGTAGGCGGCGCCGTCTCCCCTCGTCTCACCGCTCTCGTCGCTCGCACCGGATCCGCCGCCGATCCGGCCGACGAGCATCGGTTTCCCGGGCTTGATCGCGACGCCGTGCAACAGGAGTTCGCCCCGGTCTTCGACGACGCGATACACCACGTCGACGGCGCTGGCGCTGGTCGACCCCGAGGTCAACACCAGATCGCAGTCGGCGGCCGCGTCGAGGAGCGTCTCCTCCATGGCGTCCATGTCGTCGCCGACGTGGGGGTAGACGACCGGGTCGCCGCCGGCCTCCTCCACGGCGGTCGCCACGGCGTAGCTGTTCACGTCGTGGATCTGGCCCGCTCGGTGGTCGAGGTCGCCACCGGGACGGACGAGCTCGTCACCGGTCGAGACGATGGCGACCCGCGGTGTCGCCCGGACCGGCACCTCGTCGACGCCCAGCGCCGACAGCAGTCCGATCTCCCGAGGCGTCAGACCGGTTCCGGGACCGAGAGCGCGTTCGCCCGCTGCGATGTCCGCGCCGGCGAGCATGACGTTCTCGCCGGGCGTGACTGCGGTTTCGATGCGCACGTGGCGGTTCGCGTCGGAGTCATCTTCCCCCTCGTCCGGCGCTATCTCTTCGGTGCGCTCGACGATCACGACGGCGTCGGCGCCCTCGGGCACGACGGCGCCGGTCGATATCTCGACCGCCTGGCCGTCGTCGAGCGCCACGCCAGGCGTCTCGCCGGCGTGGACGCTCCCGACGACGGGGAGCGTAACGGGCTCCGAGTCGGCACCGTAGGTATCCGACGCTCGCACTGCGTAGCCGTCCATCGCGGCGCGGTCGAACCCGGGCACGTCGAGCGCCGCGTCGATCCGCTCGGCGAGGACCCGACCGCGAGCGTCTTCGAGCGGGACGCGCTCGGTCCCCGGCGACAGGTCCAGGGAGGCGACGACTTCACGGGCCCGCTCGGGGTCGGCCAGGTCGCGGAACTCCTTGCGCTCGCTCATATCGACGCCTCCCACCGCTCGACGGAAACCGTTTCGCCCGCGGCCAGCCGTCCACGTTCGGGTTCGACCGCCACCCAGCCGTCGGCCCGCGCCAGCGTCGACAGCGGTTCGTCCGCCACCGGGCGAGCGGTCGGCACCGCCGTCCCCCTGCGGTCGCCCTCGAGCGCCACCGGATGGACCGATTCGATCCCGCGCTCGCTCTCGACCGGAGCGCCGAGTTCGGCCCCGAGGGTCCGCGGTTCGGGCGGTTCGCGGCCGGCGAGCCGGGCGACCGCCGGGGCGACCAGTCGCGTCGTCGCGACGAACGCCGCGACGGGGTCGCCGGGGACGGAGAGGACGGGCCGCTCGCGGACGACGCTCAACGCGGTCGTCCCTGCGGGATCGGCGGCGACGCCGTCGACGAGCACCTCACCCAACCGCTCGACCACACCGACGATCCGGTCGGACTCGCCGGCGCCGGTCCCGCCGACCGTCACGATCAGGTCCTTTGTCAGGTCGCGCTCGACGGCCGGCCTGAGGGCGTAGGACTCCGACTCCACCGGGTCTCGAAGCACCACCTTCCCGCCAGCCCGCTCGACGAACTCGGCGACGGTCGTCCCGTCGGTCTCGACGACTTCGCCGGGGTCGGGGTCGCCGCCGGTCAGACCGCCGCCGACCGGGACGATCCCGACCGTCGGCCGCTGGCAGACCTCGAGGCGCGTTCGCCCGACAGCGGTACAGAGCGCCGGGTCCGACGGACCGACCCGGTCGCCCGCGACCAGGACCGCTTCGTCGACCGCGACGTCCGCACCGGCCGCGCGAACACCCTCGCTCGGTTCGACGGGAGCGGTGACGGTCAGTTCGGTGTCGGCCACGGTCGAGAGGCCCGTCCCCGGCGCGTCGACCGCCTCGAGGGCGACGACTGCGTCGGCGCCCTCCGGCAGCGGCCGACCGGCGTCGACTCGGATTCCGTCCCCGGGTTCGATGCCGGCGGCCGTCCCGTCGTCGGGGCGCTCGGCGAGCGAGAGCGCGACGGGGTCGCGGTCGGTCGTGCCCTCGGTGTCGGCGGCGCGAACGGCGACGCCGTCGCGGGCGGCCTGATCGAAGCCGGGAACGGGGCGGCGGGCGACGACGGGCGCGGCGACCGTGCGGTCGACGGCGGTGCTGACCGGCAGCGTCTCGGTCCGGTCGATCGGGGAGACGAGTTCGTCGAGGCGCTCGCGGACGGTCGCGAGCGCGGGTGGGTCCGCCGTCGTCCGGCGTCGTTCGTCCATACCCGAGGTTTCGGCGCGCGGCAAATAAGCGGTCGGACGTCGCCGTGGCGGTCGGTCGCCGACGGTCGACCCGCCGCGGTCGGGCGGGTGCGACCGCGGGGTTTAACGCCGTCGCATCCTTAGCCACGGTTATGTCAACGTTGCGTGATGCGCTCCGAGACCTGCCCGACGCGGTGTTCGCGGACGTGTTGGAGAGCGACGACGCGTACCTGCTGGTGCTGGACCTGCCGGGCGCGGCCGAGGCGACGGTCGACGCGGCGGTCGAAGGCAGTCGGCTGCGCATCGAGGCGCGCCGCGAGAAGGACGTGCCCGCCGACTTCGACTACGTCTCGGAGGAGCGCTCGCTGTTTCTCGACGTCGAACTGCCGCTCCCGCCGGGCGTGACCGGCGCGGGCGCCGCCGGCTCCATCGACCGGGGCGTCCTCGAACTCGAACTGCCGAAGGCGGAGGCCGCGCCGGAGACACAGATCCCGATCGACGAGTAGCCATTCACGTGAATCCACGCGCCTACTGGCGGTTCGTCGTCGTCACGTGGCAGTTTCTGCCGTTGCTGGTCGCGTACACGCGGGACCGCAACCGGTTTCTCTTCTTCGGCAGGGGTCGGTCGGTCTCCTCGGAGACCCGCCGCGAGCGAGCGCGGGTCCTGCTGGACACGCTCCTGACGCTCGGGCCGACGTTCATCAAGCTCGGCCAGCTGCTGTCGACGCGGCCGGACGTGCTCCCGCCGGAGTACATCGAGGAGCTCGAAGAGCTACAGGATCGAGTCCCGCCGGCCGACTGGGAGCGCGCTCGCGAAGTACTCGAATCGGAGGTCGGGCCGGTCGAGCAGGCGTTCGACGAGTTCGACACCGAGGCCATCAGCGGGGCCAGCCTGGGCCAGGTGTACTACGCGACGACCGAGGACGGCGAGGTCGCGGTGAAGGTGCGCCGGCCGGGCGTGAAAGGCCTCATCGAGTCGGACCTGCGGGTGATCCGCTGGTCGCTCCCGATCCTGATGTACTTCGTCGACGAGTCGCGCTCGTTCTCGCTGCAGACGCTCGCCGACGAGTTCGACAAAACGATCCGCGAGGAGATGGACTACGGCCGCGAAGCGGAGATGCTCACCGAGATCCGCGGTAACTTCGCCGACGACCCACGGCTCCGGATCCCCGAGGTCGACGAGGCCCGGTCGACGAAGCAGGTGCTCACGATGGAGTACGTACCGGGCACGAAGATCACGAACATCGACGAGCTGGACGACCGCCACCTCGACCGGACGGAACTGGCCGAGACCCTCCAGGAGGCGTACCTCCAGATGATCATCGAGGACGGGGTCTTCCACGCCGACCCCCATCCGGGGAACCTCGCGGTGCAGGACGACGGGACGCTCGTCTTCTACGACTTCGGCATGAGCGGCTACGTCGACCCGTTCATCCAGGACAAGATCGTCGACTTCTACGTCGCCGTCGCCGACCAGGACATCCAGGCGATCCTCGACACGCTCGTCGAGATGGGCACGCTCTCGCCCGAAGCCGACCGCAAAGTGATGGCCGACGTGCTCGAACTCGCCATCGCGGACGCCCGCGGGGAGGACATCGAGCAGTACCGCGTCCAGCAGATCGTCCAGCAGGTCGAGGACACCATCTACGACTTCCCGTTCCGCTTGCCGGCCAACCTCGCGCTCGTCCTCCGGGTCGCGACCGTCGTCGAAGGGGTCTGCGTGACGCTGGACGAGGACTTCGACTTCATCGACGTGGCCACGGGCTATCTCCGCGAGCAGGGCTTCCTCGCCGACACCGCTCGCGAGTACGTCGAGGACCGCGTCGACGAGGTCCAGGAGGCCACGAAGTCCGCGGTGCGGACGCCGCCGAAACTGGAGGAAGTGCTCGACCAGGCCATCAACGAGGACCTGCAGGTCGAAGTCGACATCCGCGACTCCCAGAGCCTCCTCGATCGGATCGCGAAACGGCTCATCTACGGGATGGTGCTGGCCAGCGCCGTCTTCTCCTCGGCCGTCCTCGTCGCCTTCGAGCAGTTCACGGCCGCTGCCGTCGCGGTCGGCTTCACGGTGTTCGTGGGGCTGCTCCTGTTTCTCTCCTTCCGCGACCGCAAAGGCATCCGCGCCCAGCCGCAGTTCACCCGACAGAGCATGCGCGAAGGCGACCGCGAACGGTAGTGACGGCCTGGAGAGTGCAGCGGTGGGGTCGAACCGCCTGGATTTCCGGGGCGGAGACGTTCCGTACCGTTTATACCGGTCGCTCGTTTACGCCGCGGTATGGCAACGAAGCAGGTCGAGGTCCGCGATCTGGACGAGGGCAGCTACGTCATGATCGACGACGTAGCCTGCAAGATCAACGCCTACAGTACGGCCAAGCCCGGCAAACACGGCAGCGCGAAGGCTCGCGTCGAGGCCGAGGGCGTCTTCGACGGCAAGAAGCGCAACCTCTCCCAGCCGGTCGACGCGAAGATCCGCGTCCCGATCATCAACCGCAAGCAGGGGCAGGTCGTCTCGACCTCCGGCGGTGACGAGGCGCAGGTCATGGACCTGGAGACGTTCGACACGTTCACGCTCGCGCTCCCCGACGGGGTCTCGATGGAACCCGACGACGAGATCGAGTACCTCGAGATGGAGTCCCAGCGCAAGATCGTCTGAGGCCCGAGTAGGATGTTCCCCGGCGCGGCCGCCGCGCGGGCCGACGCAGCGTACGCGCTCGTCGGCGCACCGCTCGACGCCTCCACCTCGTTCGAGCCCGGGGCCCGCTTCGGCCCCGACCGCGTCCGGCGGTACGCCGAGGCCTTCGACGACTACGACCACCACACCGACCGGAACTTCTCCGAGTTGGCCGTCTACGACCACGGCGATATCGGCCCCACCGCCGACACCGAGGAGTATCTCACGTTCCTCCGCGGGGCCTGCACCGACTTTCGCGAGGAGGGGGCGGTCCCGCTGCTGGTCGGCGGCGAGCACACGGTGACCGTCGCGGGCGTCCGCGCGGTCGACCCCGACGTGTTCGTCTGTCTCGACGCCCACCTCGATCTCCGGGAGTCGTACGCCGGCGACCCGCTCAGCCACGCGACCGTCACTCGCCACGCCCTCGACGTGGCGGACCGAGCCGTGATCCTGGGCGCGCGCACCGGGAGCGAGGCCGAGTGGGACCGGGCGAGCGAAGCGGACGTTCGCGTCGTACCGCCAGCCGAAGTGACCGACTGGGAACCCGACTTCGACGCCGACGAGTCGGCCTACCTCAGCGTCGATATCGACGGGTTCGACCCGGCCTACGCGCCCGGGACGGGGACGAAGGAACCGTTCGGTATCGAACCGCGGACGGGGCGGCGCGTCGTCCGCGAGGTCGCCCCGCACGCGGCGGGGTTCGACGTCGTCGAGGTCAACGACCGCGACGACGGCCAGGCGGCGACCCTGGCGGCGAAGCTCCTGCGGGCGTTCGTCTACAGTCACGCGGCGGATCGATAGGGGGTGCGAATCGGGCCGTTCCCGCCGCCGGTTCGCGGCCCGCTCCGACCGTCGGCACCGACTGTTTTACGTCGGCCGAGATACACGGTGGGGGCATGGACCGACTCTCGTCCTGTTACTTCTGTGGCGCCGCCCTGGACGCCACGCTCGAAGAGCATCCCGTGGTCCCCGCCGCGCTCCACCCGGGGACCGAGACTCAGAAGACGGTCGTCCTCTGTCGCACCTGCCGGCGGAAGCTCGACGCCGTCCTCGACACCGTCGTCGACGCGGTCGAAGCCAACGCCGGTGACGTCACCGCCGGGTCCGGCTCAGGGGGGGCGGCGGGCTCGGACGGATCGACGGGTTCGGGCGACTCGACGGCTGGGGCTGGCGCCTCGGAGGGGGACATCGAATCGACGCTCGGCGACGACGACGAGATCCTGTCGCCGCTGGGCGACGAGGAGCCGACCGCCGAGGAGGCCGCCGAGGCCTCGGACATGGAGTTCGGCGACGACCGCGCGGCCGACGACGAGTCCGATTCCGAGAGCGAGTCCGAGGACAGCGACGGCGAGTCGAAAGCGCGCAAGTACACCCGTTCGCGGGGCGCGGGCTTCCGCAAGGAGGACGACGGCCCGACCGAGACGGGGTCGCTCACCGGAGGCTCCTTTGACGCCGAGGACGAGGAGGACGACACCGACTCGAGGTCGCTGACCGGCGACGCGTTCTCCGACGACGGTGACGACGCTCGCTCCGCCGGAACGGACGGCTCGACCGCCGAGTCGACGGGCGATCCGCTGGCGAACGGGTCCTCGGACGGATCCGCCCAGACCCCGTCGGACGAATCCGGTGGCGACGCCGGGTCGGCCGACGAGTCGGGCGGGTCGTCCGGCGACGGGTCGGACTCGGGCGAGAGCGGCGGCGACCACCGCGTCTCGATGAGCCGCCTGGAGAACACGAAGGTGATGCGCCTGCTGGAGAACCGCGAGTTCCCGGTCGAAAAGGCCGAATTCGTCACCGTTGCGGCCAACGCTTACCAGGTCTCCCAGAGCGACTGCGAGAAGGTGATCGACCTGGCGGTCGAGCACGACCTCCTGCGCGAGGAGAACGGGCAGCTCTACGGCGGCGACCCCTGACATCGGCGCCACGGTCCCCCTTTGCTCCGAACGTCACGTTTCGACGCGCTTTCCGAACCCACAACGAATAGGGGCGCCTCGGTCGAACGGGCGGGCATGGACCTCTCGACAGTCTGCGAGCGCTACGACGAGCGGCTCTCGCCCGGCGAGTACGCCGACGTGGACGCCAGCGCCAACGGCCTCCAGGTCGGTCCCGACGAGGCCGACGTGGAGACGGTCGCGTTCGCCGTCGACGCCGCCGGTGCGACGATCGACGCGGCACTCGACCGCGGCGCGGATCTCCTGGTCGTCCACCACGGGCTCTCCTGGGGCGGCATCGACCGCGTCACCGGCCTCGACTACGACCGCATCGCGCCCCTGATCGAGTCGGACCTCGCGCTGTACGCGATGCACCTTCCGCTCGACGGCCACGACGACCTCGGCAACGCCGCCGGCGTCGCCGACCTGCTCGGGCTCGAAGCCCGCGAACCGTTCGGCGAGATCGGCCCGGTCACCATCGGCCAGCGCGGACGGGCCCCGGAGCCGTTCTCGCCCGACGGATTGGCGTCGCTGCTCGAATCGGAGCTGGACACCGGCGGCGAGGGCGTCCAGCACTTCGCCTTCGGGCCCGACGAGATCGAGGACGTGGCGGTCGTCACCGGCGGCAGCGCCGACTGGCTCGAAGAAGCCATCGACGCCGGCGTCGACGCGTTCGTCACCGGGGAGGGGAAAGGGAAGGTGTACCACCAGGCCCGCGACGCCGGCGTGAACGTCTTCCTCGGCGGCCACTACGCCACCGAGACCTTCGGCGTGCAGGCGCTGCAGGACCTCGCCGAGGAGTGGGGCCTGGAGACGACGTACGTCGACCACCCGACCGGGCTCTGAACGGGTCGACCCCGGTTGCGCGACGACGGTTGCGAGGGGATCGCAGGCCACCGGTATTCTCAAACCCTTCCGCCTCGGACCGGGCCGTATGCCTATCGAGGTCGAGGGCGCGTCGACGACGGCGCGCGTGATGGTCGACGACGAGTCGCTGGTCGAGGAGAACTGCCTGTCCCAGATCCGGGACCTCGTCGACCACGAGGCGTTCACCGAGCCGGTCCGGATCATGCCCGACACGCACTGGGGTGCGGGCGCGCCGATCGGCTTCGCCATGCCGTTGGCCGGCCGGGTCGTCCCGAACGTCGTCGGCGTCGACGTGGGCTGCGGGATGGCCGCGACGAACCTCGGCCCCGAACTACCGCTGGAACACGACGAGCGCGAGCGCCTGGTCCGCGAGGCCGTCCCGACCGGGCGGTCGGTCCACGACTACGACGACGCTCCCCACCTGGTCGAGCGGTTCCCCTTCGAGCGGGCCGACGACGTGTTCGACCGCTTCGAGACGGCCTACCGCGACCGGTTCGACCGCGCCGTCGACCCCATCGAGTTCGACTTCGACGGCTACGACGGCGACTACTTCGAGTCGCTGTGCGAGCGCGTCCTCGCCGACCAGGCCCAGGGGATGGGCTACGTCATCGAGAGCGCCGGCACCCTCGGCGGCGGCAACCACTTCGTCGAGTTCGCCCGCGCACAGGCGTCGGGCGACTACTGGCTGGTACTCCACAGCGGGTCGCGCTACCTCGGCAAGGCCGTCGCCGAGTACTGGCAGCACAGGGCCAACAGCTACCGCAACACCGACGCGATCCGCGAGGCCGTTCCCGACGAACTGACCGAGTACCTGAAGTCCGACCCCGAGACCGTCGCCGACGCCGACTGCTTCGAGTGGGTCACCGGCGGCAAGGGGGAGTCCCACCTCCGGAAGGACCGCATCCGCGCGGACTTCGAGGGGCGCCGCATCGAGGAGGTCTTCGACACGCTCGGCGACCTGCGGCCCGAGACGGGCCGCGACAGCGACCTCGACTACCTCGACGGTCGGGAGGCCCACGGCTACCACGTCGACATGCTGTTCGCCCAGCAGTACGCCCGCTGGAACCGGGAGCTGATGAGCGACGCCATCTGCGAGACGCTGGGCGTCGAGCCCGTCGAGCGGTTCCAGTCGGTCCACAACTACATCGACTTCGAGGATCTGACCATCCGGAAGGGCGCGACGCCCGCCCGCGAGGGGCAGCGACTGGTCGTGCCGTTCAACATGGCCGAGGGGTCGGTGCTGGCCCGCGGGAAGGGCAACGACGAGTACCACCGGACCGCACCCCACGGCGCGGGCCGCGTGATGGGTCGGCGGCAAGCCCACGAGGAGCTGTCGGTCGATGCGTTCGCCGACGCCATGGACGGGATCTACTCCGAGTCGGTCGGCGAGGCGACGCTGGACGAGGCCCCGATGGCCTACAAGTCCGCCGAGCGCATCGCCGCGGCGCTGGCCCCGACCGCCGAAGTCGAGGACCGGCTCGAGGTCGTCCACAATCTCAAGGCCACGGATTGACCGCCGGATCGGACACCGGAGCGGCGGTCCGTCAGTCGACGCGGTTCCGTTCTATCAGCGGGACGATCCGCTCACGAACGACGGTCGCATCGACGCGGTTCCAGCCGCGTATCGAGACGCCGCTGCCGAGTATCACTCGCCGTCGGCCGAGACCGACAGTTCGAACCACCAGTCGACGACGGTCGGGCCAGAGTCCGTCCCCTCCTCCTCGGCGGCTTCGTCCCACAGCGCGACCGACGCGTCGAACCGGTAGGTCCCCGGTCGAAGGTAACCGTCGACCGTGTAGTCGTCCCATACCTCGTAGGTGGTCGCGACCGTATCGTCCGATTCGAAGGGGTATCGTCCGCAGCCGTAGCCGTCGAAGCCGACGCTGTCGCGCGGCGGGCGGTCGCGCGTCCAGCACTCGCCAGCGCGGTCGGTCGGCGCGTCGCCCACCCGGTAGAGCCAGAGCCCGTTCGGCTCGCTCCGGCCCGCCCCTCGGTTCAGGATGTGGCAGCGACCGTCGTCGATGACGTCGATCTCGCGGTCCGGTCCGTCGTTTCCCAACCCGACGGTCACCCGCGCCGGCGCCTCCGCGGTCGACCGTCCTCGTTCGATCGTGACGGTCGCCGAGAACTGTGCCTCGTCGGAGGCCGTCGCCGACCCCGCGAGTTCGACGCGGCGGGGCTCGGGTGACTCACAGGTCGGCTGGGTCTCGGTCTCCGAGTCCGTCCGCTCCGGCGACCCCACCGTTCGACAGCCGGCGAGCGCGGCCGAGGCACCCAGCGAAGCGAGGACCGTTCGTCGTCGCACACCGCCCGGTTCCGGTTCGACCGGTATAGGCTTCCGGGGACACCGACCGATTCGACCCGTGCGCCGCGGGCCGCCGTGGTACTACCCCTCACCCGATACGTACAGTGTGAAACTGTCGCACGACGCTCGAAACGGCCGAAAACCGGCGATCGGACGTATTCGATTGGAAACGCTTTAGCCCGACGCTCGGATACTGCGGGCAATGAGTTACCGCATCGGACTCGTCGGCAAGCCCTCGGTGGGCAAGTCGACGCTGTTCAACGCCGCGACGATGAACGACGTGCCGGAGGGCGCCTATCCGTTCACGACGATCGACCCGAGCGTCGGCGAGGCGTACGTCCGCGTCGACTGCGCCGCCCCGGAGTTCGACCACTCCTGTACGCCGAACACGGGCTACTGCGAGGCGGGCAAACGGTTCGTCCCGACCAAACTCGTCGACGTGGCCGGCCTCGTCCCCGGCGCCCACGAGGGGCGCGGGCTGGGCAACCAGTTCCTCTCGGACCTGAACGAGACCGACGTCCTGGTCCACGTCGTCGACTTCTCCGGCGAGACCGACATCGAGGGCGAGGCGACCGAGGACCACGACCCCCGCGAGGACATCGACTTCCTCGAAGCGGAACTTGACATGTGGTACCTCGACATCCTCGAGAAAGGCATCGAGCGGTACAGTTCGGGGTATCACGGCCAGGATCGCGACATCGAGGTCGACCTGGCCGAGCAGATGAGCGCGTTCGGTATCGGAGAGGACGCGATGAAGCAGGTCATCCTCTCGCAGGGCCTCGATCTCGACCCCGACGAGTGGGAAGAGTCGGACCGCGAGGCGCTCGCCCGCGAGATCCGCCTGCGGACGAAGCCGATGGTCGTCGCCGCGAACAAGATGGACAAGCCGGTCGCCCAGGACAACTACGACGAGATCACGAGCGACGACGACTACGACCACCTGACGTTCGTCCCCGTCTCGGCTCACGCCGAGAAGGCGCTCAAGTCCGCCGACGAGCAGGGCGTCGTCGACTACCGCCCCGGCGACTCGGACTTCGAGATCGTCGACGACGTGAGCGGCGAGCAGGAGGCAGGGCTCGAACAGATCCGCGAGTTCGTCACCGAGTACGAGGGCACCGGCGTCCAGCGTGCGCTCGAAACCGCGCTGTTCGACGTGCTCGACGCTATCGCCGTGTTCCCCGGCGCGGAGAAACCCCAGGAGGACGGCACGTTCCTCCAGGACTGTTTCGTCCTCCCGGACGGTTCGACCGCCGAGGACTTCGCGTACTTCCTGCACACCGACATCGGCGAGGGGTTCCTCCACGCGACGGATATCCGCTCGGGCCGGCAGGTCGCCGCCGACACCGAGCTCGACCACCGCGACGTGGTCGAGATCACGACGACGAACTGAGCGAGCGATTCAAGAGACCGTGCGCCCTCACCGGTGACAACGTGACGACGCCGTCGTACGACGACGTCGCGACCCACGAGGACCTCCTCGCGTGGTCGCGAGCCTACTGCAAAGACGTTCGCCGGGAGTGGCTCGTCGACGTGCGCTTCGACCTCGTCGAGTGGGAGGTCTCGACGCGGTCGAAACGGCGCGCGGCGGCGGTCAAACGGCCGAAGATCCCCGAAGCCGAGGTCGGGACGCCGATCGACTGGGAGCGCGCCGAGGCCGCTGGCGGTCGGGTCGCCGACGGGCGGCCGTTCTCGGCGACGATCTCGCTGACCTGGGACGCCTTCGACGCCTTCGACCGCGCCCAGTGGGAGTCGACGCTGCGGCACGAACTCGTCCACCTCGAACAGTACCAGCGCTGCGGCACGACCGGTCACGGCCCGGCGTTCGAGACTCGCGCGCGGGAACTCGACACGGAGGTCCACTGCGAGACGTTCGCCGAGGCGAAGTACGTCCTCCGCTGTGGGGAGTGCGACGCGCTGGTCGCTCGCCGCTACCGCGACTGCAAGATCGTCCGGCGAGCGGAGGAGTACCGGTCGTCGTGTTGCTCGGCGGCGCTGGCCGTCGAGTAGCGATCCGTGGGCGACCGCAGCTGTCGGCGCTCGCTCAGACCATCGCGCCCGCGTCCTCGTCGCGGTGCTCGCGAGCGTACGCGACGAGGCGGTCGGCGTACGACGAGAAGAGCGGACACCGCACGTTCGTCTCGGCCAGCGCGCGACGCGTGTTCTCGTCGGTGTACGTGGTGGGCTGGGAGAGGTAGGAGAGCGCCGCCGGCTCGACCCCCAGTCCGTCGGCGACTGTCGGCACCCGCTCGGTCGCGACGCGGGCGAGTTTCGTCGTCCCGCGGACGGGGACGGCCCGGCGACCGGCCGCCCGCGCGAGCGTTCGGACGAGTTCGCGTATCGTCGGCGGATGCGGATTACAGAGCTGGTAGACCTCTCCGACCGAGTCCTCGCGGGCGGAGATGGCGGCCAGTGCGTCGACGACGAAGTTTCGGGGGACGACGTTCAGCCGATGGGCCGAGGGGCGCAGCGGAACGGGCACGACGGCGACGGGCCACTGTCGGAGGATCAGTTCGAGGAGATAGTACGGCCCGTCGAACTTCTGGGTTTCCCCGGTTCGGCTGTCGCCGACGGCGATGGCGGGACGGTAGACCGTCGCCGGGAGCCCGTCGGCCATCGCGGCCCGGACGAGTCGCTCGGCTTCGAACTTGGTGGCCTCGTAGTAGTTGTGAAACGACTGGCCGACGGCCAGGTCGCGGTGGGTGAAGACCCCGTCGTAGCGGCCGCTGACGTAGCAGGTGCTGACGTGGTGGAAGCGGTCGACGTCGGCGCCGAGCGCGAGCCGGAGGACGTGGCGCGTCCCGTCGACGTTGACCCGCTCGGCGAGCGGTCGCGCGACGCCCAGATCGTAGACGGCGGCGAGGTGGTAGACGACCCGGGTCTCGCGCCGGAGGCGGTCGTAGTCGTCGACGGCCAGGTCGGGGTCGGTGATGTCGCCCTCGACCAGTCGAATCCGATCCCGCGGGACGCCCGCGGCGTCGGCGAGGGCGGCGGCCCGTCGGGCGGCCACATCGCGGTACTGCGTCTGCACGAGACAGGCGACGGGTTCGTCGCTCCGTTCGAGCAGCCGCTCGACGAGCGCGGAACCGAGGAAGCCGGGGAAGCCGGTCAGCAGTCGCACCGTCACTCCCCCCACGGACCGGGAAGCGACCGGTTCCGGAGCCAGCGCAGCGGACCGAGCGTCGCCGTCGCGGCCGCGGCGGCGAGGCGGTTCGGGACCGCGTCCGGGAACGCGAGCGGATGGCCGCGCTGGGTGACGACCGTCCGCGAGTCGGTGTAGTCGCGGATCCCCTCGCGGCCGTGGCGGCGACCGACGCCGGAGTCGCCGACGCCGCCCATCGGCGCGTCCGTCGAGGCCCACATCGCCCGGTACCCGTCGTTCACCGAGACCGTCCCGGCCTCGATCCGGCGAGCGACGCGCTCGCCGCGGGCACGGTCGCCCGTCCACACGCTCGCGTGGAGGCCGTAGTCGGTGTCGTTGGCCCGCTCGACGGCCTCGTCGACGCCGTCGACGGGGACGAGCGAGACGACGGGGCCGAACGTCTCCTGGCTCGCCGCTGTCGCTTCTTCGGGGAGGTCGGTCAACACCGTCGGCTCGTAGACCCACGGACCCACGTCATCGCGTCGTCGCCCGCCGGTCTCGACGGTCGCGCCGCGCTCGCGGGCGTCGGCGACGTGCGACTCGACGGTGTCGAGCTGGTGGTCCCCGATCAGCGACCCCACGTCGGGTCCCCAGCCGAGTCCGACGCCGAGGGACTGGCGTTCGGTCGCGGCGACGAACCGGTCGCGGAACTCGTCGAAGGCCGAGCGGTCGACGTAGACGCGCTCGGTCGCGATGCACAGTTGCCCGGCGTTGGCGAACGAGCCGTTGACCAGTCCGCGAACCGTCTTCGCGAGGTCGGCGTCGTCGAGGACGACGGCGGGGTTCTTTCCCCCGAGTTCGAGCGAGGCGTCGATCAGGTGCTCGCCGGCCAGCGCCGCGACCTCGCGACCGACCGCCGTGCTGCCGGTGAACCGCAAGTGGTCGACCCGCGAGATCAGCGGTTCGCCCAGCCGCTCGCCGTCGCCGGTAACGACCTGGAGCAGACCCTCGGGCAACCCCGCCGATTCGAGGAGTTCGACCGCTCGGAGCGCGGAAAAGGGGGTCGCCTCGGCGGGCTTGAGGACGGCGCCGTTGCCGGCCAGCAGCGCGGGCAGGAGGTCCGAGACGGCGAGCGTGAGCGGGTAGTTCCACGGGGAGATACAGCCGACGACCCCCACCGGGCCGACGTGTTCCACGGCGCGGGTGAGCCCGGGGACCACGCCCGTCCGCCGTGTCGGTTCGAGGTGGCCGGGGCCCTCGCGGGCGTAGTAGTCGGCCGTGGCGACGAGGTCGAGGACCTCCTCCAACGCGTCGAAACGCGCCTTGCCGGTCTCGACCTGGACGATATCGAGCAGGTCCGGGCGGGTCGCGGTCACCGCGTCGGCGAACCGCCGGAGAACGTCGGCGCGCTCGGCGATGGGCGTCGCGGCCCACTCCCGCTGTGCCTCGCTCGCCGCCTCGACCGCCGCAGCCACGTCCTCGGCGGTACACGACGGGACGGTACCCACGGACTCACCGGTAACCGGCGAGCGGACGTCGAGCGGGGCGCGGTCGTCGACCGTCGTGACGCCCGTTCGCAGGCGGCCCTGGCGACCTGTCGACAGCACCGACTCGACCTTCGAACGACTCATGGCGGTAGCAAGGGAGCCACACATTTCGGTGTTTCCCGCGAGCGGGGCCCGTGGGTCGCAGGTCTCCCGGTCCGTCGTCCGGCCGCGACGGCCCGCTCCGGATCGCGGCCTTGAAACGCGCGGCCGGCCGACGGTGGAGCAATGACCGACGAGACGCCCCGAGAGACGTTCGAGCACGACCCGATCGGCCACGCGGAGGCGCGAGCGGGTATGACGGTCGGCGCGCTCGCCGACGAGTACGGGTCGGCCGGCATCGGCGCGAACGCGCTCCACGAGGCCGTCGACGTGTACGCCGAGATGCTCGGTGACGACGACGTGACCAACTTCTTCGGCCTCGCGGGCGCGATGGTGCCGACCGGGATGCGCCGGATCGTCGCCGACCTGATCCGCGACGGCCACGTCGACGCGCTGGTCACGACCGGCGCGAACCTCACCCACGACGCCATCGAAGCCATCGGCGGCAAACACCACCACGGCGAGGTCCACGCCGAAGGCAAGACCGAGCGCGAGCACGACGAGCGCCTGCGCGACGAGGGCGTCGACCGCATCTACAACGTCTACCTTCCCCAGGAGCACTTCGCGCTGTTCGAGGGGCACCTCCGCGAGGAGGTGTTCCCGCCGCTCGAAGCCGAATGCGAGGAGTCGGGCGCCGTGAGTATCCAGCGGTTCACCGAGGAACTCGGGCGGGCCAACGCCGAGGTGAACGAGGCCGACGACGTCGACGAGGGCGCTGGCGTCGCAGCCGCGGCCTACGAGCACGACGTGCCGGTCTACTGCCCGGCGGTGCAGGACTCCGTGCTCGGCCTCCAGGCGTGGATGTACTCCCAGACGAGCGAGTTCACGCTGGACGCACTTTCCGATATGACGACCATCACCGACCAGGCGTTCGACGCCGAGAAGGCCGCCGCCATGGTCGTCGGTGGGGGCGTCCCGAAGAACTACACGCTCCAGACGATGCTCGTCGCACCGGACGCCTACGACTACGCCGTCCAGCTGACGATGGACTCCCCCGAAACGGGCGGACTGTCCGGTGCGACGCTCGACGAGGCGCGTTCGTGGGGCAAACTGGAGAAGGCCGCTCGCAACGCTTCCGTCTACGCCGACGCGACGATCACGCTCCCGCTCGTCGTCGCCGCTGCGCGCGAACGGATCGCGGACGGCGAAGGCGACCGCTAACGACTTCTGGCCCCACCCGTACACGATCGCTACTCCCCCCGTCGACCGGTCGGGCGCCCGTTCTCCGGGACCGAATGATTTACTCGGGTTTTAATAATTAATTCTATGTGCTCGATTAGCAAACGAACAGAGAATATATCACCTTTATCACGACCGAATGTGATCGATCGAGTACGATGTCACAACACGGGACGGCGATCGAGTCGCCGACCGCGGCGCTCGGGGACCCCCGATCGGCGGACAACGTCGAGTACGACCCGTCGTTCGCGTCGTTGCGCGAGCACTCGGCCGGTCTGGAGACGACGACGGAGTACGGCTCCCCGTCGTACGTGAGCGAGCACCGGTCGCGCAACGCCGACCGGACGGCCAACGCGCTCGACCGCGATTTCGGCACCGTCGACCACGGCCACGTCGAGACGGCGGTCGACGCCGCCGCCGACCGCGAGATGGTCTGTCTGGACCGGCAACTGGGTCGCCATCCGGACAACACCTACGTCTGTCGCTACTACGTCCCGAAGGAGTACAGCCGCATCGCGTTGGCGTGGGCCAAGCTCTTCGAACCCGCACCCGCCGATGCCGACCCCGACTTCGTGACCGTCCAGGTGCCGGACACCGACGAGGTCGCCGTCCGCGTGCTCCCCGACGAGGGGTTCACAGCGGTCCTCGGCACCGACTACACCGGCGAGGCAAAGAAGTCCTTCCTGCGGCTGTTCATGTTCGACGCGAAACGCCAGGGCGGCCTCGGCCTCCACGCCGGGACCAAGCGAGTCCGACTCCAGTCCGACGAGGACGGCCAGTCAGCGGCCGGCGACTCCGACCTGGAGACGGTCGGGCAGGTCTTCCTCGGCCTGTCGGGGACCGGCAAGTCCACCCTGACCGCCCACGACCTGGGCCTCGAAGCGCCGGAGGACGCGACGATGCTGCAGGACGACGTCTGCGCGTTGCGACCGGACGGGACCGTCGCCGGCAGCGAGGGCGAAGGGCTGTTCATCAAGACCATCGGCCTCGACGGCGACGAGCAGCCGGATCTGTACGAGGCCGCGACCCACGAGTCGGCGGTGCTCGACAACGTCGACGTCGCCGAGGACGGAACGGTCGACTTCGACAGCGACGTCCACACCGCCAACGGTCGCGCCGTCGTCAAGCGCGAGCACCTCCCGTCGGCCGACGAGGAGATCGACCTCCCGTCGGTCGACCAGGTCTTCTTCATCACGCGCAACCCAGCGATGCCGCCGCTCGCGAAGCTCTCGCCCGAGGAGGCCGCCGCGGCGTTCATGCTCGGCGAGTCCGTCCAGACGAGCGCGGGTGACCCGTCGAGCGCCGGTGAGGCCATCCGCGTCGTCGGCACTAACCCCTTCATCGTCGGCAGCGAGGGCGAGGAGGGCAACCGCTTTCGCGATCTGGTCGCCGACCTCGACGCCGACGCGTACCTGCTCAACACCGGGACCGTCGGCGACCGCGACATCGGCGTCGACGACACCGTGGCCCTGCTCCGGGCGGTCAGTCGCGGCCGCGTCGAGTGGACCGACGACGCGACGACCGGGCTGACCGTTCCCGACACCGTACCGGACCTGGACACGAGTCGGTTCGACGTGGGCGAGGCGCTCGACGACGCCGACGAGCGCATCGCCGACCTGCGAGCCGAGCGCCGCGAGTACCTGGCCGAGTTCGAGGATCTCGACGACGCGATCCGGAACGCGGTCTACTGAGTCGGGAGCGACGGACGGAGGAGCCGTTCGGGCCGGTGGAGGAGTCGGTCGCCGACGAACGACGACGGTCGGTCGACGACGGTCGAGCGTCAGCGGGGATCAGACTTCCTGGGCTCGCTCTCTGGAGACTTCGGCGATACCGCTGTTGGCCGAGCAGGTCGGGCAAGCGTGGACTTCGCCGCCCTCGTCGGCGAAGACGCGTGCGAACTGTTCGGAGACGTGCGTATCGCAGTGGGCACAGGCAGGCATACGTTGAAATTCCCGGACTGTCGTCCGTTCGAAGACAGGTCTCGATCCCTACAAGACCGTTTTCCGACCTGGGACCCAATTTCCCCCGAATTGCGGTCGAAATCAGACTCAGAAGGGCTGTCTCTGCGGGTCGGGCGCCGCGCACTCGTGACCGCGAGCGGTGACACGGGGCTGTCAGGCGCCTCGGTTCGGACCGGCCAGACGGCGCGTTCGGGCCCTTCAGGCGTCGCCGCGAGCGCGGTCGACGAACTCGTCGGGCAGGTCGTCGATCTCGCCGGCCTGGACCGCCCAGAGGTTGGCGTAGAGGCCGTCTTCCTCCAGCAGTTCCTGGTGCGTCCCGCGCTCGACGACGCGCCCCTCCTCCAGCACGAGGATCGTCTCGGCGTCGGTCACCGTCGACAGCCGGTGGGCGATGACGAAGGTGGTCCGGTCGGCGGCCAGGCGGTCGAGCGAGCGCTGGATGAGGACCTCGGTCTCGGTGTCGACTGCGGAGGTCGCCTCGTCGAGCACGAGGATGTCGGGGTCCTGCAGCACCGTCCGGGCGATGGAGATGCGCTGGCGCTGGCCGCCCGAGAGGCGGGCGCCGCGTTCGCCGACCTGGGTGTCGTAGCCGTCGGCCAGTTCCGTGATGAACTCGTGGGCTTCCGCGGCTTTGGCGGCCTCGACGATCTCCTCGCGCGTAGCGTCGAACTCGCCGTAGCGGATATTCTCGGCGACGGTCCCGTCGAAGAGGTACGTTTCCTGGCTGACGTAGCCGATCGACTCCCGCAAACTGCCGACGGTCACGTCGCGGACGTCGTGGCCGTCGACGCTGATCGCCCCCTCGTCCACGTCGTAGAGCCGCATCAGGAGCTTGACGGCCGTCGACTTGCCGGCGCCGGTCGGGCCGACGAACGCGACGGTGTCGCCGGCGTCGGCGTCGAAGCTCACGTCTTCGAGGATGGTCTCCTCACCGTCGTATGAGAAAGTCACGTCGTCGTAGGCGACGTCGCCGCGCACGGACTCCAGCTCGACGGCGTCGGGCGAGTCCTCGATGCGAACGGGCGTGTCCATCAGCCCGAAGATCCGCTTGCCGGAGGCCCTGGCGTTCTCGAACCAGTCGATGATGTTCGAGATCTGGGCGAGCGGGTCGATGAACCGCTGGGTGAGGAAGATGAAGACGACGAAGTCGCCGACGGTGAGCTCGCCCGAGAAGAACAGCGGCGGGCCCGAGAACAGCCAGAGGCCGCCGACGACGAACGTGGCGACGAACGACAGCCCGGCCAGGAGGCGCATCCCCGGACGGTAGAGGAAGGCCAGTTTCAGCACGTCCATGTTCGTCGTGTAGAAGTTCCAGGAGGCCTCCTCGACGCGGTCGGTCTCGAACTCCTCGGTGTTGGCGGTCTTGACGAGCTGCATCCCGCCGATGCTGTTTTCGAGGCGGGTGTTGAGGTCGCCGACGCTGGAGCGGACGGCGTCGTATCTGGGCGCGACCCGGCGGCTGAACCAGATAGTAAAGAGGGTCATCAGCGGCACGCCGACGAGGGTGACGAGGGCGAGCTGCCAGTTCATCGAGAGCAGCAAGGCACCGATGGCGACGACCATGATGACGAGGCGGAAGCCGTTCTTCAGCGCCTGGTCGAGGTAGCGTTCGAGGTTCGTGGCGTCCTGGTTGAGGATGGACATCGCCTCGCCGGTCTGTTGCTCGTCGAAGAAAGCCATGTCCAGTTCCTGCATCTTCCGGAAGGTGTCGACGCGGACGGCGTGGAGCGACCGGTGGGCGAAGATGTCGCTCGTGATCGCCTGGGCCCACGTCGTGACCGCGGTGACGACGAACGCGCCGACGATCAGGTACACGGAGAACCAGAACTGCGCTCTCGGCTCGGTCGGGAGCCACCCTTGGGGCACGAGCGGCAGCGAGTAGGCGTTCGAGCCGCTGAAGATGGCGTCGATGGCCGTCCCGAGTACCAGCGGTGGGACGAGACTGGAGAGGCGGGCGACGAGGTTCATGGCCACCGCGACGGCGAACCAGTGGACCCGCGGCAGGCCGTACTCCTTGAATACCCGACGGAGCGGCGCCGCTACCTCGTCGACCCGGTCTGCGACCGCGACTGTAGTGCCCTCGGACATTCGGTCGTGTCGGCTCAGTCGACAGACGTGCAAAAGCGTTCGCATTACGGGAGGTCGATAGGTCAGATACCGGAGAGCGATTCCGGGACCCGTGGCGGACTCGTTCGGGCCCGGGAATCCGTTTCCCGACCTATCAGTTATCGGTCAGCGACGAGCACGTGGACCGGTCCGGAGCGGTCGACGCCGACCGGTCGGTCGAACGCAGCCAACAGGTCGCGGCTGGTCGCGACGTGGTCGGAGACGCCGGGGATAGCGACGCGACCGCCGGCGAGGGCGAGGAAGACGAGCAGCTGGTCCGCCGTGTGTGAGTCCACGGCGGCGTCGCTCCCGCGGAAGCGGCGGACCTGGTCGGTGACTTCGGCGGCGACCGCCTCGGCGGGCGTGCCCGGTGCGCCGTAGGCGTCGAACCCGGCCAGTGGGTGGTGCCGGTCGTCCCACTGCCCTTCCAGACCGTCGTCGGTTCCCTCGCTGTCGCCGTCGTGGGTCGCGCCGTCGAGCCGCACGGCGAGAGCCGATCCCGGACCGTCGCTAGCGACGTACGCCGCTCGCCGCTCGAGGACTTCGATCCCCCGTTCCTCGAGCGCGTCGGTCGCGGCGTCGGCCTGGCGGTCGGCCACCTCGGCGTCGACGAGGTCGGTAGCCGCTTTCGAGTAGACGCGAGCGCCAGTGGGTTCAAGCGGTGTGTCGAGGGCGACGGGCGAGAGCGTCGAGGGCCAGAGGAACAGGGTGGCGCGGCCGCCGCCGGCGGGGTAGAAGCCGGTCCGGTCGAGTTCGACCGCGGCCGCGAGACCGAACCGACGGAGCAGTGGGAGTTTGACCCCGCGGTAGTAGGCCAGCGACGGTGACCACGACACGTCGGTCCCACCCGTGGCGGTGACCGCGAGCGGGTCGTCGATCGCCGCCGCCAGCGGGAGGAGCGTGTCGAACAGTAGCGTGACGCTCCCAGCCGTCCCGACGTCGACCTCGTAGCGGCCGCCCGTAAGCTCGCCGGGGTCGAACGTCACCGACTCCGAGCCCAGATCCGTTCCCTCGACGGTCGCGTCGGCGACCGCAGCGGCCGTCTCGACGGCGGCGAGGTGCTGGGGTTTCAGCCCCGGTTCCGGCCGGTCGCCCCGCACGTCGCCGATCGCGACGGGCTCGGCGTCGAGCATCGACAGCGTGAGCGCGCTCCGCAACAGTTGTCCGCCCCCGTCGCTCCCGTCCACCTCGAACATACGCGAGGGTAGCCGGTCGCCCGGTAAAGTGTTCCCGGTGACCGCCACCGTCGCGTTCGCGCCGGCACGGCGGTCGCGGGCCGGTGGGGACGGAACTGACGGTTTCACGGCGTGAAGCGCCGGTCGCCGACGGTCACCGACCGGCGGGATGTCTGACAGCGTGCGGTCGAGCGAGCGACCTCGGCCCGGTCGTCACTCCGTGCGGCTCTGGACCATCCGCTCGACGCGGCCGACGAGCGTGTCGGCCCCCGTCGCGCGCTCGACCATGTCGCTCATCTTCGTCTGTTCGAAGTAACTCGCGAACGCGAGTATCGTCGGCGGCCAGAGGCCGACGAACAGGCCCTGCTCCTTGTCGCCCCGGGCGTAGAAGAAGAACCACGACAGCACGACCGACCCCGCCGCGAGGATCACCGCGGGGTCCGTCCCTGTGTCTCCGGCCGCCTGCATCGCGTCTTGCTGTTGGTCTTGGGTTGCCATGCACGCCTCCTTGCGGTGGCTGGGGCTTAGTTAGCCGCCGAGTAGCCGACACAAGCCGAGCTTACCGTCGGCAACCCGAGCGTACCCGGGGACCGCGTGCCGATCGGGCCGTCGTCCGCGGTGGAAACCGACTTCCCGGCCGACCGCGTAGGCTCGGCCGGCCGATGACGACCCGCGGTTCCGAGCCGGCCTGACGACCCGGCCGTGACGACCCCTATGAGTTCCGAGGCCGAACCGTTCCCGACGAGTCACGTCTCCGCGTTGGCGTTCCTGGACGCATCCCGAGCCGACTCGTTCGTCTCACCTGCCGAATCTCGGGACGAGTCGGACCCGTCCGGTGAGTCGTCGTCCGGTATCCGGCGCGGCAGGAACGTCGAGACGACGAGCAAGAGCAACACGACCAGTAGGAGCACCAGCAGCGTCGCGCGCTGGGCGTCGAACATCGCGGTCTCGAAGACCCGTTCGAGCAATCGCCGCTGGGCGGGCGCCAGTCGACCCAGGAACTGCTGTTGGGTGGCTTCGGTCGCCGTCTCGGCCGCGTCTTCGAGGGCTATCACCAGGTCGGCCCGTCGGTCGGCCGAGACGGTCGCGTCTTCGGCTCGGAGCACCCCGTCGACGACGCCTCCGTAGAACCGACCCAGGAAATACGAGCCGACCACGGCCGTCCCCAGGGAGAACCCGATCGAGCTGCTCACGTTCAGGACCCCGGAGGCCTCGGGGGAGTCGGCGGTCGGGACGGCCGACATCGTCATGTTCCCGATCTGAGCCACGACGAGCCCGACGCCCGCGCCGTAGAGCGCGACCGGGAGGGCCATGCGTCCGATCGTCTGGTCGGGGCCCGTCTGCTCGTACAGCAGTCCCAGTCCGAGACCCATGCAGACGATGCCGACCTGGATCAGCGTCCTCGGCGAGACGTACGCCCGCCAGTCGGCCGTGAAGGTAGCGAAGAGGATCGACGCGACGGAGTACGGGAGCAACGCGACGCCGGTCTCGAAGGCGCTGTACCCCAGCACCGCCTGGAGGTAGACGGGGAAGACGAATCCGAACCCGGCCGAGACGATCGAGCGAACGTTGTACGTGACGACGCCCGCCAGGAACGGGCGGTTCGTCAGGACGCGCAGCGGAACGAGCGGCGCGCGCCCGGCGCGTTCCAGTCGGCGCTCGTACTGGACGAACGCGGCGAACGCGAGGAGCCCGGCGCCGAGGAGCCAGACCGCCGGCGACGTGCCCAGCGGGTTGAACTGCACGCCGCCGACCGAAAACGGGCGCCGTTCGACGACCCACCCGTACTTCCCGCTGAGGAGGAACCCGGTGACGAGCGCCGTCGAACCGACGATGGCCAGCGCCGTCCCGCCTCTGTCGAGCGAACCGCGCGTCTCCGACAGCGGCTCGGGGCTCACGTATCGAACGAAGACGAGACTCGTCGCCACACCGACGAGCTGGAGCGCGAACCCCCACCGCCAGCTCGCGTACGTGGTCAGCACGCCGCCGATGATCGGCCCGAGCGTGGATCCGGCCCCGTGTACGCCGGCGAGGAGTCCGAACGCCTTCGCGCGGTCGGTGTCCTCGTAGCTCGCCGTCAGCACGGTGAACGTCAGCGGGAACAACACGGCGGCAGCGCCGCCTTCGACGAGCGACCAGCCGACGTAGAGGACCGTCGTGTTCCAGCTGATCGCCGCCACGACCGTCCCGGCGGCGTAGACGACCAAGGCGACCGCCATCACGCGCCTGCTGCCGTACCGAGACGGCAGCGTCCCGGCCGGGAGGATCAGCGCGGCGATCACCAGCGAGTAGAGGGCGACCGCCCCCTGGATCGCGGTGACCGTGGTATCGAACTCGGCCACCATCGTGGGGATCGCGACGTTCATCAGCGACGCGTTGATGACCACGATGAACGTCGTCAGACTCACGGCGACTGCCGGGCCCCAGTATCTCGCTCGCGCCCCGACTCTCTCGGGGAGACGGGAGGGGTCGTCGGACGCGGGATCGTTGGGGGGCGGATCGTTAGGGGGCATCCAGTGCGCACCCACTGCGGCCCTCAGCCGGTGCGGACTTAGTTACCGAGCGGCAAACGCGGCGTTCGGTCCTGCGATGCGAGGCGGCCGCGCGCTCCCGACACCGTCGCTCGCGTTCGACTCCTGAACGACGTAGCGGTAGCCGACCATCGAGTCGAGCAAGCTGTCGACGGGCGCGCGGTCGTCGCGCAACACCGGTACGTCGTCGGTTCGGGGCGGGTCGGCGTAATCCTCGATCGCGTCGGAGAGGTCGATACCGATGTCCCGTCGGTCGTTGCGGTCGCGCAGTTGCGCCTCCGAGATCCGGGCGTCGGACTTCGTCGCGACGATCTCGATGTTCTGGACGATGCCCGCGCCGCCGGTCGGGAAGCTGTACGTCTGGGGGAACACCCGGTCGACGGTCGCGTACTGCGCGCGGTAGAACTCCGAGGCGGGACCGCTCGCGGCCGAGATCACGTTCGCGAACAGGATCCCGTCGTCGTCGAGCCGGTCGCTCGCCAGACCCACGAACTCCCGCGTCGTCAGCTCGAAGGGCACCTTGTCCTTCTGGTAGGCGTCGAGGACGACGAGGTCGTACGTGCGGTTCGTCTCCCGCAGGAACTGGCGACCGCCCCGGTTGTAGACGTTCAGCCGCTCGGACTCGCGCACGCCGAAGTACTCCTCGGCGGCCGCGATCACGTCGGGGTCGATCTCGGCGACGTCGACGGTCACGTCGTAGTCGTTCGCGAAGCGTTTCGGGCCGGTGAAGCCGCCGCCGCCGACGAACAGCACCCGGTCGATCTCGTCGGGGTCGTCGGCGAACAGGAAGGGCAGGTGGAAGTAGCGGGTGTACTCGAAGACGTGTCGGTTCGGGTTGGAGAGATCCATCGCGCTGTGGGGCTGGCCGCCGAGGTACAGCGTCCGGGTGTCGCCCAGGTCGACCACCTGTAGCTCCTGGTAGGGCGTCTGGGTCTGGTGGACGACCTCGCCCTGGACGGTGTAGCCGGCGGCGCCCGTGGCGGCCGAGGCGACGAGCAACAGGGCGACGAACCCGGTGAGCGTCGCGCGCCGGCGGCCGACCGGGCGGCTGACCGCCAGCGCCGCCAGTATCGAGAGCCCGCCGAACACGAGCGCGATCGCGTCGATCCCCAGCGAGGGGATCAGGAAGTACGTGGTCGCGAACGCGCCGACGATGCTGCCGACGGTGCCGAGCATGTAGACGTGGCCGGAGGCCTCGCCGACGCCCTCCTTCGCCGATAGCTCGGCGGCGTAGGGGCTGATGTAGCCCAGCATGTACGTCGGCGGGCCGAACAGGATCGTCACTGCCGGGAGCGAGGCGACCCGGCTCGGCAGTGGGAACCCCGCGGCCGCGCGCAACAGCAGGTCGCCGGCGAACACCAGCACGGCGACGTACGCGGCGGTGAGGAGGAACACGCTCGCCATCCGCCCGTTCGTCGCCCGCTCGGCGGCCTGTTTGCCGCCGCGGTGGTAGCCGTAGCTGAGCGCCGCGAGGAAGACGCCGATGATGGTGCCCCAGGTGTAGATGCTGCTCCCGAACTGCGGCGCGATCATCCGACCGGCGAGAATCTCCAGCCCCATGCTCGCGACGCCGGAGACGAACACCGCCGTCTCCGGCTTGCTCAGTCGGAGCGACTCCAGCGAGCGAGTCGAACCCATTGTCGGTGGCAAGGGCCGAAGCGGGATAACTGTTCGACAGCGACCGCGGGACGGTCCGAGCGCTCCGCCTCCGTCTCAGCGGGCGCGGAACGACCGGATCGTGTCGCGCTTGACCTCGCGCCGCTCGACCTGCTCGAAGCCCAGGTCCCCGAAGACCTCGTTCCAGTCGCGATAGTACAGCGGGAACTCGTCGCGGACGAAGTTCACGTCGGGGTCCTCCTCGCGCTCCTCGCGCTCGGCGTCGGCGGCGGCGTCCTCGATCTCGGCGGTCACGAGCGCGTCGCCCGCGATCCGGGCGATCTCCGCGAACACCCACTCGGCGTCCGGGTGGATGTGCTGGAGCGTCTCGACGGAGTAGACGGCGTCGAAGGCGTCGTCGTCCAACTCCTCGACGACGTCCTCGATCGCCTCGGCGTAGAAGGTACCCGAGTCCCACAGGTCGGGGTACTGGTCGGCCATCACGTCGAAGGCGTCGGGGTTGAGTTCGACCCCGTGGAGGTCGGTAAAGCCGTCGTCGAACAGGTGCGAGAGGTGACGCCCGGAGCTACAGCCCAGCTCCAGCACCGACGCGTCGCGGCCGACGCGACCGCGAAGGATCTCGCGGACCGTCTCGCTCGTCTCGTCGGGGCCGTAGTGGGCGTAGTACGCCGGCGAGTACTCGCCGGTGCGGTCGGCCCACTGGCGCCGAACGTCGTGAGAATCCACACTGTGACGGCGGGCGCCAACCGTATAGTCCCGTCGGGCCGGCCCCGACACCAGAGCGGTCCCCGGTGGCCTCCGACGGCGAGAACTGCGGATCCCGTCGGCAACCGTCCCCGAACTGCCGGATCGGTCACCGATCCGAGACGAAATGTTGTATGTGGACGTTCGTGTTCCCAAATGCGCTTTAGAAAAAATTCGTTTTCTAAATTCTATTTTTTGCGGACGAATGCGGAATACTTATCCGTGAACCGGGCATCCGTTTATTCGCAATGGCAAACGGTAAGGTCGACTTCTTCAACGACACTGGCGGTTACGGTTTCATCGACACCGAGGACTCTGACGACGACGTTTTCTTCCACATGGAGGACGTTGGCGGTGAGGATCTGACGGAAGGTACCGAGATCGACTTCGAGATCGAAGACGCCCCGAAGGGCCCGCGCGCGACGAACGTCGTCCGCGCCTAACTGAGGTTCGTACCGTCGCCTGACGGCGACCAAACATCTCGATTCTACCGACGACTTCACCGGCGAGCGACCGCGCTCGTCGGACCGGTCCGCGCTCCCGTCCCGGAGCGACGTGTTTCTTTACCGGTCGGTCTCTCGAGGGGGTATGAGCAGCGACGGGGGCGATCCGCCCGACGACACCCGCGAGCGAGTACGCTTCTACCTGCTCGACCACCGGACCCCGCTCGGGAAGTTCGTCGATATCGGGCTGCTCGCGCTGAATCTGGTGTTCATCGGCGTCTTCGTCGCCCAGACCTACCCCGTAGATTCGGCGACGCGGGCGCGCCTCTGGGACCTGGAGGTCGCTATCGCGGGCGTGTTCGTCGTCGAGTACGTCCTCCGGCTCTACGGCGCCCGCGACCGACTCTCGGAGGTCACCAACCCCTACACGGTCGTCGACCTGCTGTCGGTGCTCCCGACCGTCCTCGTGATCCTCTATCCGGTCCCGGCGGTCGTGTTGAACGTGGGATTCCTGCGCGTCCTCCGGGTGATCCGTGTACTGCGGTTCTACCGGTTCACCCGCGACGAGGACTTCTTCTTCGGGTCGGTCTCGGGCGGTGCGCTCCGGGCGATCAAGCTCCTGTTGACGGTGCTGGTCGTCCTGTTCGTCTCGGCGGGGCTGTTCTACACCGTCGAACACCGCGCGAACCCGAACGTCGAGCACTTCGGCGACGCCTTCTACTACGTGGTCGTCACGCTCTCGACGGTCGGCTTCGGCGACATCGTTCCGGTGACGCGAGCGGGCCGATGGGTCACCGTCACGAGCGTCCTCGCGGCGATCATCGTCATCCCCTGGCAGGCGAGCAAGATCGTTCGCGCGTGGACTAGCGACGACAAAGTGCCGACGACCTGCCCCGACTGCGGCCTCACCGGTCACGACCCCGACGCCTCCCACTGCAAGGCCTGCGGCCACGTCGTCTATCAGGAGTACGAGTCCGACGAGTGACGACCCGGCGGACGGATGTGGGAACACTGCCCCACACGCGGCCGCACGCTGATACCTGGTTGTATCTCGTAACCCGGTTCGGTCCGTCCAACGGGGTTCCACGTCCGATAGCTGATACTTATCCGGATACGGTACGACGGTCCAGACGAGATGACCGACGCTTCGAGCGGTTCCGACGGAAGCGACGAGGAACGAACGGCTGCGGACGGCGGCGAGGCGGTGGCCGTCGAGCGGTCGCCGCTGACCGAGTTCACGCCGGAGGTCGCCGCGAATCGCGACCCCGACCACGACGTGGCGCCGGTGTTCGTCAACCGGTGGTCGCCGCGGGCGATGACGGGCGAGACCGTCGCCGACGAGGACCTGCGGGCGCTGTTCGAGGCCGCGCGGTGGGCGCCCTCGTCGCGCAACAACCAGCACTGGCGATTCCTGTACGCCGAGCGCGACGACGAGATGTGGGAGACGTACCTCGACCTGCTGGCCGAGGGCAACCGGGCGTGGGCGGTCGACGCGGGCGCGCTGCTGGTCGTCGTGTCGAAGACGACCTTCGACTACAACGGCGAGCCGGCCGGCAGCCACTCGTTCGACACGGGCGCGGCGTGGCAGAACCTCGCGCTGGAGGCCACGCGCCGTGGGCTGGCGACCCACCCGATCGGCGGCTTCGACCACGAAGCCGCCCGGGAGCGACTGGACGTCCCGGAGGAGTTCGACGTCGAGGCGATGGTCGCGGTCGGCCACCGCGCCGACCCCGAGACGCTGTCCGAAGACCTCCGCGAACGGGAGGTCCCCAACGGCCGTAAGCCCCTCGAAGAGATCACCCACGAGGGCAGTTTCGACGCCGACGGCGACTGACAGCGTTCGGTGACGGTCGCGGTCGGGCCCTCGGCGAAGGCCCGGTACTCAGTCGGCGCTCACTTCGGTCCCGCACTCGGGGCAGACGAGGTCGAACCCCTCGTCGGCGGGGACCGCCCGGACGTTCTCCTGGTCGCACTCCGGACAGGGCTGGGGGATCCGCACGTCCTCGCTGTCACGCGGTGCGCCCATCGCGAACGCCAGGAGCTCGCCGTCGCCGTCGTTCCTGCCGGACTGGAACTCGCCGGGCGCGAAGCGGACGGCCTCGCCCGACCCGACGGTGACCGGGTCGCCGGTCGTCTCGAAGACGGCCTCACCTTCGACGACGACGAACACCTCCTCCTGGTCCATGTGGGCGTGCAGCGCTTCGGAGAACCGCTCGCCGGGTTCCAACCGGTAGCGGTTGACCGCGAAGTCCGTCGTCCCGAGCGGGTCCGAGAGCCCTCGGCGATCGATGTCGCTGCCCATCGTCGTCGGCTCGACGTCGTCGATGTCGACTCGTTGCACGATCGGCGATTGGGACCGACGTCGCAAAAACGGTCGGGGAACAGCGATCCGGACCCGCACCCGCCGGGGCTCAGTCCCCACGCGCCGAGAACGGGTTCGGGAACGGTCGGGCGGCCTCGACGGTCTCCGAGACCTGCGTGACGACGAGGGCGAGGCCGACGCAGCCGCCGACGGTCGCGAGGACGAACGGGACGGCGAAGCCGAACCCGACGAGGATACCCGAGAACAGCGTCCCGAAGGCGACGCCGAGGCCGAAGCCCATCGTCAGGACCGACAGCGTCGAGCCGGAGGTCCCCTCACCGGCGAGGTCTCCCGCGAGCGCCAGCGACGGCGCGAACACCGCGGCGACCGCGACCCCCTGCAGGAAGCGGACGACGACCATCGCCGTCGACGAGTCGACGAACCCCTGGGCGAACGTCGTCGGGAGCAGCAGGACGAACCCCGCCACGAGGAACGGGCGCCGCCCGTAGCGGTCGCTCAGTCGTCCAAGCGGCACCTGGAAGACGACGTTGGCGAGGACGGTCGCGCCGAACTGCACCGAGAAGAGGAACGTGCCCTGGTCGAGGCGGGTGTTGATCGTGTTCGCCAGCGGCGCGTAGATGGCGATCGACAGCGCCATCACGACCGTCGCGACCCCGAGCGCGAAGACCGGGTCGAGCCCGCCGTCGGACGAACGGACGCGGATCGCGATATCCTCGGCGGCCTCGCCGCTGGTGCGTTCGGGGTCGTGGATCAGTAGAGCGACGAGCAGGAAACTGACCGTCGCGCCGGCGACGGCGACGAGGAAGGCGGCGTCGAACCCCGAGACCGTCACGCCGCCGACGGTGTAGGGCCCGGCGGCGACGACGCCGCCGGCGACCAGCGGGCCGATCCCGAACCCGAGCAGCCGGAAAGTGTTGAACAGGCCGAAGTTACTCCCGCGCTCGTCCTCGTCGGAGAGTTCGTTGACCAGCGCGACGGTGACGGGGATGTTACAGGCGGCGCCGACCCCCTGCAGCGCCCGCATCGCCATGATCGCCCGGTAGTCGGTGAAGAAGACGTAGCCGGCGCTGCCGACGGCGACGAGGGTCAGGCCGACCAGCAGGAACACGCGGCGGCGGCCGGTCCGGTCCGAGAGCGACCCCGTGAACGGCTGGCCGAAGCTGTTGAGGAAGCCAAAGAGCGAGAGGACGACGCCGATCAGCAACTCGGTCGTGACGGTGAACGTGACGCCGCCGACGGTCGTCGTCGTGCCGACGACCGACGGAAGCGCGACGAGTTCGCTCCCGATGTACAGCGGGAGCACGACCACCAGGAAGGAGTTCGCCAGCGCGTTGACCATTCTGGCGAGCGCGAGCGCGAGGATCCGCCCGTCGACGTCGAACTCCATCACCGCGTTCCAAGGAACGGACCGCTATCAGTCTGTTCACCGAGGCGCAGCCGCCATCGGGTGCGTGGCCGCCCGGTATCGGCGGCGTCGGTCAGTCGCCGGATCCCTCGCGGGCCGCTCGAATGTGCTCGCGGGCCTCCTCGGGAGTCATCCCGCGGACGTCACAGGCACACGACAGCAACTCGGGGTCGGTCAGCTCGTCGACTTGCTCGACGGCCTCGCGATTCAGCGCGTCGGCGTCGGGGTCGTACTCGAAGGTGACGCGGTGAGAGACCTGCGTGACGCCCTCGATGCGGTGGTCCTCGTCGGGGTCGGGGTTCGCGATGGCCTCGGCGTGTTCCGCTCGCATCGTCTCCTTCCACTCGTCGAGGGTCGCCTCCGGGTCGCGCTCGTCGCTCATGTCTCGGGAATACCGGGGACGGGGGAAAAGTCCGACGGGCCCCGGTCGCGGGGGACGGGCGCTCGTCCGCGGCCGACGAGCGCGCTCGGGGCTACAGCTGCAGTCGGCGGACGGTCGTGCCCGACGACTCCACGTCGGCGGCGCCGGCGGCGACGATCACCTGGTTCTCGCCGCGCTCGATGCCGACGGTCGTCTCGAACTCGGTCCCGTCGGGTTCGAGGACGACGCCCTCGACGGGCGTCTTGACGGCGACGCGCTCGCCGGTCGTCTCGCCGGAGACGACCAACTGGTCGCCGCGGAACTCCGTGTCCACCCGGAGCGCGGGGCTTCGGTCGGGTTCGTGGAGCCGTTCGTCGCGGTAGCGCTCGCGGACGACGGCGGGCGTCTCGACGGGTTCGCCGGCGCTGACGCCGTGCGCCAGGCGGACGTACTGGGCCATCGACCACGCCAGCGGCGTCGCCGAGCCGGTCCCCTCGCCGAACACCCAGTCGTAGTCGGTGGCGTGCTCGCGGTCCCACACCTGTTCGGCGATCATCCGCCCGGAGTTGGCGAACTCCTGCATCGCGCGCAGACAGTCCGCCGGGGAGAGGTCGGGCTCGTCCAGCTGCAGCTCGTACTCGCCGCGCTCGCCGGTCAGTAGCGGCCAGAGCCGGCCCTTGCCCTTGTGTTCGACCGACCACGGACCGCCCACGTCGCCGCGCTCGCGCTCGCCGTAGCCGTCGCCGTTGTAGCGATAGAACCCCGCCGCCGAGCCGGCGTCGACCCTGATCGTGTCGTCGACCTCGGCGACGGAGTTGCGGACCACCTCGTCGTCGGCCTGTTTGATACCCAATCTGACCAGATCGAGGAAGCCGCCGTCGATGATGTCCCGTTCGTCCAGGGTCGGGCCGGCGTTGGCGAGCGTCCGCAGGTGGCCGGCCTCGGGGTCGCCGTCGCGGGTCACGCGGACGTAGTAGGGCGTCTCGTCGTGGCGCTCGGTCCCGGTCTCGGTGGCGGTCCAGTCTTCGACGTTGTTGACCCACTGGTCGGCCAGCGCCGTCCAGACGAGGGCGTCTGCCTCGTGACCGGTGTCGACCGCGAGCTTGCCGGCGCAGGCCAGCCCGGCGATCTCGGCGGCGATCGAGGAGGGCGAGTAGCCCGATTCCTCCTCCCAGCGCTCCTGTGCGCTCTCGGGGCCGTTGCGGGCGACGTAGTCGGCCGAGCGGCGGACCTGTTCGTAGTCGTAGTCGACCTCGTCGAAGTCGAGGCCGCGCTCGGCGAGGTGGTAGGCCATCACCGCCGGGTAGGAGATGTTGTCCATCTGCTCGCCGCCCCAGCGGGTGATGCCGTTGACGTAGGTGTTCTGCGGGATGAAGCCGTCCTCGTCCTGCTGGTACTCGTAGATGTACGCCAGCTGTTCGGCGGCCACCTCCAGCTCGCCGACGGTCTCGAAGACGGTGAACACCTGGTAGAGGTCCCGCGACCAGACGAAGTTGTAGCCGTAGCCCTTCGGTTCGTCGGCCGAGACGGCCTCGCCCCACGGGACCGACGGCGAGGCGATGGAGGCGCCGGCGTAGGTCTTGTCCTCGACGGCGTAGAGGCTCATCAGAGCGGTGCGATACTGGGCCGCCAGATCGCGGTCGTCGGCGACCGAGTCGGGCAGCGAGCGGTCGGCGAGGAAGTCCGCCCAGGTGTCGGTGTACTCGGCGCGAACGGTCTCGAAGCCGCGGTCGAGGGCGCCGTCGGCCTCGCCCAGCGCGGCGGCGGTGTCGGCGGCGCGGGCGAACCCGAGCGCGAGTTCCGAGTCGACGGCGGCGCCGGTGCCCAGGCGGCCGACGAGGACGACGCTCTGGTTGTCGACAGTGTCGAGCGGTTCGGGACGGACGCCCTCGGCGAACAGCGCGCGCAGCGGCTCGCTGCCGGCGGCGCCGACTGTCGCCCACTCGAAGCGGTCGCGGGCGGCCATCGCCATCGCGACGGAGTAGCCTTCGCCGTCCTCGTCGACGAGGAACGGCTCCTCGGTCTCGCCGGTGTAGGCGGTCGGATCGCGGGCGACGAGGTGGTGGGCGCCTTCCTCGCCGAGGCGCAGGCCGCGGTCGGCCGCGGCGCTGTTGACCAGCGCCGTGTCGGCGACGGCGAACACCTCGTAGTCGCCGTCGTCGTCGTCGGCCGAGAACTGGACGTCCGCGAGCACCGCGTCGTGTTCGGGGTCGGTCGCGTACTCGACGGTCAACTCCCACCGGTGGCCCCGGCCGTCCCCGGCCTCGGTGAAGACGTGCCGGAACAGCAGGGCGTCGTCCGACGCGGGTTCGACCCGTCGCTCGACCGTGTCGTCGCTGACGCGCGACTCGTTGTGCGTCCGGATGGTGTAGTCGTCGTCCGCCCGGTCGTTGACCAGAAAGTCGAGCGTCCGGAGGTTCATCAGGTCGACCTGCGGGAACCGCACCTCCGTCATCGCGCCCTCGGTGAGCGTGAACCACACTCGCGAGGGGTCGGCGGCGTCGTGGTCGGCCGCGGTGCCGAGCCCGTACTTCTCGCCGGTCGTCCAGCGCATCCGGTCGGTCGGACCCTCGATATCGGACGTACGAGCCGGCAGCGCCGCCTCGGCGTCGAGCAGCGCGGTCGTGCGCAGCCGGAGCGCGTGCGACCAGCCCAGCGGCGCCGCGCAGTCGAGATCCCCGTCGTCGAACGCCTGCTCGGCGAGGTAGCCGGCGTCGGTCGTCAGCGGGCCGTCCTCGCCCAGCAGCTCGTAGAGGTCCGCCGCGCGGTCGAGGTACGCGTCGCCCTGCCGACCGCGCTCGTTCAGGAGGACCCCGACTTCGGCGGCGGCGACGGCGCCCATCCCCGTCGTCGCCGACCACACCTTCTCGCGGTCCTGGTCGGCGGTCCGCCAGTCGTCGCCCTCGTAGCGGACCAGGCCCGCCAGCTCGCTCTCGGGGGGGTTGCGGAACAGGCCGTCCAGCGTCGTCACGACGTGCTCGGCCACCCGCTCCAGCCGGTCGTCGTCGAGCGTGGTCTCCGGGACCGCGTCGTAGGCCGCGACCGCTTCCGCGAGCGACAGCGTCGCCGCGTCGAGCCGGCCGTCGGGCTCGCCGTCGACCAGCCGCATCGGATACGCGCCCCGCTCGGCGTCGTAGACCTCGTCGAGCCCGTCGAACACCGCCTCGGCGGCCGCCAGCGCCCGGTCGGCGAGCTGGCGGCCGACCGGCGCTCGCGCGACCGCCGCGAACGCCTGGACGTACGTCGCCGCGGTGTGGGTGAACCGCCCGGTTGCGTCCTCCCAGACGTTCTGGCAGGGTGCGGGCAGCCCGTCGTCGCCGACGGTCCGTGTGAGTGCGTCGACGGCCTCTGCGACGGTCTCGCGGACCGAGACGGTCAGGTCGTCGTCGAGGACGGCCCGGCGCTCGCGGAGCAGCGTCGCGAGGAAGGCCACGGCGGAGGCGGTCTGGTCGGCCTGGTACTCGACGGCGTCGTCGTCGCGCTCGACGTTCGCGTTGGCCCAGCCGGGCGCGAGCGAGCCGTCGACCGCCCAGACGCGGTGGGGCCAGGTGCCGTCGGGCAGCTGGGCGTCGCAGTGGAAGCGGGCGGCCCGCTCGACGAGTCCGCCGACCGGGAGGTCGAGACGGTCGCCCGCGGCGAGGACGTGGCGGGCGACCTCGGCGTCGTCGCGGAACCAGACGTAGCCGTAGCCGCCCGAGTTGGTGTGGAACGGGTCGAACTCCGGGGCAGCGATCCGCGCGCCGGTCGGCCCTTCGAGCAGGTCCGCGACTCGCAGGTCCGACCGCACTAGGTCCGACCGCGGCGTCGACTCGGGCACGTCGACGGTCGTCCGGTCGCGAGCCGCCGCACGGAGTTCGTCGGCGCTCGCGTGGCCGCCCGCACAGGCGCGCAAGTCCGCGAGCGCCCCGCCCCTGTCTACCTCGCGGTGGTCCGACAGCTGGGTGACCAGCGTCGTCCGGTTGCTCCGCCCCTCCCGTTCGAGCGGGGCGGTCACGACGAAGTCGCCGGTCATCCGCGTCTGGTCGCGGGCGCGTTCGCCCTCGCCGCGCGGGAAGTCGACCGGGTCGTCGTCGACGATCTCCGCGAAGCGCTCGGGTCGCTGGCCCCGGACCCCGCTGATACCCGTCGAGGCCGTCAGGTAGTCGTGTTCCGTCCGATGGAAGACCTCCAGCACGCTCGATCCGGTGGGGCCACTATCTTCGTGGACCAGCGCGCCGACACCGGCTTCCTCGCCCTCGGGCGCCATCGTGAGGAAGCCGACCAGCTGGGCGTCCTGCGGGACGGCCCCGCGCAGTTCGACGTGCGTGACGTGGGCTCGTCCGAGCGTCAGGTCGTACTGGTGGACCGTGAACGAGCCCGCGTCGTACTCGGTCTCGACCAGCCGCGTGTCGCGATAGTAGTGCTGGCGGATGGTCTCCAGATCGGCGAACCAGTGGGTCCCCCGCTGGGTCCGAACCCCCAGCTTCGAACGGTCGATCCCGTGTAACCCCGAGAGCGGCGCGGAGTAGTCGCGCAGCGACCCGTTCGGGTCCACGTGGACCAGCCGGTCGCCGTGGCCGGAGAAGGCGCCGGTGACCGTCCTCGTCTCTTCCGGGAAGCGCTCGCCGCGTGCTCGTTTGTACTCGTCGAGCGCCGTCGTCAGCCGCATACCGTCACCACGCCCGTTCCGTATATAAATCCCGCCTCGCCCGCAGGCGTTGCCACGCGGTCACACCGAGCACGGATCGACGGACCGCAACGCCGCGAACGACCCGCGAGCGCGCCTCGACGGCGCGCGACCGGTCCGGCCGTCAGCGTCTCGTTCCCGACGGGGCCGCCGGCAGGACGGCGACGCTGTCGACCCGGAGCCCCTCGACCGTCGCGACGGACTCGCCGGTCAGCAGATCCGTCGCGCTCGAAGCGGCGTCGACTGCCACCGTCGCCGGCTCCGCGCCGAAGTTCAGGACGACGACGACGGCGTCGTCCGATTCGCCGCCCTCGCGGCGGAACGCGACCACGCGGTCGTCCCACCCCTCGCGAACGTCGTACTCGACCCGTTCGAGGTCGGCCGCGGTCGCCAGCGCGGGCCGCTCGCCCCGGAGCGCGGTCAGCCGGCGGACGTGCTCGCGCAGCGACTCGTCGGCGTGGGCCCAGGCGAGGTCGTCGCGTTTGCCCCGCTGGCCGAACTCCTGGCCCGCGTAGACCATCGGCGCGCCGGGCAGCGTGAAGAGCGCGCCCAGCGCCGCCTCGGCTTCGGGTCGTCCGCACTCGACGAGATAGCGCGTCTCGTCGTGGTTCTCGGCGTAGAGCATGAACCCGGCGTGGTCGGGAAAGCCCGATCGGGCGCGGTCCTCGACGGCGTCGAGGACGGCCTCGGCCGGCTCGCCGTTGCCCACCCGCCGGAGCGCGGCGTAGGTCGTCGAGTCGAAGTGGACGTCGAACAGCCCCGCCTGGAAGTCGGGGATGTAGGGGATGGTCTCGTCGAGCAGCAGGAACTCGCTGTCGCGGGCCTTCAGCCGGTCGTGAACCTCCCGCCAGAAGGCGTTGGGGACCGCCCACGCCATGTCGCAGCGGAAGCCGTCGACCAGCGGCGCCCACTCGTCGACCGCGTCGAGCAGGTGCCGGCGCACCGGGAGATGCGAGAAGTCGAAGTTGGCGATCAGCTCCCAGTCGAAGTACGTCTCCGGCTCGCCCGGGCCGCGCCACTCGTACCACTCGCGATACTCGCTGTCCGGGTCCGAAACCGCCGCCTGGTAGTAGGGGTGAGCCCGCGCGGAGTGGTTGCAGACCAGGTCGAACAGCACGCGCATGCCGCGGTCGTGAGCGGCGTCGATCAGTCGTTCGTACTCCTCGCGGGTCCCCAGGTCCGCGGCGAGCGAGAAGAAGTCGGTCACGTTGTAGCCGTGGGGCGCGTCGTCGGTCGAAAGCACCGGCGTCAGCCACAGCGTGTCGACGCCGAGCCCCTCGATGTAGTCCAGCCGCTCGCGGATGGCGTCGAAGACCCCGCCCGCCGTCGCGGCGTCGCTGCCCTGTCCGGGGAACGTCCGCACGTAGATCTCGTAGATGACCGAATCCTCGGCCCACGCCGGCGGGTCGTAGGGGCGCTGGATGGTGACGTCCCCTCCGTCGAGCCGGATATTGACCGCGTCGGGGACGCTGTACCCGTGGCGGCCCACCGCGACGGCGTGGACCCTGGCGCGGTCGGAGACGGCGTCGAGCGGGATCGTCACCGTGCCGTCCGCGATCCGGGCGTCCTCGCGGTCGAGGTCGTCCCGGTCGTCGAACAGGACGGCCACGTCCAGGTCGGCGGCCGTCTCGGCGCCGTCGGGGTGGGGCCGCGGGTCGGCCTCGACGACGACGTCGTCGCCCGCGACCGTCGCCGAGAGCGAGAGTCGCGGTCGGCCGCCTCCGTCGGGGTCGGCTGGCGTTCCGTCGGTCTCGTCCGTCCGTCCGGAGCCGTCACCGGCGTCGCCGCTCGCGCCGGCGGCGGCCTCGTCGGCGGTGGTCTCGGTCGCGCCCGACCGGGGATACGACGGGGCCTCCGACGCGGGCGCGAGCCCGCCGGGGAACGCGCGGACGGTCAGTTCGTGACGGCCGTCGGGCGCGTCGAGCGCGACGACGTAGCGACCTGGCTCGTCGGGGTTGAAATACTCGACCGGTTCGTCGCCCAGCGTCGCCGTCGAACCGGCGGGCGCGGCCGCGACCGTCCAGGCGTAGGTCGCCGCCGGATCCGGATCGCGCGGCGCGAGTTCGACCTCGTCGCCGACGGCCACGAATCGCGGCGGTCCCGGGTGGTGCATGCCCCCACCTGCGCGCGTCTCCGCCTTCGGGTTTGCGGTGTGCGCCAATTCGGCGGTCGGGCGCGCAGTCACGCTCGCGGGCGTCCCGTGCCCGGACCGCGAGTCCCGAGGACCGGCGACGCGAACAGTTAAGTCGTTCTCGGCCCGCGGTTGGGGCATGACCGCGGCGAACGCGACGGGGCCAGTATCGGTCGACGTCGACGTCGACGACGGGCGAACGACTATCGAAGTGACGGGCCAGCGCCGAGTGGCGACGGTCGTCCGTTCGGAGTCGGGCGAACGGATCTACCTCCCGCCCGAACCCACCGAGGACGAGGACGGCGAGGCGACGCCCTACCGGCCGACCGGCGGCGACAATCCCTACGAGGGCATCGCCGACGACAGCCCGTACGGGTCAAGTCGGCGCGCGCCGGCGACGATCGGCCGGTCGCCGACCGCCGACGGCTTCCGCATCGTCCACCCCGAACCCGTGACGGACGTGCGACTGCTGCGCTGAAGGGCCGCCCGGGTCGGATCGAACGCCGACCCTACTCCTCGAGGATCTCTTCGTAGAACGCGACGTGCTCGTCGGCGACCGTCTCCCAGGTCCGTTCCTCGTACTCCAGGGGCGTGTCCGCGGCCAGCGCCTCGTCGATGCCGTCGGCGATGGAGTCGGAGTCGGTCTCGACCTCGACGACGCAGTCGTCGGGCAGGACCTCCGCCGCCCCGGACTCGCTGGCGACGACGCGGGTGCCGACCGACAGCGCCTCGACGATGGTGATCCCGAACGGCTCGGCCAGCGACGGCGAGACGAACAGATCCGCCGAGGCGTAGTAGTCGCCCAGCTCCGGCTCGGGGACGTAGCCGACGAACTCCACCTGGTCGTTCAGGTCGAGCAGGTCGACGAACTCCTTCAGCTCCTCGGTGAGGTGGCCCGTGCCGCCGAGGACGAGCGTCGCGTCGGCGCGGCGGAGCTTCGAGAGCGCGTAGATCAGGTGCGAGATGCCCTTCTGGTCGGTGTGGCGGCCGACGAAAAAGAGCATGGGGCCGTCGATGTCGAGTTCGGCTTTCAGGTCGCGGCCGGTGGGTTCGACCGAGGAGAAGCCGTTGTGGACGACGCGGGCGTCGCCGCCGTACTCGTGGACGATGTTCCGGCGAACGAGGTCGCTGACGGCGATGAGTTCGTCGGCGCGGTCGACGATCCGCTGTTCGGTCTCGACCTCGCGGTCCGGGGGCTGGCGGTTCCGGTCGGTCGTCAGCGAGTGGAACGTGGTCACCCACTCGGCGTCGTGGGTCGCCTGGGCGCGCGAGCCGGGACCGTAGCCGAACCAGTCGTGGGTGTGGACGATGTCGGCGTCGGCCGCGTAGTCGACGAACTCGCCGGCGAGTCGATTGATGCGCGTGCTCACGTCGCCGTCGCCGGTCGGGACGCCGTGGATGTTCTCGCGACCCTCGGGCGCGTACTCCGCCGGCAGGACGAGCTCGACCGCGACGTCGTCACGTGTGTCGAATCTGTCGACGAGTTCGCCGACCGCGGTGTCGAGGCCGCCGCTGACGTTCGGCGGGAATCCCCACCCGAGCATGAGAACGCGTGGTACCATCTACCAGCCAATTCGCGTTGCCCCCACTTTACCGATTCGGCCGAGAGAACGCCACTCGCGCCGACACGTTGGTCTATCGACTCGTTGTTCCGACCGCGAAGCCGGTCACTCGTCGGGCGAGGCGCCGCACCCGACGCAGACGTACGCGCTGTTCGATTTCACGACAGGGGAATCGCACGACGGGCAGTTCAATCGCTCGTTCCGAGTCTGACGGGGGTATCGACTCATGTCCAACGATATGGGCACCAATCCAATAAAAGTTTACTATATCTACCCACAATGGAAAAATATTGGTGAATATGGGATAATAATAAATCATACGTTGCGGATCGTACGTCTCAATACCAGTGGGGAGCCAGGGGTCGGAGGTCTGGGTTCGGTCCCGTGTCGGGTCGGGACGGCGACGGCGTACCCCGAGTTTGAAATCGTCGCGGAGTCAAGGCGAGGCCATGCAACAGCAACGCCGGAGTGGCGTGTTCCTGCATCTCACCTCGCTGCCGGGTCCCCACGGGGTCGGCGACCTCGGCGCGGGGGCGCGGACGTTCCTCGACTTTCTCGACCGGGCCGACCAGTCGCTGTGGCAGTTCTGTCCGGTCGGGCCGACCTCGGACGCATACGGTCACTCCCCCTACGGCTCCTCGTCGGCGTTCGCCGGCAACCCGCTGCTGGTCGACCTGACCGACCTGGTCGACCGGGGGTACCTCGACGAGTCCGACCTCGACGGCCCCGAGGGCACCGAGCCCGGGAGCGTGAACTACGAGGTCGTCGCGCCGTTCGTGCGCGACCGGCTGCGCACAGCCCACGAGACCTTCGCCGCGAAGGCCTCGGGGGAGGAACGCGCCGCCTTCGAGTCGTTCCGCGAGCGCGAGTCGGCGTGGCTGGAGGATTACGCGCTGTACGCGGCGCTCAAAGGCGCCCACGGTGACGCGGCGTGGACCGACTGGCCCGCGGATCTGGTCCGGCGCGAGGCCGACGCGCTTTCGGCCGCGCGGGAGACCCACGCCGAGGCCGTCGACTACCACGCGTTCGTCCAGTGGGTCTTCGACACCCAGTGGCGCGAACTGCGCGCGGCGGCCGCCGAGCGCGGCATCGAACTCGTCGGGGATCTGCCCATCTACGTCGCGCTCGATTCCGCGGACGTGTGGGCCAACCAGGAGGCGTTCCGGCTGGACGACGACGGGCGACCGACGGCCGTCGCCGGCGTCCCGCCGAACCCCGGCGACGACGGCCAGCGCTGGGGCAACCCCGTCTACGACTGGGGCCGCCTGCGCGAGACCGACTACGAGTGGTGGCGCGACCGCCTCTCGCGGCTGCTCGACCTCGTCGATCTCGCCCGCATCGACCACTTCAAAGCGTTCGACGAGTACTGGGCGATCCCCGCCGACGCCGACGACCCCGCCGCCGGCGAGTGGCGACCCGGCCCGGCCGACGACTTCTTCGAGACCGTACGCGAGCACCTCGGCGGGCTCCCGTTCGTCGTCGAGGACCTGGGCTTCCTCGACGAGAGCGTGGTCGGCCTCCGCGACCGATTCGAGTTCCCGGGGATGCGGGTGCCCCACTACGCCGACTGGTGCGCCGAGACCGACCGGTACAAACCCGCTACGTATCCCCGCCAGTCCGTCGGCTACACCTCGACCCACGACACCGACACCGCCGTCGGCTGGTACGAGTCGCTGTCGGAGGAGCAACGGGACTGTCTCCACTACGCGCTGGCGACCGACGGCGAACGGGTCGCCTGGGACCTGATCGAGGCCGTCTGGGACTCCGACGCGGCGCTGGCGCTGACGACCGTCCCCGACCTGCTCGAACTCGGAAGCGAGGCGCGGTTCAACGTCCCCGGCACCGCCGAGGGCAACTGGCGCTGGCGGGTCACCGCCGACCAGTTGGACCCCGACGTGGCCGACGAACTCGCGGGCGTCACCGCGGCGACGCTGCGGTAGCTCGGGCGACGCGGTACGTCTCTTCGCGTCCCCGCGGTCCCGCGAGTCCGGAGACGGGGAGAGACCCACCGCGAAACCAAGAGATACGGCCGCCGCGGTGAACTCCCGGACATGGATCCGACGCTTCGCGATTCGCTGGACGGACAGGTCGCGCTCGTCACCGGTGGCAACCGCGGCATCGGTCGTGAAATCGTCCGCGGACTCCTCGACCACGGAGCGACCGTCTTCGCCGGCGTCCGCGACCCCGACGCGGACGTACCGGAGAGCGCGACGCCGGTCGAGCTCGACCTGACCGACGAGGCGTCGCTAGCTCCGGCCGTCGAAACAGTCGTCGCGACGGCCGGCCGGCTCGACGCCCTCGTCAACAACGCCGGCGTCGGCGGGACCGGGTCGGGCGTGGCCGACCTCGACACCGCCGCGTTCGACGAGGTGCTCGACGTGAACCTCCGCGGCGCGACGCTGCTGGCCCGGGAGGCGCTCCCGTACCTGCTCGACGGCGAGGGCGGGCGCGTCGTCAACCTCTCCTCGGGTGTGGGCATCCTCTCCGACCCCATCGAGGACGGGATGCCGGCCTACCGGATCTCGAAGGCGGGGATCAACGCCTTGACCGTCTCGCTCGACCGGACGTACGGCTCCGAGGGCCTGATCGCAAACTCCGCGGACCCGGGCTGGGTCGCGACGGAACTGGGCGGGTCCGAGGCGCCACGCGACCCGGCGAAGGGCGCCGAGACGCCCGTCTGGCTCGCCCGGTTCGCCCCGGACTCGCCGTCGGGGCTGTTCTGGAAGGACCGCGAGGTCATCGACTTTTGATCCGCCGCCCGCGGCGCATCGAGGGTCCGGCCGGAGGCGACGGGCGAGCGTCGCGCCGCTCAGTCGGCGAGCGGTCCCTCGCTCGCGTCAGTCCCGTTCGACGCCCCCGCTCCGGTCGCGGTCGCCGATGGCGCGACAGGCTCGACGGCCACGGTGTCCGGCCCGTCGACCGTGACCTCGTACCCGCAGTATTCGAAAGCAACCCTCGGGGACCCTCGACCGACCGCAGCCGGCCGGAACAGGTCGTTCAGCGCCTCGGGGTCGACGGTGTCGGACAGCGGCGGCAGGTCGACCGGGTCGACCCGTTCGGCGGCGGCGACTGTTTCGAGAACCGAGAGCACGGCCGTGCTTGCATCGTCTTCCATGGGCGCGTCCATTCCACCTGGCGTAATAACGCTGCTTGCGAGGTCACTGCGACGCCCGAACGGATGAGACTCGAACGCGTGCGCGCTTCGTGTCGGCCGCACCCGACCTGACTGCGGTCGCTCCCCGGCACGCCCCAACCGCTATCGATGGTCGGGAGACGCTCGGCGTGGCCGAACTCTCAGAAGTAGCTGGGATCGGACGTGTCGTCGACGTCACCGGCGTGGCCGGGGCTACCGGCGGCGCGACGTGCGGTCGCCGCTACGGCGCGGTCGCACTCGAAGAGAATCAGTCGATGTGGCCTTCGTCGCGGAGCTGCTCGGCGTCCTGTTCGGAGTAGCGCCACTCGATGTTGGCCTTCTCGTCCTGCCAGTCCCACGGTTCGACGAGGACGACGTCGCCCTCGCTGATCCAGGTCCGGTACTTCATGCGGCCGGGGATCCGGCCCATGCGGTCGACGCCGTCCTCACACTGGACGCGCACGTGGTTCCCGCCGTTGTGCTGTGTGACCACCGCGAACAGTTCGTCGTTCGAGGGCATCCGGAGGTTCCGACGCCCGCTGTTGTCGCTCTCGCTCACAGGAGAAGTACGAGCCCGACACGTTTAAATCACCTGAGTCTCGCGGTACCACGACCCACGCGTCGTCGCCCGGGGGCGCTGTCACGACGGGGGCTCAGACGTGTCGGACGAGCGCCCGCACCTTCGAGAGGTCACTCGCGTCGAAGGGGTACAACTCGAGGTAGTCCTGGAGCGTCAGCTCGTAGCGCTGGAGCCGGTCGACCTGCGCGTCCGAGAGGCGGCCGGCACTGGCGACGAACCGCCGCTGCTGGCCGGCCGTGAAGTCGTAGAGCAACTCGCAGACGATCCGCTGTATCCGCCAGTCGAGCCCCTTCTCGTCGTTCCAGCGGTTCTCGTAGACTGCGAGCCGTTCGCGGGAGGTGTCCCCGCGGTCGAGCGCGGCGAGCGCGACGGTCGCGGCCATCTCCGCCGACTCCATCCCCGGGCGAATCCCTTCGCCGAAGAGGGGATTGATGCTCGAGACGGCGTCGCCGACGGCGACCAGGCCGTCGGTCGCGCGCTGGTTGATGGAGTTGTTCGAGACGGCGTCGCCGGCGTGAGCGGCTCTGATCGATTCGACCTCCCAGCGCGGGTCGGCGGCGAGCCAGTCCTCGACGTAGTCGTCGATGGTGCCGTCGTCCGCCGGGGCGTGCGTCTCGTAGAAGTCGTCGATCCAGCAGATCCCGGCCTTGAACGCGTTCTCGCCGGCGGGGAACGTCCAGGCGTACCCGCCCGGCGCGTCATCGTGGTCGAACCGGAACAGCATCGAATCGAGGTCGTAGCGGCCCTCGACCTCGTACTCCTTGCCGACGCCGTGCTGGGCCGACTCGGGATCGAACATCCCGAGTTGCTTCGCGAGCACGGCCCGCGGGCCGGTCGCGTCGACGACGAGATCAGCGCGGAGTTCGCGGTGCTCCCCACCGGCCGTGTACTCGACGCCGACGACGCGCCCGCCCTCGCGGATGGGCGCCTGGACGCGTGCGCCGGTCCGAACCTCGGCGCCGCGGGACTCGGCGTCCTCGCCGAGGTACTCGACGAACGCGGGGAAGTCGAGCACGTGCCCCGGGATATCGAGCGTCGAACTCGCACCGGGCGCCTCGAAGACGACGTTCTCGTTCTCGGCCATGACCACGTCGTCTGGGATCCCGTAACGGTCGATAACTTGTCGGAAGGTGCCACCGGTGGACTTGTCGTTGTCCGAGAGGGCGTCGTTGGCTTCCAAGACGGTGACATCGTACTCCGAGCGGGCGCCGATCTCGCGGGCGAACTGGAGGCCGGCCGGCCCGCCTCCGGCGACCACCACGTCAGCGTCTGCCGACATGGCTCGAGCTATCGACCAGTCCGACTAATCCGTTCCGATGTCGCCCGACGGCGAGGGCTCACGGGGAGTGCGACTCGGGAGAACCAGACCAGACCCGAACGGCCTCGGGTGGCCGCTCAGTACTCGTCGAGCGGCTGCTGGCGTATCTTCGAGCGCAGTTCGGCGACGGAGGGGTCGTCCTCGCCGGAGAACATGGCGAACAGCGTCGTCACCTCCGAGCGGGAGACCTTCACGTCCCCCTCCTCGATCACGTCCTCGGGGCGCTCCTCGAGTTCGCGCAGCGTGCCGACGGCCAACAGGAAGGGGATCGCCCACGCCGAGAGGGTGTTGCCGCGGATCTCCGGCATGGCTTCGAGCCAGGTCTGGGCGCCGTCGAGGTAGCCTTCGGCGCGGTCGACGACCCGGCGGATGACGGGGACGAACTCCTCGCCGTTGTCACCGTCGCGGATGTCCTCGGTGTCCAGTTGCTGGTCGTCGAGCAGCTCCTGGGGGATGTAGACGTTGTTCTCCTCCTCGAAGTCGGTGGCCACGTCCTTGGAGACGTTGACCAGCTGGAGGAGCATGGCGAACGAGCGGGCGTTGTTCTGGAGCGTCTCGCTGACGGAGTCGTCGACGTTGCGCGAGAGCAGCCCAGTCACGAGCGTCCCGACGGTGCCGGCGGCGTACCAGCAGTACTCCTCGAGTTCGCCGAAGGTCTGGAGGCGGAGCCCACCCTGTTCGGCGTAGCGCTCGACGAACATCGCCATCCCGCTGACGAGCTCGCGGACCGGCGGCCGGATCGCGGACTGAGAGTCGTCGTCGAGCCCGTCGAACGCGCGGAACACGCGCGGCGACTGGGCGACGACCTCCCAGTCGTCGTTCGGGCTCTCGGGGATCCACTCGTCGATGGCGGCCCGGAACTCGGCGATCACCGCGTCGTCCTCGGGGTCGAGCACCCGGTTGTACAGGTCCAGCAGGGTCCGCTGCTCGGCCGGCGGGATGTGCCCGGCGTCCTCGACGGTGTCCGCTATCCGACAGAGGAGGTAGCCGACACAGATGTCGCGCGACATCGGCTCGTCGAGCTCCGCGACCGTCAGCGCGAACGTGCGCGATACGTCCTGGACGGCGTCGTAACAGTAGTCGAGGTCGTCCTGAAACATCTGCTCGGTCTGGTTCCGTGACATTCCCGATACACCCTCTTCGCGTTCCACAAGTAAAAAGCTCGCCTACTCCCCGCCGCGACGCCGAGTCCACCCCCTCCCGGACACCTCGAACGTCGCCTGTCGAGCCCCTCGGTACGTCGGAAATATACGAAAAACATCATATTCGGTCGGCGTCGTCAACGGCGGGTCGATCGACCGATCGACATCCCGGGTCTCGGGACCGCGAACCACGGGAAAGAAAGGCTTTTTCGGGCGTGTTCCAACGGTCAAATATGGGTCGTGCGGGGACACGCTTTCGACGGCAGTTGCGAGCGAGCAGCCCGTGGCTCGTCATGGCCGCGGTGGTCTACGCGGTGCTGTTCGGCGCCGGGCTGGCCGCGATGGCCGCGTACTACGACGCGGACCTGGTCGCGGCGGTCACGGGCTCGGTCGGCGGCTGGCTCTTTCTGGCCTCGGTTGGCGGGCTCGCGGCGTTCGGCGCCGAGCGCGTCCGGGAGTACTTCCGGCCGAACTTCGAACCCGGTCACCCCCGCGACGAGTACCTCGCCTCGACCGCGCTGTGGTTCGACGACGAGGAGTGAGCGGGGAGCGCTCGCGACCGACCGGAGACTCGCGACCGACCAGAGACTCGCGACCGACCAGTAACCGATCACCGACCGGCGACGTCGCTGTCTGACGGTCCGGGGCCGCCGATGTCGGCGACGAACTCGTCGAGTGCGTCGGGGTCGTCCCCGCCGGGCAGCGGTTCCGTCGCGGTGCGGCAGGGCTCGTCGACGCCGAGGCGCTCGCAGACGGTGTCGACCGTCCGCTCGGCCATGAGCCGGTAGGTCGTCAGCTTCCCGCCGACGACCGACAGGAAGCCGTCGACCCCCTCGTCGGCGTGGTCGAGCAGGAAGAACCCTCTAGAGATGCCCCGGCCGCCGCGTTCGGCCTCGTCGGGTTCGTACAGTGGCCGGACACCCCACCACTCGCGGACGTGTGCGGCGTCGGACAGCGACGGACACATCGCCGCACATTCCTCGCGGACGCGCTCGCGCTCCCAGTCGGCGCGCTCGTAGTCGTCGGGGTCGTCGACCGTGACGCTCGTGGTCCCCAACACCGCCTCGCGCTCGTGGGGGACGACGATGTCGCCGTCGCCCGGCTCGCGACAGCGGTTGAGGACCGTTCCGAGGTCGGAGTGCTCGACCGACTCCATCAGCCCGCGAGTCGGTCGCATCTCGACGGTCGCCCCGGCCATCGCTGCGACCTCGCCGGCCCAGGCGCCCGTCGCGTTGACGACGACGTCCGGATGGACCGTCTCGTCGAGGGCGCCGCCGACCGCGACGCCGGCCACCTCGCCCTCGTCGACCCGGATCCCCTCGACCGGCGAGTCGTAGTGGACGGCGGCGCCGCGGTCGGCCGCGTCGCGGGCGTTGGCGGCGACGAGCCGCGACGGCGAGACGACGGCGTCCGGGACACGCATCGCTCGCTCGACTCCCTCGGCGAGGGCGGGAACCGCGGCCCGTGCCTCGTCGCCGTCGATCACTTCGACGGGGATCCCGATCGCCTCGCAGGCGTCGCGCTTGGCCTCGAAGTACTCGGGGTCGTCCCCGGCCAGCTGGACGAACAGGCCGCCGGTGTCGGCGATGGCCGCGCCCGCGACGTCCCGAAGCGTCCGGTTCTCGGCGATGCACTCCTCGGCGCCGGTCTCGTCGGCTTCGGCGTAGCGCGCGCCGCTGTGGAGCAGGCCGTGCGAACGGGCCGTCGTTCCGTCCGCGAGGCCGCCGCGGTCGACGAGCGCCACGTCACACCCGCGGAGCGCGAGGTCGCGCGCGACGCCCGCGCCGGTCGCTCCGCCCCCTATCACGAGGACCGTGGTGTCTATTGCCATACCCGAACATAGGGACGGAGACGGATGTGGGTGCCGACGGCGGGAGCCACTCGGTCCCCGACCGAGTCCGGAACGGGCTCGTGACGGTCTCGCGGTCCCCAGGACATCGCTCGGCCCCTCGAACCCCCGTCGCGTGGGGGAACAGTGATTACGGCGGCGGACGGAGGTTCGCCAACAGTCGATGACTCGGTACAACCACGCCAGAGTGCAGGAGTACTGGCAGTACGTGTGGGACGCCGACGGAGTCTACGAGGTACCCGACGACGCCGCCGACCCGACGTACGTCCTCGGGATGTTCCCCTACACCTCCGGCACGCTCCACATGGGTCACGTCCGCAACTACGCCATCACCGACGCCTACGCCCGCTACCGCTCGCTGCGGGGCGACGAGGTGCTCCAGCCGATGGGCTGGGACGCCTTCGGCCTCCCCGCCGAGAACGCCGCCTACGAGCGCGACACCGACCCCGAATCGTGGACCCGCTCCTGTATCGACCAGATGCGCGAGGAGCTGGAGACGATGGGGTTCGGCTACGACTGGTCGCGGGAGGTCACCACCTGCGACCCCGAGTACTACCGCTGGAACCAGTACCTCTTCAAGCGGTTCTACGAGGAGGACCTCGTCGAGTACACCGGCGCCCGCGTCAACTGGTGTCCGGACTGCGAGACCGTCCTCGCCGACGCGCAGGTCGAGCGGCCCGACGACGCCGAGGCCGAGGCCAGCGCCGTCGACCACGCCCACGCGGCGGGCGTCTGCTGGCGCTGCGAGACGCCCGTCGAACGGCGCGAACTCGACCAGTGGTTCTTCACGATCACCGACTACGCCGAGGAACTCGACGCCGGCCTCGACGACCTCAAGGAGTGGCCCGACAGCGTCCGCGACATCCAGCGCAACTGGATCGGTCGCCAGGAAGGCGCCCACGTCTCCTTCGACCTCGAAGGTGCGCCCCTCGACGGAGCGAGCGAATCGGTCGACGTGTTCACGACCCGGCTCGACACCGTCCACGGCGCCACCTTCGTCGCGCTCTCGCCGGGCCACGACCTCGCGCGGGCGGTCGCCGAGACGGACGAGGACGTGGCCGAATACGTCGACGACGTGACCAGTGCGGGCGCCGACGCCGGCGGCACCTCCGGCGTCGAGACGGGCCTGACCGCGACGCATCCGATCACGGGCGCGGAGCTACCCGTCTACGTCGCCGCGTACGTCCTCGACGACGTCGGCACCGGCGCCGTGATGGGCGTGCCCGCGCACAACGAGCGCGACCACGCCTTCGCCGCGGCGCAGGACCTCCCGGTCGCGGAGGTCGTCGAGCCGGTCGACGGCAGCGGGACCGACCTGCCCGGCGCGCCTTACACCGACGACGGGATGCTCGCCAACAGCGGCGAGTACGACGGGCTCGCCAGTTCGGCCGCCCGCGAGCGTCTGCTGGGCGCCGACGGCGTCGAGTCCGCCGTCGAGTACCGCCTGCGCGACTGGCTCATCTCCCGCCAGCGCTACTGGGGTACCCCGATCCCGATGATCCACTGCGACGACTGCGGGCGAGTTCCGGTCCCCGACGAGGACCTGCCCGTCGAGCTCCCGCCGTACGTCCGTACCGCGGGCAACCCTCTCGAAGAGAGCGAGGAGTGGAAGTCAGTCGACTGTCCGGACTGCGGCGGCCCCGCCGAACGGGAGACGGACACGATGGACACCTTCGTCGACTCGTCGTGGTACTTCCTCCGCTTTTGCTCGCCGAACCTCGATTCTGCGCCGTTCGACACGGATCGGGCGAACGACTGGCTCCCCGTCGACGTGTACGTCGGCGGCGAGGAACACGCCATCCTCCACCTGCTGTACATCCGATTTTTCACCCGGGCACTGGCGGACCTGGGACTGCTCGACACGCGCGAACCGGTCGAGCGGCTCATCAACCAGGGCACGGTGCTGTACGACGGCGAGAAGATGTCCTCCTCGAAAGGCAACGCCGTCGCACCGCACGAGTACGGCGCCGAGACCACTCGACTCTTCCTGCTGTCGGCGGCCCACCCTGCACAGGACTTCGAGTGGACGGTCAAGTCGGTCGGCGACGTGTACGACTTCCAGCAACGGCTCTACGCGATGGTCGCCGACCGCGACGACGTGGCGACCCGCGAGGAGGCCGCACCCCAGGACGCCTACCTCGACCGGGAGGTCGACCGGACGATCACCGCCGTCGCCGAGGAGTACGAGCGCTTTCGCTTCCACCGCGTCGTCAGCGAGACCCAGCGGTTCGCCCGGCTGCTCAGGCGCTACGCCGAGTACGGGCCCGTCGACGAGAGGACCTACCAGCGAGGGCTGGCCGCGCTGACGCGCTTCGTCGCGCCGATGGCACCCTATCTCGGCGAGGAGATGTGGAACCTGCTCGAGACCGACGGGATGGTCGTCGAGGCGGAGTGGCCGGCCGTCGAGGAGACGATCGACGACTACGAACTGGAGCGGCGGCTGGTCGACCGGACGCTCGACGACGTGCGCGACATCACCGAGGTCGTCGACATCGACGACCCCGACACCATCGAGATCGTCGTCGCCGAAGACTGGAAGTACCGCGCATACGAGCACGTCCGGGGAGCCGACCCCGGTGACGCGGTCGTCGGGTCGGCGCTGGACGACGAGGCCGTCGGTGCGGGCGGCGACCGCGCCGCCGAGTACCTCGGGGAGCTGGCTGGACAGGCCGGTGCCCTCGAACCCGTCCTCGACGCCGAGCGGGAGCTGGCCGTGCTGGACGCGGCCGGCTGGCTGTTCGCCGACGAGTTCGGCGCCGAGATCGAGGTTCGACGCGCCGCCGACGACGACGACCTCGCCGGCAAGGCCGAGCCCGCCAAGCCCGCGATCCACATCGAGTGATGGCTGCCCGCGGTCCGACGCGGCGGTGGCCCGTTCGGGGGGTCGACTGACCGTGCCGGCGTCTCGTCGAGCCGTCCTCGCGGGCTCCGCCGCCTCGGTCGCTGCGCTGGTGGGGACGGGTGGGGGCGTCCGGTGGCGGACACGCCGCTCGGTGCCGGCGAGGGTCCACGAGGATGCGGACGCCTGGCTCGGGTTCGGCGGCGACGCGATGCTCGGCCGGAGCGTCGACGACCGCTGGGCCGGCAGCGAATCGGCTGGCTCGTCCCGCGACCCCGCCGGGGTGTGGGGGTCCACGCTCCCTGCCCTGGGCGACCTCGACGGTCTCGTCTTGAACCTCGAATGCACGCTGTCGACCCGCGGCGAGCGAACGCCCGATCGGGGGTACTACTTCCGGGCTGACCCCGGCTGGGCGGTGCCGGCGCTGGAGGCGGCCGGGACCGCCGCCGTCTCGCTGGCGAACAACCACCTGCTCGATTTCGGGCCGACCGCGCTTTCCGACACCGTCGACGCCCTCGACGACGCCAGAATCGCCGCCGTCGGCGCCGGCCGCGACCGCGCGGCGGCGTTCGAACCGACCGTCGCGTCCGCGGGTGCCCTCGACGTGGGCGTGATCGCGCTGACCGACCAGTCCTCCTCCTACCGCGCTGGCCCCGATGACCCCGGGACGGCGTGGCTGCGGCTGGACCCCGGGCGGTCCGAAACCAGAACGCGTGTGGGTGCGATGCTGGCGGCCGTCTACGCTCGCGATCCGGACCTCGTCGTGGCGTCGCTGCACTGGGGCCCCAACTGGGAGAGCCGCCCGTCGGCGACCCAGCGGCGGTTCGCCCGGTGGTTGATCGACCGGGGCGTCGACGTCGTCCACGGTCACAGTGCCCACGTCCTCCAGGGGATCGAGGTGTACCGCGGCCGGCCGATCTGCTACGATCTGGGCGACTACGTGGACGACTACGTCGTCGAGGAGGGCCTGCACAACGACCGGAGCGTCCGCGTCGAACTCGTCGTCGCGGACGGGCGGCTCGACCGCCTGGACGTCCTCCCGGTCGAGATCGCCGACGAACGGGTTCGGCGGGCGCCGGACGAGGTGGCCGCGTGGGTTCGCGAGCGCGTTCGAACGCTCTCCGCGGCGTTCGGGACGAGCGTCGAGCGAAGGGGCCGAGGGCTGTCGGTCCCGCTGGCCGACGGCTGACCGGACGCGGCGGCCCGCGACGCGGTCGACGGCCGCGCGCGGCAATACGACCCGTTTAGTCGGAGGAGTCCGAACGGCCGCCATGACATCGATCGGAGTCGTCGGCGCGGGCGCGGCGGCCGCGGCCGCGACGTACGTGCTCGACGGGGCGGTCCCGTCGGCCGAGGTGACGGTACTGGAGAAATCCCGGGGCGTCTGCGGCCGGGCGGCCACTCGCCGCCGGGGCGACGTGACCTACGACTACGGCGCCAACTACGTCAAGAGCGACGACGACCGCGTCGTCGAACTGCTGACCGAGACGCTCGATTCGGACGGGCTCGTCGACGTGACCGAACCGATCTACACCTTCGACGCGGAGGGCACGGTTTCGGAGGGGCGCGACGCGGACGACCACAAGTGGAGCTACCGCGCGGGGCTGACCCAGATCGCGAAGCGGCTGCTCGGCGAGACCGACGCCACGGTGGAGAACGCGACCAGAGCCGAGACGCTCGTCCGCGACGGCGAACGGTGGCGCGTCGTCGACACCGACGGCGGAGAGTGGGGGCCGTTCGACGCTCTGTTGCTCAATCCGCCCGCGCCCCAGAGCGCCGAGTTGCTACGTGAGGCCGAGTGGGAGAGCGAGGCCCGGCGGGACCTCGCCGAGGCGGCCGATGCCGTCCCCTACCGCACGATCTGGACGGCGGTGCTGGGCTACGAGTTCGAACTCGACCGGCCGTACTACGCGCTGGTGAATCCGGACCGGGACCACCAGATCGGCTGGATCGCCCGCGAGGAGTGCAAGGCGGGCCACGTCCCCGACGGCGAGTCCGTGCTGGTGGTCCAGGCCAACCCCGACTGGTCGGTCGAGCGCTACGACGACGACGCGGCCGAGAACGTGGCGGAGTTGGCCGACCTGACGGCGGAAGTGCTCGACGACGAGCGACTGGCCGACCCCGAGTGGACCGACCACCAGGGCTGGCGCTACGCGCTCCCGGACGAGGGCGTCCGGCGGGGCGCGGTCGACGACGCGGCCCAGGCGGACCTGTACGCCCTGGGCGACTGGGTGGCCGGCGAGGCCCGCCTGCACGCCGCGCTCCGGAACGGGCTGGACACCGGCGAGCAGGTCGCTTACGCGCTGGAGTAGCGGGGTCCGACGACGGACTGCGGGCAGACGGAGCCGGTCGCGTCGTCCGAACTACCCAGGATGGCGGGCGGGGCGAGCAGTCCGATACCGAGCGCGACGGTGAGCGCGAACACCACTCCCGACTGTGGATCGGCGATCGGGGTGGCGGCGCCCAGCGCGGCGAGAAGCGGGAGGAGTCCACCGACGAGCGCCAGCCGCCACAGCGACCGGTCGACCGTCGTTGCCTCGCTGGCGACCGCCCAGGCGGCGGCTCCGCCGACTGCGAGTCCGAGGAGGGAAACGGCGTCGCGGTCGGCACCACTGACCGCGACGGCGAGGAGGGCGGCTGCGACCGCGAGCAGGAAGGCGAGCCGAGGATCGCGACCGGTGAGTCCGAACGCGACCACGAGGAAGACGGCGCCGAAGACGATCCCGGCCAGCACGTCGCGGACGAAGTGGACGCCGAGGACGACTCGCGAGAGCGCGATCAGGGAGACGAGGCCACCGGCCGCGGCGTAGCGGACTCTGGAGGAGCCGACGTCGAGGTCGAGGGCGAGAGCGCCGTAGGCGACGGTCGCGCCCATGGCGTGGCCGCTCGGAAAGCTGTGGCCGCCGGCCGGGACGGCGTTGACCGACGCGGGCGGTCGCGGCGCGGCGAAGGCGTGTTTGAGCGCGGTCAGCAGCGCCATCCCGGCGACGACGACACCCATGGCGTGAGCGCCGCGCTCGCGGTCGCCGAACCAGTAGTCGAGCGCGAACGCGGCCAGGAAGACGCCGAGGTTCCCGAGTCGAGTGATTCCGCGGAACACCGGCACGAGCCACGACGGCACGGCCGCGCGGACGGTTTCCCCCAGCGTCCCGAGAGCGACACTGCCGGGCATCGTCACAGATCGGTCCCGGGAGTACTTGGACGTGTGGCCGGCCATCGCCGGCCGTTCGGACACCACGTCGGTCGGGGCTGTCGACGGGCACTCGTCGGTGGGGCGACACGCTACCGGCGCGGAGTCGACTCGAAACCGGCTCCGAGCGCCGGAGTACCACGACCTTACCGAGACGCGCGCGGGCGGTCACGCCGCCGCGGGCTCGTCGGTCGGCGCCGAGACGGCGGCGTCGGCGTACCACAGCACGGAGAAGTCCTGCGGGCTCGGCAGCGCACAGGCCATCCAGCCGACGGCGGCGAAGCGGACGAGGCCGTCGGTCGCGAACGGGTCGGCGACGACACCCAGTGGGACGGCCGCGAACGGCACGGCCAGCGCCAGCGGCATCATCGCCGAACACCGCAGGACCCACACAGGGGTCTCGGCGGTCGGACGCGGCTTGACCGCGGCCCAGCGCCCCCGCAGGCCCGCCCCGAGGACGCCGGTGTCCTCGCCGGGGAACCAGTCGATCCGGTAGGGGACGCCCGCGGCACCCAGTGCGGCCGCGTGGGCGAGTTCGTGGGCGACGAGGCCGGCGCTGACCGCGAGGGCGAGCACGGTCACGGCCGCGGCGATCTCGATAGGCGTCATCTACTCGGGGTACGGTGGTCGTACCGGGCCGGTAATCGACTATCAATCTATCGGTCCCAGCGACCGGTCACGTCAGACGACGACGGCCCCGATATCACGACCGAACCGCCCGAGAGCCCGTTCCACACGACGGGCACCGACCACACCACCCGCATCGGTAGTACCGAGGAAGACACGGGGGAGTTCTACCGTGACCTGCTGGGAATGGCGCTCGTCCTCCGCCGGTCACCCCTCGACGACCCCGACTCTACGCATCTCTCCTTCGACGCCGGTGACGCCCGCATCATCACCTCCGTGCTGACCGACGACCGGGAGTCGTCGGCTGCGCCGCTGGGCCACCAGGTCGGGTCGGTCCGCCACCTCCCCCTCGGCATCGACCCGGAACGATTCGGCGAGGTCGAGCCCGCGCTGGAGGAGTTCGGCCACGGCTACAACGAGTTCGACCGCGGTATCGTCCACTCGCCGATCACCCGCAACCGGGACGGCCCCTCTGTCGAACTCGCGACCGTCCTGCGGATCCGCGTCGCCGACGACGCCGAGTCCGCCGAAGCCGAGCACTTGGAGCAGACGCTCGACGAATTCGGCATCGACGGCGAACCCGTGGAACTCCCGGACGCGCCGACCGGCCCCGGTGTGGCGTACCAGCACGAGCACGGCGGCACCGCGCACACCCGGACTCGCCGGGAACGGCTTCCGGGAAACCAACCTCTAAGCGAGCGGCCGCCGTGGGTCCGATATGGAGTACAGACGACTCGGAGAGACGGGACTGCAGGTGTCGCCGGTCTGTCTCGGCACCTGGCGCTTCGGCAAGGACCACGACGGCGTCGTCGAGACCGACCGCGAGGACGCCCACGAACTGCTCGACGCCTACGCCGAACGGGGCGGCAACTTCATCGACACCGCCAACGGCTACGGCGGCGGCGACTCCGAACGCTGGATCGGCGAGTGGCTGGAGGGCGAGGACCGCGAGGACTACGTCATCGCCTCGAAGTGTTTCTGGTCCACCGTCTCGCGCTTCCAGGAGAACCTCTCGAAGAAGAACGTCCGGGCGGAGGTCGAGGGCTCGCTCGACCGACTCGGCACCGACTACCTCGACGTCCTCTACCTGCACCGCTTCGACGACGACACACCGATCGAACACACTCTGCGGGCCGTCGACGACCTCGTGAGCGAGGGGAAGGTCCACTACGTCGGCATCTCGACGTGTGACGCCTGGAAGCTCACCAAGGGCCTCTGGAAAGCCGACGTGAACAACTACGAGGCCTTCAGCCTGACCCAGCCGCTCTTCCACGCCGCCTACTACGAGGACGTGGCCGAGTACCTCGACGTGTGCGCGGACCAGAACCTCGCGGTCTGCCCGTACTCGCCGCTCGCGGGCGGGTTCCTCACCGGCAAGTACGAGCGCGTCGGCGACGGCACCTACGACCTGGACGCCGACGAGGGGACCCGCGGCGACCTCGACCCGATGTTCGAAGACTGGTACGTCTCCGAGCGCGGCTGGCACGTCCTCGACGCGGTGCGCGCGGTGGCCAACGAGGTCGACGCCTCGCCCGCACAGGTCGCGCTGCGGTGGCTGATGGACCAGTCGGAGTTCGACTGCGTCCCCATCGTCGGCGCTCGGACGGTGGACCAGCTCGACGAGAACATGGGCGCCGTCGACGTGTCCATCTCCGACGAGCAGTTCGACCGCATCTTCGAGGCCCGGTACGACGACGAGGGTGAGCTGTACGAGACGAACGCCTGACCACGCCGCGGGCAGCCCCGCCTCGCGAGCGTCTCCGTGTGCGCTCCGAGAACCCGCGCCCGGTTCTCGGTCGCCCGCTGAATCGGGAGGGTCGTCCGGCGTTCGTGCCGTCCCTCTCACTCTCCGCCTGTTCATCGCCCGTTTCCACGGGGTAGCAGTGCCGTACTCGCCCGTTCGGAGAGTCAGGACGACGCCGTCGACGGTGGGTCAGTCACGGTCCCATCTGTAGATGACGAAGGCGAGCAACCCGCCGAAGAACGTCATGATCCCCAGTCCGCTCACGGCGAGGGCCCACAGCGCCGCGTTGTCGTTTCCGCGTCGGGAGGCGTCGGTGTACACCCAGTAGGCCAGAACGAACGGGACGGCCAGCAGGAGCAGCCCGATTATCAGGATGATGAACAGTTCGGTACCGCCGGGGATGCCGGCCTGCAGGGGAACAGTCACAGGATATGTTCACTATCCGAACGGTGAAATGGTGCGGGGGTGACGGACGGAGTCCGCAGGCTTATCCGTCGTCCACCGCTCGAACGGGTATGGCTATTTCCACGGGCGACACCGTGACCATCGAGTACACAGGTCGACTGGACGACGGCAGCGTCTTCGACACGTCGCTGGAGTCCGTCGCCGAAGAGGAGGGGCTCGCCGCGGACCAGCCCGGCCGCGACTACCAGCCGCTCACCGTCGAGATCGGCTCGGGCCGCATCATCGAGGGGCTCGAAGAGGGCCTGAAGGGCATGGAAGCCGGCGACGAGGACAGCGTCGAGATCGAGCCCGAACGGGCCTACGGCGAGCGCACTGACGACCGCGTCGTCGAGTACGGCGCCGACGAGTTCGCCGAGATGCTCGGCGGTCGCGAAGTCGAGGCGGGTCTCGAGATCCAGACCGAAGAAGGCCTCCCGGGCGAGGTCGTCGACGCCGACGACGAGACGGTCACCGTCGACTTCAACCACGAGCTGGCGGGCGAACGGCTGACGTTCGAGGTCGAAGTCGTCGCCGTCGAGTGAGGGCCGGGTCCACAGCGGACCGCCGACCGGTTCGTCTCGCCGACGGCCGGGAGTAAATCAACGCATTACCGACGTTATACGGGGAATAACTACGGAACGGGGAGTGGTACCTCGCAACATGGCCGGGACCGACGACCGGGGACTGCGGGGGGGACCGCTCGGCGCGTGTCCGAACTGCGACGTGATGATCCCGACGGCGAATCTGCTGATCCGCTACGAATCGGAGGGGGAGTGGCCCCGGCTCTTCGCCGAGTGTCCCGACTGCGAAGACCCGGTCCATCCGGAGTGAGCCCCGTGAGCCTGTTCGCATCGCTGGTCACGCGGGCCGCGCCAGAGACGGTCGTCGCCGAGTGTCGCCGCTGTGGCACCACCGTCGAACCCGGGACCGCCGTCTGCGCGACCTGCGGCTCCGAGGACATCGTCCGATACACCATCGACTGACCGATCGACTCACCGCTCGACCGGCCGAAACGTGGCCGCCCGGAGTCCGTCGGGTCTCAGTTCCCCGGGCTTAGCCGTCGAACGCTTCGACGAACGACTCGGTCGAGTCGCGCCACGCGTCGATTATCTCGTCGTCGTTCTCGCTGTCGTAGTCGTCGATGGCGTCGCGGCGCTGCAGGTCGTCGATGGTCCGCTCGACGCCCTCGCGGAAGGAGACGGTGTACTCGAAGTCGAGGTCCCGTTCGGCCTTGCCGTTGTCGAACACCGTCGAGTACTGGAAGTGGTCGAGCAGCGGGTCGATGCGGTCGGGGACGGCCGCGACGAGCTTCTCGGTGGGGATGTACACCATCTCGGGCTCGGGCGCGTCCATGGCGTCGGCCACGTACTCGTGGTACTGGTTCCAGGAGATGACCTCCTCGCTGGTGACGTGATACGCCTCGCCGTAGGCGGTCTCGTTGCCGATGGCGTTCACGAACGCGCCTGCCACGTCGTCGCGGTGGCAGGGACCCCACAGCGTCGCGCCGTCGCCGTGAACGATTATCGGCTCGCCCTTCCGCACGCGGTCGAGGTAATAGGTACCCCACCCCATCGTGTGGATGACGGGGCCGCCCTCGCCGTAGGTGCTCCACGGACGGATCACGGTCGTCTCGAAGGCGTCGCCGTGTGCCTCGAAGAAGATGTCCTCGCACTCGGCCTTGTCCGCGCCGTAGTCGCTGACCGGCGGGTGGCGGGCGGCGTCTTCCGTCGCCGGGTTGGCGTCCAGTGGACGGTGGTACACGTCGACCGTCGAGCAGAAAACGAACTGCTCGACGCCGTCGAAGGCTTCGACTGCGCTCTCGGCCTGGTCCGGCGAGAAACACACCATGTCGATCACGACTTGCGGGTCGACCTCGGCGGCCACCTCGGCCAGCCGGTCGTCGTCGTTACGGTCGCCGTGGACGTGGGCGACCGCCTCGGGGAGGTCGGCGTCGGTCTCGCCGCGGTGAAAGGCGGTCACGTCGTGGTCCGCCGCGACCGCCTGGCGCGCGATGCCGGTGCTTATCAGCCCGGTCCCGCCGATGATGAGTACGTCCATGGGCCACCCATGGCGACGGCGCGGATAAAACGTCGCCTCGCGGAAGCCCCCGCCGCCGTCGGTCTCGTCGTCGCCGACTGTACCCGTCGTTCCGGTCGGTACTTCCCCCGACGGAACGCTTTTGCCTGAGTCACGCATCCACCGGTCCGTGTCTCACGATTACGATATCGGCGTTCAGAGCGTCGTCTTCCGGGACTTCTCGCTCGTCGACCTGCTCGCAGAACTCGACGAGACCGACGTGACCCACCTCGAACTGTGGGGCCACCACCTCGCACCGGACCACGACGACGCGACGGTCGCGGCGGGACTCGACGCCCTCGAGGCGGCGGACGTGACCGTCTCTGGGTACGGCGTCGCCGACCTCGAATCGCCCGACGAGGCCCGCGACCACGCTGCCTTCGCCGACCGCCTCGGGGCCGACTACCTCACCGTCAACTACCCGCCGACCGCCGACGCGATCACCGAGGAGCTGATCGACCTCGCGGCGGAGTTCGGTATAGACGTCGGGATCCACAACTACTCGTCGGTCCACCACGACGACCTCTCGCGAGTCTTTTCGACCATCGACGACGTTCGCGGCGTCCTCGACCGCTACGACCACGACCGGCTGGGCCTCTGTATCGACACGGGTCACTTCCTCGTCGAAGACGTGCGGCCCGACGACGTGGTCAGGAACCTGAGCGACCGCATCGTCGCCTGCCACCTCAAGGACACCTCCGAGGCCGAGATCGAGGACGTGCCCGGCGCGGGACAGCTCGACGTGGCGTCGTTCGTCGCCCTGCTCGACGAACACACCGAGCTGACCGCGCCGCTGGTGATCGAGTACGAGCTCCCTCAAGACCGCGCCCCGGCCGCCCTCCGCGAGGCCGTCGCGACCGTCCAGCGCGCGCTCGATGGCTGATACCCGGATCCGCCGGATCCGTCCGCCTCCACGTCGGTGAAACGGGCCAAAATCGGTTGAAATCGAGCTAGCGACGATCCGTATTTAGGGTCGCAGGGTCCCCCGCTCCGGGTGTGAACGCATCGAACCAGATCCCCGAGGATCTCCCAATCGCGCGCACCGCCGTCGACGACGAAGCGGTCACCGACGCGCTGCTCAGGGCGGCCAGGCGAGCCCACGTCGACCTCGACGAGGCCGACCCGCAGATCTACGACCAGATCGACGCGGGTGCGCTCGACGCCCTGACCGCACACGGTCGCGCCACCGAGGCCGCTGGCGACTTCGTCCTCGTCGCCGACCTGTGGGGCCGCACGTTCGTCGTTCGACCGGACGCCGTCGATGTCTACCCGTGACGACCCCGCTTCATCGTCGCCGATTCCGGTCGACCCCCGCCGGCGGATCGAGCGGATCGTTCGCCCTGGAAACCGGTACTACCGGTGGCGTACGATCGGGCACAATCGGGAACGATAGAACCAACGACGACGGCGATTTACCGTGGTAGGGGACATCGGTCGGGATTCGAGTGCACGCACGGAGATCCCCGACCGGTCGCCGATCGCCCGGACCGCCATCGGGTCCGACGAGGCGGCGAGCGACGCGCTCGCCCGGGCGGCCAAGCGCGGCCACCCCGACCTCGCGCTCCTCGTCGACGACCCGGATATGGCCGACCAGATCGACGCCGAGGCGCTGGACGCGCTGGTGGCACACCGTCGGTCGCAGGGTCCGGACGGCGCGTTCGTCCTGGCCGCCGAGCTGTGGGGGCTCCTGTTCGTGATCACGACCGACGTCGTCGAAGCGTATCCCTGAGACGATGCCGCCCCGTGCCCCCGTGCCCGTCGACCCGCTCCCCGGAGCGTAAGGTGTTTGCGACGGCCTTCCCTGGGGGAGGGTATGAGCCTCGACGATCTGCAGGACGACGTGCAGGGCGAGTACAGCGACCTCGACGAGCAGCTGTCGGTCGACACCGACCGCGAGACGCGCAACGAACTCGCGATGCTGCTCGCGGCGCTCGACACCGACGACCCCGACGAACTCGTCCGCCGGGCGGTGCACATGCTGTTCCAGTCCACCGTCGAGACCGGCAACCTCGACTTCCACCTCCGCACCGAGTACGACGTGACCTACGACGAGTACCTCTCGGGGATGACCTTCGAGGAGATGACCGGCGGCGCGGAGATGCCCCAGACGGGAACGGGCGACCCCGACGACCGACGATATCAGTTCTAAGGACCCCATCTTTTTCCCGACGGGTTCCCTCGCGCGCCTTCGGCGCGCTGCGGGAACTCCGTCGACAAAAACATGAGTGAAAAAGGCCGGCCGCTCACTTCGTTCGCGGCCGGTGAATCGCGCTCGCTACGCTCGCGAGAATGCTAACTACAGGTGATGTACTGAGCGGTGTGGTTGGCGCGTGCTGTCGAGCGGTGCGGGGTCGACCGGAGGGAGACCTCGATGCGAACGGGGAGCGAAGCGACCCGTGAGCGTGCCCGCCTCCTGGCGGGCCGCTCGAAACAGTCGCGCGAGGGATGAGGGAGCCTGCGACCGAATCGGTTGGGGAGGTGTGTGGCAGTCTGCGGTGCTGTACGGGGCGGTGCTATCCTGGTGGACTGAAAGGGCGAGGCGCGCTCGCGTTCATGTAGTCGCCTGAGCGGGCACTATCCGCGCGGGCTGTGCCGAGAGCGCGGATATCCCGATCAGCGACCGCGAGCGTGCCGAGGGTTTTCATCGCCTGCTGTCGAGTGCGGTCGTTGTCGTTCGACTTCGTTCCGCGACTCGTTCACCAGAAGCCACTACTCAACTCACACGCCGAACTGTGCGGTTATCGAGGAGAGACGCCTGTCCCGGCCCGAGGCGATATCACAGCAGAAACGTCACTAAAAATCCCACAGCGGTCGCGAGCGTGATGTACGGGCCGGCCTCCTCGTAGGCGTCGGGGTTGATTTCCCCGGCGAGGCTGGCGAGGATGGCGCCGGCGGCGAACGAGCGGATGGCGCCGATCCAGTAGTCAGGCAGGGGCGGGAGCAGGTGATAGCCGGCGATCACCGCCCCGCTGACGACGACTGCGGTGACGGCCCAGCCGGCCATCGTCCGCCGGTCGCCGTGGGTCTCGGACATGTTGGTCCCGGACATCATCGACTGGGAGCCGTTGGTGACGGCGAGCCCGAACAGCAGCGCGAGCGCGCCCTGGGCACCGCCGGCGAGCAGCGACCCCATCGCCGCGTTCTCGGGGATGCCGTCGGTGGTGACGATGGCCCACAGGCCCGCGCCCTGCTCTTGGCTCTCGTCGTCGGCCCAGCGGTCGATGAGTACGTCCAGCGTCCCGAAGACGGGGATCCCGCCGAGAAAATAGCCGGAGGCCGGATACCGGCCGACGTTCCGGAACGCCGGCTCGAACAGTTCGAAGGCGAGCGAGACGACCAGCGACCCGCCGCCGACCGCGAGGAGCGTGGCCTGCCACTTGCGCTCGGGGACCGCCCAGATGCCGACGGCCGACCCGAGCAGTAGCGACAGTGCCGAGAACCCGGCGTAGAACCACGGGTTCGAGAGGACGGCACCCCCGTCGACTGTACGACGGTCCCGAAGCCACTGGGACCGACCGCGAGGCCGCGACCGACCGCGCCGACGACGGATACCACGGTCGGCCGTCGGCCCAGATCCGGATGTCTATACGTGGATTACTCCGGGTAGTCACGAATTTCGTCGGGGGTCGCGGCGTTACCGGGGTTCGTCAGGGAGCGCCGAGGGTCAGGCCACGTCCCCGATAGCGTCGGTCAACAGATCGACGCCGAGGCCGATCTCCCGTTCGGTCACGTCGAGCGGTGGGAGCACGCGCAGGGTTTTGTGCCCGCAGGCGAGCGTCAGCAGGCCGCGCTGCATCGCCGCGGCCTGCACGTCGTCCCGGCGCTCTTTCGAATCGAACTCGACGGCCAGCATGAGGCCCTTCCCGCGCACGTCGACCACGGGGGCGAGATCGGCGTCGCGCATCGACTCGAGGAACTGCCGGCCGCGGACGACGGCGTTGTCCATCAGGTCGTAGTCGTCGATCACGTCCAGCGTGAGCGCGCCCTGCAGGGCGGAGACGATGTCGCCGGCCCCCCACGTCGAGGAGAGCCGGCTGGTTTGCTCGGGGAACACCTCCTCGCGGGAGATGGTGGCGCCGACGCGCAGGCCCTTGGCGCTCGCGATCACGTCGGGGTCGAACGGGTAGTGGTCCGACGCCCAGAACTCGCCGGTGCGGCCCACGCCGGACTGGATCTCGTCGGCGACGAGGGTCAGGTCGTGCTGCTCGCAGACCTCGGCGATCTCCTCGGCGAAGGCGTCGCTCGGGAAGCGATAGCCGCCCTCGCCCTGGATCGGTTCCACGATCAGGTACGCCACGTCGTCGGGATGGACGGCGCCGCGCTCGGGGTCGAGCAGTTTCCGCAACTGGGAGGTCTCGCCGTGGAAGAAGCCGCAGGTACAGCTCTCTGGGTCGCAGGTGCGGTCGTCGCAAAAGGGCACGTCGTGGACCTTCGGGATCTCGGGGAACTCGCGGCGGTAGACGGATTTGGAGCGGTTGAGCGAGAGCGCGCCGAGGGTGCGGCCGTGGAAGGCGCCCTGAAACGTGATCCCGTAGTCGGCGCCGGTGTGGTCGTAGGAGATCTTGATAGCGTTCTCGACCGCTTCGGCCCCCGAGTTCGAGAGGAAGACGGTGTCCATCCCGTAGTGGTCGCTGCGGTCGGTCAACCGGTCCATCAGGTCCGCGGGGGTGGGGAAGTCGTGGTCGCCGAGTTCGCCGCTGGCGACGTAGAAGTCCTGACCGGCGATCTTCATCGGATCGACGAGGTCGAACCCCTCCATGCGCTCCACGAGTTTGGGGTTGTTGTACCCCAGCGGCGAGGCGGCGACGTGGCTGGTGAAGTCCACGAGGACGTTGCCGTCGACGTCGGTGCAGAAGGGGCCCTCGGCGGGTTCGGTGTAGTCCCAGACGAAGTCGTAGACGTAGGTGCTCGGGGCGGCCGACTCGTGGTGGAACTCGACCCACTCCCGGGCGCGCTCGCCGGGGATCGACGACACCGTCGGTTCCGCCGTGTCCCTGTCCATGTCGACACTGAGGGAGAGTCGGCAGTTAAGTGATCTGACGGCGTCCGTCACGGACCGCTCGAACGCCCGCGGTGGGCCGTCGGTCCCGGCGACCGAACGGGGCGCTCGGTCACATCGTCGCCACGGCGGTGACGGCGCCGGCGGCGACCAGCAGGACGGTGCTGACGGTCGCGGTCTTGACGGCGAACTCCCGGTCGGGGCCGGCGAAGGTCAGCCCGGCTTTGACGACGATGCTGGAGGCCGTCGAGAGGAGGATGGCGAGGACTGCCGCCTCCGCCGAGAGGCCGCCACCGCGGTAGAGGATCACCGCGGAGGTGGTCGCGCCCGCGGACGAGACCAGCCCGGTGAGCGCGGCAGTGACGTAGAAGCCCAGGCGGCCGAACTGCGCGGCGGCCAGCCCGCCGGCGACGACGACGATCAGGAACAGGCCGCCGAAGCTCAGGACGTTCCGCAGCGAGAAAGGGCTCTCCAGGTCCATCTCGAGGTTCTCCGTCCAGTCGGCGGTGTAGGCGGCGATGGCGACGCTACCGAGTATCACCGCGCCGAGCGGGACGACCGCGCCGAGCAACAGGCCCGTCTCGAATGTAAAGAGGAGCGCGATGGTGAGGTTGCGGGCGGCCATGGCCGCGTCGGCCAGCAGGATGGCCGCGACGGCGTAGGAGCTGACGGCCGGACGCTGTTCGACGTGGTCGAGCATCGCACCGACGACCGCGGTCGAGGAGGCCAGCCCGCCGAAGAAACCGGTGACGGCGATGCCGCGGCTGCCGTAGGTCTGGACGATGGCGTAGTTGACGATGCCGATGGCCGCGACGGTGACGACCATCAGCCAGATGACGCGCGGCTCGACTTCGACTATCAGGTCGCCGGCACCGACCTCGTAGCCCCCGGCGGGGAGCAGTGGGTAGACGACGAACGCGAGGATGGCGAACTCCGCGGCCGAGCGCAGTTCGGTCCGGGTCATCCCCCAGGCGAAGCTGTGCAGTTCGCGCTTGAGCACGAGCAGCAGGGCCGAGAAGACCGTCACCGTCACCGCCTCCAGCGTGTAGCCCGAGGCGACGAGCGTCCCGACGGCGTAGGCGACCAGCATCGACGTCGACGTGGTCAGCGACAGCCCCTGGTCGCTGTCGTCCTCGGCCAGCAGTCCCCTGACCGCCAGCAGCGTCCCCTGAACGATGACGAGGACGCCGCCGACCACGACTAGCGGGGTCGAACCCAGCACCGTGAACGCGGCGCCGAGCATGCTTATCAGCGAGAACGTCCGTACGCCCGCCGACTTGTGCGACCACTCGCGCTCCAGTCCGAGGAACAGCCCGAGCACACCCGCCAGCGTGATCTGGAGCACCTCCGCGTCCAGCGGGATCGACGAGAACTGCGCGACTCCCGACACTGACCGACGTATGCCGTTCTCGGTTATAAATAGCGGGTCGATATCCGCCTCGACCTCCCGCACGACCGACCCGTTTTACGTGTCCGCCGGGAGAGACCACGGACGATGGTAGAGTTCGAGTTCGCCCCAGACTGGGGACGGATCGGCTGGGCCGCGGTCGGGGCGGTCCTCGTACTCGCCCTGCTGTGGGTGTTCTACTCGTTCGTCGGGACCTTCGTGTTCGCGCTCTTTATATACTACTCCATCAGGCGGGTCCACGGGGAGATACGTGACCGGATCGGGCAGCCGACCGTCTCGGCCGCGCTGGCGCTGGTCGCGCTCGCGCTACCGGCGGTGTTGCTCCTGCTGTACGCCACGGCCATCGGCGTTCAGGAACTCCAGGAGTTCGCCGGCACGACCGACCTGAACCAGTACATCGCTGTCGCCGACCCGTATCTGAACGTCACGCAGGCCGTCGAGAACCCGCGAGGCGTCTTCGAGGGTGCCGGCGGGATGGATCTGGTGGGCTCGGCGCTGTCCCGCGGGACCAGTTATCTGGGCTTTCTCGGGACCGGCCTGTTGCACCTGTTCGTCATGTTCGCGGTCGCCTTCTACCTGCTGCGCGACGATCACAGACTGGCTGAGTGGGTGGCCGAGTTCGACGACGACGGGCCCACGGTCTTCGAGGAGTTCGCCCGCGAGGTCGACGACAGCCTGGAGATGATCTTCGCCGGCAACATCCTCAACGCTGTCGTCACCGCCACCGTCGGCGCGATCACCTACAGCGTCCTCAACGTCTTCGCGCCCCCCGAAGTGGCCGTCCCCTACGCCGCGCTGGTCGGCCTGCTCGCCGGGATCGCCAGCCTCGTCCCCGTGGTCGGGATGAAGCTCGTCTACGTGCCCGTCTCGGTCTACCTCGCCGCGACCGCGTTCACCGAGGGGACGGGCTGGGTGTTCGTCGGCGCGTTCGTCCTCGTGTCGTTCCTGATCGTCGACGTCATCCCGGATCTCCTGGTCCGCCCGTACGTCACCGGCGGGACGCTCCACACGGGCAGTGTTATGTTCGCGTACATCCTGGGCCCGCTGCTGTTCGGCTGGTACGGCCTGTTCCTCGGCCCCGTCATCTTGGTCTTTTTCACGCACTTCGGTCGGGTCGTCGTCCCCGCCCTGCTCGGCCGGGACCGACCGGCGGACGGCGACCATCGCAACGGGAGCGACGACGGCGGCGACACGACCGAAGCCGACGCGACCAGGGGCGACGGCGCGGCGGCCGAGAGATCTGAAACGAAGCGAACGAGCGGGACCGGTTCGGAGAGCGACTCGGACGTGGGCGGCGAACACGCCGATCCCGGCGCCGGTGACGACGCGTCTGACCGGTCCCGGTCGTCGGACGGCTAGCGACGGCGGCTAGAGGTCGACGTACTGCTCTTCCCACTCGCGGCGGGCCTCGATCTCTCGTCGGCCCCGCCGGGTGAGGCTATAGAAGTTCGTCCGTCGGTCGCGCTGGCCCTTCTCGACGAGCCCCTTGTCGACGAGCGTGTCCAGATTCGGGTACAGCCGGCCGTGGTGGATCTCCTTCTCGTAGTACTCCTCGAGTTCTTCCTTGATCGCGAGCCCGTGCGGTTCCTCTTTCCCCGCGATGACGTACAGCAAGTCACGCTGGAATCCTGTCAGGTCGTACATCGGTAATGTCCGTCCGTAAGTTACTGTCGGATATTGATAAATATGTCGGCTGATGGGCGTGCCTGAATATTCGAACGTCCGGATTACTTCGGCGTTACCCGCTCTCTGAATGCTAAAGCCGTTGAGGTATCTCGAGTAGCGGTCGTATTCGATCGATTTCAGGTATCGGTGTCGAAAGGTCAGCTCCGGCCGTGGTCCGCGGTGGCTCGGCCCCCGGTGCAGGCAGACACTTATCTCGGCCGAGCGCGTACGGAAGATATGGTCGAAACAGTCCTCTTCGAAGACGAGCGACGACTCACCCGGACGGACGTGGCCTCGTACCTCCGGACGATCGCCGATAGACTGGAGACCGGCGAGCCGCTGACACTCGAAACAGGTGCCGACTCCGCCACGGTCGACGTGCCGCGTGAGGTCGAGTTCGAGGTGAAAGTCGAACGTGAGGGACCGGCCGACGGAGTCGGAGAGCTCGGCCTTGAACTCGAACTCGAGTGGAACGAGGACGCCGAGATGTCGGGCGACTCGCTGTCCATCCAGTAGAACCGCTCGACGAACGGAGAACCGCTCGACGAACGGGTGGTTCGCCGGTCGAAGAGGCACTCCGACGAGGCGAATTCTCCGGCAGGGTGCACGCTCCCGGTCGAGAGGCACCGGAGCAGCCGCTGTGCGACGGTAACGACGAGCTACCGATACAGGCAGAGCTGGCGGATCGACGCCGCGAAAGGAATGGAAAGCGCCGCGTGGGCGAAAAGCCCACGCGAACGCTTGCCGCCCTGAATTGGTCCCCGCTGACGCTTCGGCCCTCCAAGCGAAGCGTCATCTGTATTTCTGGCCGGGAACAACTTAAAAGTACCGACCTATGGTCCCCTCGTCGTCCGACGATCGGGTACGGAGTGCTCCGAGAGGTCGACGAGTGGGGCTCACGAGTGTCTCTCGGTGGTTCGACCGCGTCGACTTTAGGCGTTCGGGCGCAAGTCGGCCCATGAAGATCCGCGGCGAGCGCGAGTGCCGGGCGTGTGGCACTCGCTGGTCGTACTACGAGACGGGGAGCGTCGTCTGCCCGGACTGCGGGAGCATCCGGAGCGTCGGGCTCGACGACCCCACCGAACACACCGCCGGCAACGCCCGGCTGGACCTGACCGAGATCCGCGCGCTCCTCGACGACCAGCCGCTCGCGGACGTCGCCGAGGCGGCCGCCGAGCGCTGCCGGGAGTACGTCCGCCAGTGCGGGTTCGTCAGTGGCGGGGAGTTGCGCCCGCTCGACGACACCTACCTCGGGGCCGCCGAGTTGCGGCTTGCGGGCGAGGAAGTCGCCCGGGCGATGCACCTCACCGACGACGAGGAGTACTATTTCCTCGACCTGCTCCGCGGCGCCGACGCGGGCGAGCGCCCGCCCGCCGACGAGGTCCCCGAGTCGATGCGGGCGGTCCGCGGTCTCGCCTACGCCCGCGCGGTCGACGCCTACCGCTCGGATCTGCGCCGATACCTCGAGGACAACCCCGACGCGACCGTCCGGTCGCTGCTGACGACGCTCCGGGACCACCAGAAGCGGATCGAGGCGCTCGACGGCGACGTCTCCGCCCGAACCGCGGGCGAACTCGTCTACGTCGTCCGCGCCGTCGGCCGCGCGCTGGCCGACGACGACGAGACCGCCCTCGCCGAGGCCCAGCGTCGACTCGACGGCTTCGAGATCGACCTCTGAGGCGGCGTCAGTCCAGCGTCGACTCGACGCCGGACTGCAGCGCGGCGGCGTTGACGGTGTTGTACAGGAGCATCGCGCGGGTCATCGGACCGACACCGCCCGGGACCGGCGTGATGGCCGACGCTTTCTCCTCGGCGCTCTCGAAGTCCACGTCGCCGACCAGTTCGTAGCCCTTCTCGGTGTCGGCGTCGACCTGGTTGATGCCCACGTCGATCACGACCGCGCCCTCGCCGACCATCGAGCCGTCGATCATCTCCGGGACGCCCGCCGCGGCGACGAGAATGTCGGCCTCCCGGGTCTTGGCGGCCAGGTCCTCGGTTCGGGAGTGGCAGACGGTCGTCGTCGCGTTGCCGCCGTCGCCGTACTGGATGAAGAGGTTCGCCATCGGCTTGCCGACCAGCCGCGAGCGGCCGACGACGACGGCCTCTTTGCCTTCGGTCTCGACGTCGGCGGCTTCGAGCAGTCGCTGGATGCCGTGGGGCGTGCAGGGCTTGTAGCGGGCGTCACCGGCGACCAGCCGGCCGATGTTCTCCGGATGGAGGCCGTCGACGTCCTTCTCGGGGTCGATGCTGCGGAGGACGCGTCGGTCGTCGACGTGGTCGGGAACGGGCATCTGGACGAGGATGCCGTTCACGTCGTCGTCGTCGTTCAGGTCGTCGATGGTGTCGTACAGCTCCGCGGCGTCGGCGTCGGAGTCGATGTCCACGTCGACGGTGTCGATGCCGACCTCCTCGCAGTCGTTCTGCTTCATCGAGACGTACGTCTCGCTGGCTGGGTCGTCGCTCATCAGCACCGTCGCGAGCGTCGGTGTCACGTCTTCCTCGGCGAGGTCGTCCACCGCGTCGCTCACGTCGGCGCGCACGTCCTCGGCGACCGCGTTGCCGTCGATGATCTCGGTCATACTTCGAGGAGCGAGCGGAGACGGCAAGAAGGTCCCGGAAACAGGGCCGGGACGGTCGACACAGTCGACACAGTCGCAGGCGACGCCCGCTCGTCGCCTCCGGCCGGTCAGGGGAGCAACCGCTCTTCGCAGGACCCGCAGACGAACAGGCCGTGCGACTCGGTGAGGTCGGTCAGCGACTCGCACAGGTCGCACTCCCGATAGACCGTCCGAGAATAGCCGTCCGCTTGCTCGACGGGGTCGTTCGGGCCGAGCGACGCGCCGCCGCCGGCCGGGGAGGGGGGTTCGGTCACGGTCGATTCGAGTACGTCCCGCGGAGACAAGAACGTGGCGGGTGGCCCGCACCGACAGAACGCCGGTGCGGTCCACCCGGGTCGCCGCCGAATAACAGCACACTTGCCGCCGGAGGCAGAGATGCGAGTATGCAGGTCAACGACCGCCACCCGACGACGGAGGGTCGGGAGCGGGTCACCCTCGTCCCGGAGAGCCTGGACGACCTCTGGCACCTCACCTACGTCGTCGAGCCGGGCGACCTCGTCTCCGGCGACACGACGCGGCGCATCCAGCGCAACGACGACGACATGCGCGACACCGGCGGCGAGCGCGAGCACATGTGGATCGAACTCGAGGTCGAGACCGTCGAGTTCGCCAAGTTCGCCAACCGCCTGCGCGTCGGCGGTGTCATCGTCGACTGCTCGCGGGAAGACCAGCTCGACTTCCACCACACGATCAACCTCGAACCGTTCGAGGAGCTAGAAATCGAGAAGATCTGGAAGCCCGACCAGGACGACCGTCTCTCCGAAGCGGTCGAAGCCACCGAGAACCCGGACGTGGCCGTCGCCACCGTCGAGGAAGGCGAGGCGTACGTCCACACCGTCGCCCAGTACGGCACCGAGGAGCGGGCGTCCATCACGGGCCCCACCGGTAAGGCCGCGTGGGGCGACGGCGCCCGGCCGCGCGAGGAACTGTTCGAGGAACTGGCGACGGTCCTCGCACGGATGGACGTGGAGGCGATCATCCTCGCCGGGCCCGGCTTCACCAAGCAGGACGCGCTCGACTACATCCAGGAGAACGAACGGGACCTGTCCGACCGGATCACGACCGTCGACACCACCGGCGTCGGCGACCGCGGCGTCCACGAGGTGCTCAAACGGGGGGCCGTCGACGAGGTCCAGACCCAGACGCGCATCTCCGCGGAGGCCGACCTGGTCGACGAGCTGACCGAGCGGATCGCGACGGGTGCCGAAGTCGCCTACGGGCCCGAGGGAGTCGCCGAGGCCGCCGACTTCGGCGCCATCGAGCAGCTACTCGTCCTCGACGAGCGCCTGCGCGCCGAGCGCGGCGACGAGGGCGACTGGGACATCGACGTCGACGACGTCATCGAGACGACCGAACAGAAGGGTGGCGAGGTGACCGTCTTCTCCGGTGAGTTCGACCCCGGCCAACAGCTTCGCAACCTCGGCGGCATCGCCGCGCTGTTGCGCTACCGGATCGACTAGTCGACCGCCGGAGTCCACCGAGGGTCCGCCCGCGCCGCACGGGTCGGAACCGCCGCCGTGCGACTGCTCTTCGCCCGTCTCACAGTTGATAACGGCGGCGAAAGGGTTTATATACAGGTTCCCGAAGCTACGATAATTACTCAGAGGTCGCCATGGGATTCGAACAACGACAGGACTTCGCACGGCAGGTCGCCGACCTCAACAAGTACGGACAGGCGCTGAACCAGTGCGAATCCGTCGACGAGGTCGTCTCGCTGACGCTCGAGGCGATCACGATCCTCTTCGAGCTGACCGACGTGACCGTCGTCGAGGTCCGCAACGGCGACTTGCACGTCGTCGGGAGCACGAATCCCGAGGTTTCGGCCGGCGGAGCTCCCAGTGAGGTGGCCCGCGAGGCACACGAGACCGGTGAGACCGTCACCGTCTCCGGCGAGGCGGCGGGGCTCACCGACGACGACGACACCGCGGCGACACTGGCCGTTCCCGAGGGGATCGTCGACGAGCCGATCTGCGTGATCGTCGTCCGTTCGTCGAGTGACGAGGCGTTCGGCGACGAGGTGGTCCGGCCCATGGAGATCCTGGCGACCCACGCCGCGACGGCCATCAGCAACATCCGCTCGCGCGAGCGGCTGGAGCGCGCCCGGCAGGACCTCGAGACCCGCAAGGAGATGGTCGAGATGTACGACCGCCTGCTCCGCCACGACATCGGCAACGACCTGCAGATCATCGCCGGGTTCGCAAACGCCGTCTCGGAGCTCGTCGAGGACGAACGGGCCGGCGAGTACGTCGGCAAGATCGAACGCGCGGCCGACAACTCGGCGGACCTCATCCAGCGCGTCGGCGATCTGGTCTCGACGCTCGAAGCCCAGAACGAACCCGACGCCCGGGACCTGCGACCGCTACTCGAAGACACCGTCCGTGACGCGACCGACCAGTACGAGAGCCTCTCGGTCGAGTTCGACCCCGCCGAGTTCGAGCACCGCGTCTACGCCGGCGACCTCCTCGACTCGGTGTTCACCAACGTTCTCACCAACGCCGCGGTCCACAGCGACGGCGACGTGACCGTCGACCTGTACGCCGAGACACCTGCCCCCGACCGACTCGTCGTGGGGATGGCCGACGACGGGAGCGGTATCGACTCCGAGTTGCGCGAGGACATCTTCGAGATGGGCGTCAAAGGAGAAGACAGCGAGGGGACCGGGTTCGGCCTCGGGTTCGTCCGCGCGCTTACCGAGTCCTACGGCGGGGGGGTCGACGTCCGCGAGAGCGCGGCCGGTGGCGCCGACTTCCGCGTCACGCTCGAACGGGTGTAGCCGGACCGAGATTTATCTCCCCGCCGCACCACGTCCCGATAGAGACCTCGCGATGGACCGACTCACCGGCGACTGGGACCGCGAGCGGACCGAACAGTTCCTGGACGAACAGACCATCCCGGTGCGGCTCGCGACCCACACACCGCGAGACGGCCTCTGGATGCTCTCGCTGTGGTACCGCTACCGCGACGGCCACCTGGAGTGTGCTACCGGCGCCAGTGCGAAGGTCGTCGACTACCTCCGCGAGAACCCCGGAGTCGCCTTCGAGATCTCGACCAACGACGTGCCCTACCGAGGCGTGCGCGGTGCGGGAACCGCCGACATCGCCCCCGACGACGACAAGGCCGTCCTCCGTGACCTCATCGAGCGCTACCTCGGCGACACCGACTCGAAGCTCGCCCGCTCGCTCCTCTCGCCCGACCGCGACGAAGTGCGCATCCGCGTCGACGTCGACCGCGCCTACACCTGGGACTTCTCCGACCGGATGGGCGGGGAGTGAGTGTCGCTCTAGGGGTCGCACACGGTGGCGCGCGCTGTCGAGCGTGCCCGCCTCGTGGCGGGCCGCTCGAAACAGTCGCGTGAGGGATGAGCATCGCAGCGTGCGAGAAGCGCAATCGGCTGGGGAGGCTCGTGGCAGTCTGCGGTTGCTGTGCGGGGCGGTCGGGGTGCTGTCCCTGGCGAACTGAACGGGCGAGGCGCGCGTGGCGGCGTAGCCGCCACGGACTGTGGCGGTCGGCGGAGTCGACCGCCCGCTCACGCTTGCGTGGTCGCCTGAGCGACCCCCATCCGCGCGGGCGGTGCCGAGAGCGCGGATATGTCGCTTCAGCGACCGCGAGCGCGTCGAGGGCGTTCATCACCTGCAGTCTCCGTCGGGTGCGGTCGCGACGCCAGCGAAAGGCGGGACGAACGACTTCCGAGAACTTCGAACGAGAACCACGACCGAATCAGTCGATGTCGAGCGACAACCCGTCGGAGGCGAAGCGAACGTCGCCGTCGTAGCGCTGGTCGATCGAGTCCAGCATCTCGTCGTGGCGGCCGTCGGTGTGGGGGTAGAGGTGGGTCAGGTACACCCGACCGACTTCCGCGTCGGCTTCCGCCAACGCCGTGCCCAGCTCGCTCGGTGTCGGGTGGTTGTCTACGTCGACGCTGTCGGGGAACGAGCAGTCGTGGGCCAGCACGGCGGCGCCGTCGGCGAACGCCACCAGTTCGGGAAACGCCTCGGTGTCGCCGCTGAAGACGAACGCCGGGCGGTCGCCGTCGTCGTCGTCGGCGTCCGACGGGGACGCTCCCGACTCCTCGAAGCGGTAGGCGAGACAGTCCATCGAGTGTCGGACCTCGAACCCGGTCACGTCGAAGCCCGCGAGCGAGAACGACTCGGGGCCGACCTCGCGAAAGTCCAGGTCCACGCGGCCCTGCATGTAGTCGTGAACGCCGAGCAGGTCCGATATCAGGCCTTCGGTGCCTTCGGGACCTGCTATCGTCAGCTCGGTCGCGCCGGCGAGCCAGCGGGCCTTCAGCAACGGGAGGAGGTCGGAGACGTGGTCCAGGTGATGGTGGGTCAGGAGGACGGCGTCGATCCCTTCGTAGCCGACGTCTGTCCGCTGGAGGCCGTGGAGGACGCCGCTGCCGCAGTCGACGAGCAGGTTCCCGCCCCCGGACTCCAGCAAGATGCCGGTCTGGAAGCGCTCGCCGGTCGGCATGGCGCTCCCGGTGCCCAGAAACGTGACGCGCATACCGCTCCCGTCGGGCGCGACCGACAAAAGTCGTGTCGTGGGTCCGGGCAGCCCGGACCGCGAGCGTTCGCTACTCGTCGGTCGTCCGGGCCGACGGCGTGAGCCGGCTGTTGTGCCGCCGGTCGACGTCGACGTACTCGACGTTCGACGTCGTCGGCGCGGCCTTCTCGTACCGACCGCCGTTGGTGGCGTCGTGCATCGCCGGCCCTTCCAGGTCGGGGCCGCCCGTCTTGAACCGCGTCGGCGGCGGCGCGACGTCGTTGTCGGTCCCGTCGCGGCCGACGAACACGGTGTCTCGGGTCTCCGAGCCGCCCATCGCGAAGTGACCGATATTGAAGTCGGCGATCACGCTGTCCTCGAGGACGGACGTCTGGAACTCGGTCCAGACGGCCGAGTGTTCGCACTTGTAGGCGGTGAAGCCGGTGAGGCGGTCCGTCCGGTCGCTCGGGATCTCGTCGGGGTCGATCTCCATCGGTTCGAGCTGCATCATCAGCCCGATCCCCTGACAGAGGTGCTGGTAGTGGGACATCCGCCACGAACGCAGGAGTTGGTCGCCGTCGACGTCACCGGTGTAGCCGTCCAACTGCCGCTGCGGGCGAACCGAATAGGAGTGGGCGACGTTGTCCTCGAACCGGACGTCGAACTGGGTCGCGTCGAGTCCGACCTCGGTCTCGTCGTGCCCGTCGTAGAAGAAGCCCATCGCGCCGTAGCCGCCGGCGGCGTGGTTCCCCACGAGGGTGTTGTTGGGGTTGGAGATCCAGAACGCGGCCGGTCGGAACGCGTTCTGCTGTTTCGGTCGGCGGCGCACGTCGCCCGGGTTCACCAGATCCCCGCCGAAGGCGCGGTCGCGCTCTCTGACGACCTTCGTGAGCATCGCGAGGTTCTCGCTGAAGACGTTGCCCTCCTCCGCCGGGAGGCCCTGCTCGACGAGATAGGAGTGGCCGATCGTGTCGAACACGACGTTGCGCTCGATCTCGACGTTGCCGGTCCCGTGAGCGTTGATGCCGCGATTGAAGCTGTGCCAGACGCTGTTGTGCTTGAGGTACGACCCTTCCTGGTCGCCCGCGTGGTGGAAGTGCAGCGGGTACCTGGCCCGGTGGCCGGACTGGCCGCAGCGGAACGCCTCGAGCCCCTCGATCCGAACTCTGCCGGGGTCGGCGAAGATGGCGTGGCCGCCGAAGCCAGCGGCGTACTCCGAGTCGACACCGCTGTCACGGTCGACGTAACTGAGGTCGTCGCCGCGGAGTTCGACGTTTCGCGTGAGCAGTCCGACTTCCGCTCGCATGTCGAGGTCCGCCCCGGCGTGACGCTCGACGGCGCCGTAGTGGTCGTGGTCCAGCGGGTCCTCGAGCGTCACCTCGTTCCCGTCGACCGACTCGACCGTCCGCCGTTCGGCCTGCCAGGGATCCGAGCCGCTAGGCGCGATCGCGATCCGGTCGCCCGCCTCCCAGTCGACCGCCTCGGCGAGCGTGAGCGTCTCCGCGCCCGCGTCGGCGTGGGCGTCCAGTTGCGTCCAGTCGGTCTTGTCCCGACTCGCCCCGTGGATCTCGATCGATCCGCCGTCCCAGGTGCCGAGGAGCTTCGTCCCGATCGCCATGACGTCCTCACCTCTGACGTTCCCGTGGCCGAGTCCCACGAGCGTGATCCGGGCGTCGTGCTCGTACGGGTCCGCCTCGGACCCGATTCGAACGAGTGCGTCCGACCCCTCGGCGAGCAGCCACGTCGTCGTGAGTTCCAGGTCGACGTCGTCGCCGTCGTCGTCCACTGGCACGATCGAACAGGCCTCGACCTCCTGCCAGACCCGTGCCTCGCCCGGCTCGTCGTCCTGCGTGTACCACTGGGCCTCCCAGTTTTTGCCGTCGTACGAGACCACGTCACCCGACCGGTAGGCGGTCTCGTGAGAGTCGCTCGGTCGCCAGCGAGGGGCACACGCGGCTGCGTCACCGTCGAACTGGCCGCCGTCGTCGGTGTTCTCCGTGCCGGGTGACCCGGCTCCGACCGCCGCGTCGGCGTTCTGTCCGTCGGTTTCTCCCTCGCCACTCTCGTCACACGGCCCGATCTCTTTCCAGGGCCCGTAGCGCCGTGCGCCCGGCTGGTCGCCCCTGGTCCACCACTTGGCTTCCCAGCGCGTGCCGTCGTACGTCGCCTCGTCACCGTCCCTGTACACCGTCTCTGAATCCCAGGCCGGTGCACAGGGCGACTCACCACCGCTATCGTCGTCACCGTCGGCGCCGTCTCCACTGCCTCCCTCACCGCTTCCACTGCCGCCGTTATCGCTTCCGTCGCTGCCGTCACTGCCGTCGTCGTGGGTCGATTCGACGATCGATCCGTCGGCGAATTCGAGCGTCCCGTTGACGAGGACGCCGTTCAGCGGCGGCGGGCTCGTGTCGAGGATGACGTGGTCGCCCTCCTCGATAATCACCTTGTCTCCCCGTTCGGGAAGCGAGCCGTCCCACGTCTCCGGGTCCGACCATTCGGTCCGTTCGTCGTCTGTCTGTGCCGTTCCCGTTTCCGTCGCGAGGGCTCCCGCAGCGACGAGACCGCCGGCCGCCTGAAGAAACCGTCGCCTGTCCAGCGCCCCCCGATGCGTATCGCTATCGTCGTGATCTGACATTGTTGGTGTGCGTGTTCGTTCCGTCGGCTCTGGGACGTCGACGAACGAACGCCGCACCGGTCCGGGCCGTCCCACACGGCGGATCTATCGCTCCCGTCGTGTGGAGACGCGACGCTGCGAAGCCGATTCCCCCCCTTGCAGCACGGGTCCCCCTGTCGCACGTCCCAGTTCGATCGTCTAGTTGCGTTCAATTAAACGTTCTCATCGAAAGACACGATCGGGTAGTTGAGGATACTACCAAGTTACTAGCCAGATACTGGCCGGCCGGGGACCCCACTCGCTCGCCGTTCCGGACGGGACCACTTTCACTCCACGGTCCAAACCCACTTGACGGCGTAGTCCCAACCGGAGAGCCGAGGTCACATGGGAGGACGCGAGCTGTTGGACGCGGCGGACGTGGGCGTCGACGCCGCCGAGGCCGCGATCGACGACGGCGACGTGCTCGAGTTGCTGGAGCCGCCGGTCCGGGAGTGGTGGGTCGAGCAGTTCGGCGCGTTCGTCCCCGAGAACGACGGGTTCTTCACGCCGCCCCAGAAAGAGGCCGTCCCGCTCATCCACGAGGGCGAGAACTCGCTCATCGCGGCGCCGACGGGCAGCGGCAAGACGTTGAGTGCGTTCTGTTCGATCATCAACGAGCTGTTCCGCCGCGAGCGCGCCGACGGACTCGAAAATTCGGTGTACTGCCTGTACGTCTCCCCGCTCAAGTCGCTCGCCAACGACATCCACCGCAACCTGGAGGTGCCCCTCGACGGCATCACGGCGAAACTCGACGAGCGGGGCGAGGACGCCGAGATACGCCACGCGATCCGCCACGGCGACACCAGCGACAGCGAGCGCCAGAAGATGCTAGAGACGACGCCGCACATCCTCAACACGACGCCCGAAACCCTCGCGATCCTCCTGAACAGTCCGAAGTTCAGGGAGAAACTGCGGACCGTCGAGTACGTCGTCGTCGACGAGATCCACAGTCTCGCCGAGAACAAGCGCGGGACACATCTCTCGGTGTCGCTGGAGCGACTCGAGGCGCTCGCCCACGGGTCGCCGACCCGCATCGGCTGCTCGGCGACGGTCGAACCACTCGACGCGATGGCGGAGTTCCTGGTTGGCCAGGCGTCGCCCGGCGGCGACCCCCGCGACTACGAACTCGTCGACGCTCGCTTCGCCCGGGAGTTCGACGTGGAACTGACGTGTCCGACCGACGACCTGGTGAACACGCCGCCGGACGTGGTCACCGACCGGTTCTATCGCGACCTGGACGACCTGATCGGCGAGCACACCAACACGCTCGTGTTCACGAACACCCGGTCTGGCGCCGAGCGCGTCCTGCAGAACCTCCGCGAGCGCAGCGACGACTACGACGAGGACAATTCCGGCTGTCACCACGGCAGCCTCTCGAAAGAGCGTCGCCAGGAGATCGAGGAGAAGCTCAAATCCGGCGCCCTCGACGTGGTGACCACCTCGACGAGCCTTGAACTCGGCATCGACATGCCCCACATCGACCTGGTCGTGCAGGTCGGATCGCCCAAATCCGTCGCCGCTCTGCTCCAGCGCGTGGGCCGGGCGGGCCACCAGCTCGGCGAGACGGTGACGGGCCGGGTCGTCGCGCTCGATCGCGACGAACTCGTCGAGTGTGCGGTGATGCTCAAGAAGGCCGAGGAGGGGTTCGTCGACCGGGTGTTCGTCCCCGAGCGCGCCCAGGACGTGGCTGCCCAGCACGTCTACGGCATGGCGATCGCCGAGATCCGGCCCGAGGCGGAGACCCGAGCTATCCTCGAACGGGCGTACCCCTACCGGAACTACACCGACGAGGAGTGGGAGTCGCTGATGCGGTATCTCACCGCCGACTACGAGGGGATGGAGGACAAGAACGTCTACGCGAAGGTGTGGCGCGACACCAACGACGCGCCCGACGGCGAACACCACTACGAGGAGTACCCCGTCGGCGAGGACCTGATGGGCAAGCGCGGCCGGCTCGCCCGGGTCATCTACATGACCAACATCGGCACCATCCCCGATTCGTTTACTTGCGACGTGTACACTCGGTCGGGCGACGAATGGGTCGGCCAGTTAGACGAGGAGTACCTCGACACCCTCGAGTCGGGCGACGTGTTCGTCCTCGGGGGCCGGAACTTCGAGTACCGCTACCGCCGCGGGTCGAAGGTGTACGTCGACCCGACGAGCGCACGACCGACCGTCCCCTCGTGGTTCTCCGAGCGGTTGCCGCTCTCCTACGATCTGGGCCGGGAGATCCTGATCTTTCAGCGGGAACTGCTGGAGAAGATGGATCGGGGCGGCGCCGGTGCGGTGCGACACTGGCTTCGGGAGTACCCGCTGGACGAGCACAGCGTCCGGGCCGTCGCGCGGATGTTCGAGCAGCAGGTGAAGTACGCCGGCGCCGAGAGCGTCAGCACCGACGAGCGCATCGCCGTCGAGGAGGAACTCGACCGCGAGGAGTACGAACGGCGCTACTACGTTCACTCGAACTACGGTCGCCGGTTCAACGACGGCTTCTCGCGGCTGCTGGCCTACCGGATCGCACAGGAGGCCAACGCCAACGTCCAGGTCGCCGTCGCCGACAACGGCTTCTCGCTCTCGATGCCGCTGAACCGGAAAGTCGACGTGCTCGGTGTCATCGACGATATCCACCCCGCCGACGTGCGCGCGGACCTGCGGGCGAGCCTGGACGGCACCGACCTGCTCCAGCGCTACTTCCGGATCGACGCGACGCGGGCGCTGATGATCCTCAAACGCTACAAGGGCTACGAGAAGTCGGCGGCCGAACAGCAGATGAACTCGGAGATGCTGCTCGGGTTCGCCGAGGGCCTGGAGGGGTTCGCCGTCATCGAGGAGACCTATCGGGAAATTCTGGAGGACAAGCTCAACGTCGGTGCGATCGAGGACGTGCTGGAAGCCGTCCAAGCCGACGAGGTCGCCGTCGAGCACTTCCGCGTCCGCTCGCCGTCGCCGCGGGCGTTCGGCCTCGCGACGCTGATGGCCTCGGACGTGGTGCTCGCCGAGGACGAGAGCGAGGTCCTCCAGCGCTTCCACGAGCGCGTCATGGAGGAGATCGGCGAGGAAGATCTCGGCGAGTCCTCGCTCACGGGATAACTCACCACGGTCGGCCGTTCTGCCGTCGGCACTGGATCCCGTCGCGCCAGCCGCCACGGGGTCTTCGGCCCCGCCGCGCCAAGTTCCGTCGGGCCAGCGAAACCCGCTCGTCGCCACATTCGAGGACGCGCCGACGTTTTTCGAGGACCGTTCGGCAGGCCCGTTCGTCGGTTATCTCGTATCCTTGCGACCCGACGATGTGATGGGCTTCCCCAGTGGAGAGGTCGACCGCCTCGGCTAGCAGTCGCTGATAGGCCGGTTCGGTGCTACGCGTACAGAGGAGTTCAGTCGCGAGATTGTGGAATCTCAGTCCCGCGTCATCGGCCGGTATCCGTCGCATCTGTGGGTCTAACGGTGGATCGTTGAGTGCGTCCCTGATGACTGACCGCACCTCTCGGGCGGTCTCACGGGATAAATCCAGGCTGGCTGTCAGCACGCCCAGCCCACAGGCGGCCCCCACCCGGACTGGCCAGGGCGGATCGTCCCCGGTGACCCGGTCGAAGACGTCGAGGTCGTCTGGGTCGCCGCAGTACCCGAGACCGAACAGTGCCGCACCGCGTTCGTGAGGGTCTGAGGTGTCTTCAGCCGTCCGTCGCAGTCGCTCGCGGCCGTCCGATGGGCCGGCGAGTGCCGCGGCGCCCCATCGTCCGCGGGACGGGGTCTCCGAACCGAGCACGGCAGTGACCGACGATCGGTCGACCGGGAACGTCGCGCCCGCGTGGGTCCAGCCTGAGCGGAGCGCGAGGCCGAGCGCCCTTTGTTCGCGGGCCTCGTCGGCCGATTCGAAGCGGTTCCACAGTCGCGGCGCCACCAGGGCGGCCGTCTCTGGCGCGTTCGCCAACGCCCCCGCGACCGCCGTTCGAACCCTGGGCGACTCGTCGGACAGCCCCTCGCGCGCCATCGAGGGAGTGAACGCGTTCGCTTCGGCGAGGGCGTACGCAGCGCCGGCGCGCCCGACGGGCGTGTCGGCGTCGGTCAGCTCCGCGACGACGTCCTCCCGGGGCGTCGAGAGTGTCGCGCTGAGGGCGTCCGCCGCGACGTGTGCGACGCCGTCGTCGTCGTGATCGAAGAGAGCGATCAGGTCGTCGGACGCGTTCCGAAGCCGCTCGACCGGTGGATCGGGCGACTCGCCGCCGGCACCGAGGGCTCGCCGGAACGCGACGACCGCGCCCGACCGGACCCTCCGGGACGGGTCGTCGAGACCGTCGACGAGCAGCGTCACGCCGTCGGATTCGCCCGCGACTTCCAGCGCGGCGATGCGGACCCGTTCGTCGTCGTCGCGGTCGTAACAGTGCCGGGCGACCGTCCGCAACTCCTCGTCGGACGCCGACGCGACCGATACTGAGAGCGCGGCCATCGCGACGCCACGGACTCGCGGAGACGGATCGTCGCGGACCCGCTTGACGAGTTCCCGCCTGGCCGCGCGACCTTCCATCGTCGCGAGCCCGCTGGCAGCCGCCCGGCGGACCTCGGTGTCGTCGTCGAGGAGGCTGGCGAAGTACCCGCCTTTCGTCCCGTCGCTGTCGGACGTCCACTCTCTGTCCGCGAACGCGTCCAGCAGGGCGGCCCGAAGAGCGGGTTCGTCCGGTTCAGTCGGGTCGATCGGGACCCCTGCGGTGGTGAGCCGTCGGCGCCGCTCCGAATGGTCGGAAACCGATGCAGCGACCGACAACACCGCACTCGCGCGCTGCCGCGGCGCTCCTTCGGCGAGGATTCGGTCGAGCCACTCGCGGTCAGCGTCCCGACTGTCGCCCGGTCCGTGTTCGGGGTTCCAGCCGTCTAGCCCGCCGACCGCGGCGCACAACCGGGTTGGCGCATCAGGTTCGGCTTCGAACGGCGGGTCAGGGAGTCGGCCGAGACACTTCGGTCTGCGCGCCGTCGGGTCGCGAAGCGACCAGGCCGCTCCCCCCGAAATATTGAGCGAAATAAGGGCGACGCTCCCGTTTTTGTACTCTCGAACGGCCGTCGCGGGCGTCGACAGCAGACGCTTGCGGCCGACCCGATCGACGAGATTGGGGCCGAAGAACGTTACCGGTCCCGATCGCCACCAGGCACCGGGGTGGAGCCATCTCGGCGGTGGTCGCCCGATCTGTGCGAACTCGGCGTGTCCGTATCGAAACCCCACCCGGTCGAACAGCGGTCCGAGTGTTGCTACGTAGTCGAGGAGCACGTCGGGATCCTTGTGGGGTTTCGGAAGCCAGAAGCCGATCCGGTGGTCCATATACGGCCGGTCGTGTTTACCGATCGGTGGCCTGAACGTGACCTCGAATGGCGAGCTCTGGAACTCGCTGTCAGGACAGTCGAAGGTCAACTCGACCGACCACTCGTCGCTAGCCGACACAAGGTCGAGGTCCGACTGGGTCGGTCCGTCGCGCTCGTACCCCAGCTCGTCGAGCGCGTCGGCGAACTCGCCGATAAAGGCCGCGTCGAAGGGCTCCGGTCGCTCGAAGTAGAGGATAACGTCCGACCCCATGGCGACTTCCACGCGTACCCGTGGGAAAAACGTTCCCTGGGTGTGTCACTTCGTCACCGAGGTCAGTACCCGCCGGCCTCACTATCGCTGTCGCGGGGAGTACCCGTCCACGGCCCGCCCATCCGGAACTCATACGGATTGTTGCAAACGTGTACCGGGTCGCCCGTACGACTGCGTGCGGTCGATCCCGGACTGTCTTACAATACTCCGCATCAGATGCGGCCGATATCGACCCTACATCCCGTCGTCGGTCTCGGTCCCGCCGCCCATCGTCTCGTTGCCCATCCCGCCCATGCCGCTGTCCGTCTCCGTCGCATCCATTCCGCTGCCCATGCCGTCGTCGGTTTCGTCGCCCATCCCATCCATTCCGCTCTCGGTGTCGGTCGTCCCCATCTCGCCGTCCATGCCACCGTCTGTCCCGGTCATCATCCCGTCGCCCATGCCGTCGGACCCGTCCATCGACCCGTCCATCGCGTCGGTGGAGCCGTCGTCCATCGACCCGTCGGACCCGTCCATCGAGTCGTCCATCGCGTCGGTGGAGCCGTCGTCCATCGAGTCGTCGCCGGAGTCGCCGGAATCGTCGGTCGGGGTCCCCTCGCCCTGATTCGAACAGCCGGCGAGCGTACCGACTGCGGCGGTCGCGAGCGCGCCGCGAACGAACGTGCGTCGAGTGTGTTCCGTCATGGCTTCGTCAGCGACCGCGCCCGGCTGCCGGATAAGCTATTTTCGAACTCCCCTCGGAAGGTCCGCAAACTCCGTTCGGTCCGCGGTCGGAGTGGGTACAAACTCCGTTCAAAATTCGGGGGCCGAGCGAGTCCCGTGCAGCCGGCGGCGACGGCGGCCGCGACTCACTCCAGACGGTCCACGATCCCGCGGTCTCCGTCGACTCGGACGCGCTGACCGGACCGGATCCGCGCCGTCGCGTCGTCGACGGCGACGACCGCCGGGATGCCGTGTTCGCGCGCGACGAGCGACCCGTGGGTCAGCCGCCCGCCGACCTCGGTCACGAGCCCGGCGGCGTTCAGGAACAGCGGCGTCCACCCCGGGTCCACGTACGGGCAGACGAGTATCTCGCCGGCCTCGAGGTCGGCCGTCGCGGGGGTGGTCACGACGCGTGCGACTCCCTCGACGACGCCCGCCGAAGCACCGGTGCCGGCGAGGGCCGCCGAGGGGTCGCTCGCCCGCTCAACGCGCGCCCGCGGAACCTCGCCGTCGCTGGTGACGAACCGTGGCGGCCGGAGCCGCTGGTGGCGCTCGAACTCCCGGCGGCGGTCCGAGAGGTCGACGCTCGCCTCCGGGTCGTCCAGGAGGGTCGCGAGTTCGTCGAGCCGGAGCAGCCACACGTCCTCGGGGTCGTCGAGCCGTCCGGTTTCGGTCAGGGTCTCGCCGGCGCCGAGCACCTGTTCCCGGGTCTCTGCGAACAGCGGCGAGATGCCGAACTTCGGGAGTTCGCGGACGCCGAAGTAGCCGCGATACACCGCGGCGAGGTGGTCGACCAGCCGCCGTCGAACGGGGCCGGCGATCCCGGTATCGGCCGCCGAGCGGAGTCGCTCGCGGGCCGCCGTTGCCCTCGCTCGCAGGCGCCGGCTCCGATCCCGTGGGCTCTCGTCGGTGTCGGCGGCCAGGAGTCCGCGGACCGTCCGGAGCAGCGGGGCGGGGTCGTCCCGGTAGCGCGGTCGGCTGAAGTCGATCTCGCCGGCGGCGCGGAAGCCGTACTCGTCGAGAAAGGCGTCGAGCGCGGCCGCGAAGGCCTCGCCGCCCTCGCGTCGGCGGACGGTCTCGTACTCCTCACCGGCGCGGAGCGCGTCGGCCACTGCCGGGTTCTCGCGGGCGACAACCGCCACGTCGCCCAGCGCGAGGTTCATCGCGGTCACGGGGTCGTCATCGATGCCCCGCACGAGCGCCTCGATGTCGTCGCGGCCGTCCGGACAGAGCCGCTCCAGGAGCGGCCGCGCGACCATCGCCGCGTAGAACGGGTAGAACTCCTCGAAGACCCACTCCAGCGAGGCGGCGGTCTCGTTCATCGCGCGGCGGATCCGCGTGTCGTGGTCGGCGCCCGCGCGGATCCGCCCGACCGCCTCGTCGCACCGCGCCCCGTAGAACCGGCGCGTGCGAACCGGCGCCGACAGCGGGTCGGGGTCGACGAGCCCGGAGACGAGTCCGACGACCATCTCGGCGACCCGGGGAGCCAACCGGGAACACAGCGAGCCGGCCGTCCGTATCCGCGACACCGCGTCCGTCTCGACGGGTGGCAGTTCGTCGGCGCGCTCGTCCAGCAGGTCACGCAGGTCGGCGACCATCGGTTCGTCGATGGCCTCGAAGCGGTCGAACAGCAGGTCGCGGAGCCGGGGCCGAGCGAGGTAGGGCGTGATGTCGATATACAGTCGGCCGCCCGCTTCGGCGCCGAACCGCCCCGGGATCCCGAACTGTGCCGTCACCTCGTCGGTGAGGCGCCGCCAGTAGTCGAGCACGAACGGCGGCATCGCGTCGGGCATTCCCTGGCGATGCCCGAAACTGTAGTACACGCGGAGCTCGTCGGTCGGTGCCCCGTCCGGAACCGGGAACAGCGCAGTGACCGGGCGGGCTTGCAGGACGTGGAATCGCCCGTCTGCGAGCGCCCATTCGACGTCCTGTGGCTCGTCGAACAGGGACTCGATGCGGTCGCCGTAGGCCGCGAGCGTCAGGACCTGGTCGTCCGTGAGGACGCGGCCCGTGCTGTCGGCCTCCGACACCGGAACGCGCTCCGTCCCGCCGCCCCCCGTCGGTCGGACCGCCTGCTCGGGTTCGCCGACGCGGTAGTCGAGTATCTCGCCGCTCCGTTCGTCGACCCGGACCGTGTCCGCGGTGACGCGCCCGCCGACCTGCGCCTCGCCCAGCCCGTATCCCGCGTCGATCGTCGTGACGGTTCGTGTGCCGGTGACTGGGTCGGCGGTGAAGGCGATTCCGGAGGCGTCCGCGTCGACCATCTCCTGGACGACGACCGCCATCGACACCTCGCCGTGGTCGATCCCGTTCCGGGCGCGGTAGGCGATCGCCCGGTCGGTGAACAGGCTCGCCTGACACGCCCGGACGGCCGCGACGACCGCCTCGGGCCCCGATACGTCCAGCACGGTCTCGTGTTGGCCCGCGAACGAGGCCCCCGGGAGATCCTCGGCCGTCGCGCTCGACCGCACGGCGAACGCCGCGTCGGCCGGAAACGCCGACAGTTGCTCGGTGACGGCCGCGCGGACCCGTTCGGAGACCGGCGCCTCCCGTATCGCCGACCGCAGTCGCTCGCCGAGGTCGGCGGCGTCCGGCTCTCCGGGTTCGAGTCCGTCGAGCCGGTCGACGAGGTCCGGGACGGCTGTCCCGTCGACGGCGTCGTGATACGCCGCCGTCGTCACGCAGAACCCGTCGGGGACCGGGAGGCCGGCACCCGCGAGCCGCGCCAGGTTCGCGGCCTTCCCGCCGGTCAGTTCGCCGTCGGTCGCTCGTTCGGCCGTCAGCGGGAGCGTGGACACCTGAGACATGGCTGATCACCGGAACCGCGGCGGCGGTTCTCGATGGGTGCTAGACGTTCGTCCCGAGCGACAGTAACGGTGTCGGGGGCCCGGGTGAGGGGCGGTCCGCGACTCAGACGAGCAAGGTATCGAGCGCGTCGGGGACGACGAGCACATCGCTGCCCGGTTCGACGGCGTCGGCGACGGAATCGCGGGTGTCCATCAGACACTCCTCGACGACTGCCGGGGCCTCGCTGTCGGTGACGTAGATGTCGTGGTCCCTGAGCGCGCGGGCGACGACGAACGCACGCTGGGCGCCGGGCTCGTAGCCCTCGCGCATCTCCTCGTAGAGCGCTTCGGCGCTCTCGGCCGATGAGAGCCGGTCGTAGAAGCGGCGTTCGCCGGTCCCGTCGCCTGCACCTTCCGGGAGCGCGGCGGGGATCACGACGCGGCCGCCGTCCCGAAGGGGATTGTTCGCACCCAGGACCACGTAGGTCGCCGCTCGCGTGGTCTGGTAGAGGTTGGCGTCCTTCGGCGCACCGACGCCCGCGACGACGGCGTCGTATCCGTCCACGACGGGCGTGGCGAGCGCGTCGCGGGCCGTCTCGGCCAGGTCGCGGACCACTGCCCGAGGATCGCCCGCGGCGGCGCCGAGGATGCCGCTGGGGCTGTGGGTCACGTTCAGCGAGAACGCGACGCCCGCCAGGTCGCCCGCCTCGTCGACGAACTCCCGGAAGGGGTTGTCGTCGACGCGACCCAGCCGCACGCCGTCGCGGGCGAGCAGTTCGGGGCCGTGGGAGTGGCCGATCTGCGACTCACTGCCGGCGCCGACGACGACGGTCTTGGCGCCGCCGGAGAACCCGGCGTACTGGTGGGGTTCGACCATCCCCGTGGCGAGGACGGTGTCGACCGCCGTCAGGGTCTCGTTGATCTCGATGGGGACCCCGTCGACCGTCCCGACCTCGACTATCGCGTCGGGGTCGTGGTTGATCGCGAGGTCGGCGTGGTCGCCGAGCGCGCGCTCGATCTCCGCCTCGTCCATCGGTCGGTGGAGTCCGAGCCCGAGGATCACCGTCACCTGCTCGCGGGCCACGCCCGCCGTCCGGAGTTCGTCCAGCAGGACATCGAGCAACACGTCGTCCGGGGTCGCGCGGGTCACGTCGGTGACGACGATTCCGACGGTGTCGTCGGGGTCGACGCGACGAGCGAGTCGCGGGCCGTGCGGGTCGGCGACGGCTGCTTCGGCGGCCGACCGCGGGTCCACGGCTTCGCCCCCGGGCGGCCGACAGACGGTCACGTCGCAGTCGGGGAGCGATACGGAGACGGTCCCCTCGCCCAGCGGGAGTTCGACTGACACGTTCGTCCGTAGCACGGCCGCCACCGAGAGCCTACCGGTCACCACCGGTTCGGAACTCCGCTCTCAGTCGCCCGTGGACGTGCCCTCGAACCCGTCGAACCGCCCGACAAGCGCCGGCAGCGCCACGATACCGACGACTAGTCCGAGGTTGGCGACCGCCGTCGGGATCAACGCCGGCTCGACCGTCTCGACGACGACGATGGCGGCGACGAGGAACGCGACGCCGCCGCCGGTGAGCGCCGCCCGCTCGGTCCACGAGCGGAACCGCTCGGCACGAGTTCGCCACAGCGCCCCCGCCAGCCCGCCGACGCTCCCCCCGGCGGCCAGCGCCGCGTCGCCGGGTTCGGTCGTCAGGACCGCGGCCGGCACGGCGCAGACGACCGCGAGTCCGAAGACCGCAGCCGGGCCGCGGTCGAGCGCGACGGCGACCACGCCGACCATCACGAGTCCGACGGCGACGCCGGCGAGCACGTCGCCGAGGTAGTGGACGCCGATGACGACCCGGGAGAGCCCGACCAGGGCGACCAGCGCGCCCGCCCCCGCGAGGAGCGTCGGGTCACGGTAGCGGTCGAGCGCCACCAGGGTCCCGCCGTAGACGGTTGTCGCCGCGATGGCGTGCCCGCTCGGGAAGCCGACGGGGCTCGGGTCAGCGGCGACCCGCCGGACGGCCGCCGGCGGTCGCGGCAGCCCGAACCAGTACTTCAGCGCCAGCGTCAGCGACACCGCGACGAAGGCGACGCCCACCACCGTCAGCAACTCGCGCCGGCGGGACTGGTCGTTCCAGTACGCCAGCGACAGCGCCACCATCAGGAACTTCGCGCCCCCGAGGACCGTGAGCAGCCCGAACACCGGCACCAGATACCCCGGGACGGCCCCCCGGATCGCCTCGCTCGCCGCGACCAGCCGGAACATATCCGAGTCGCGGCCCGCCGCCCGTTTATACCTTCCCACCGCCGGTGGCCGCCAGCGGCCCCGCCGAGGCGACCGGAAAACTAATCATAAATCCTCGCCACGGAGTGAAACTGAAACGGTCGGTAACTAGATATAAACCCTGGCCACACGGTGAAAGTGGAGCGGCGACTCACTAGTCAAAAGTGATAGCCACGGGGTGAAAGTGAAAGTACGGATCGCTAGTAAAAAATCATGGCCACGGGGCGAAAGTGGAAAACGACGGTTGACGACTTCCAGCAGTGAAAATACGATCGCCGGTCAGCGCGCCCACTCGACCATCCGACCGTAGGTGTCGTCGGTGGCGAGAGCGTCGGCGTCGCCGACGAGGACGAGCGCCTTCTTGGCGCGGGTGAGCGCGACGTTGACGCGGCGGTAGTCCTCGAAGATGGGCGAGTCCAGCGACCCCGTCGCGACGAACGAGATGACGATGACCTCCTTGCTGGAGCCCTGGAAGCGGTCGACGGTGTCGACGGCCACGTCGTCGGGGAGTCGCTTGCCGATCGCCGCGACCTGCGCGCGGAACGGCGCGATGACGCCGATCTCGTCGGCCGGGACGCCCGCCTCGCGATAGGCCCCGACCGTCTCCGCCACGGTCTCGGCCTCGGTCGGATTCGTGTTCCCGTTCGCACTCCCGTCGGGGTCGACGAACGCGACCTGGTTTCGGAGGTGGTCGGGGAGCGCGCCCACGTCGACACCGTCGAGTTTTCGGAGGTGCTGGCCCGCCACTTCACCGGTCGCGGGTCGCAACTGCCCGTCGTAGAACTCCCGGGATGCGAACGCCTGGATGCGCTGGGCCATGCGGTACTGCCGGTCGAGCATGACGGAGGCGTCGGGATAGCGCTCGATGAGCCGCTGGAACAGCGACCGCGAGAGCGCGGCGCCGGGGGCGGGGTTCCCGTCCTCGTCGGTCGGGAGGTCACCGGCGTCGGGCTCGTCGGCCTGGACGACCGGCGGGAGCTGCTGGTGGTCGCCGACGAGGACGAACCGCTCGGCGAGGTTCGTCGCCGCCAAGGTACCGGGTTCGGTGAGCTGGCCGGCCTCGTCGACGACGGCCACGTCGAAGTCCTGCTCGCGCATGATCCGCGAGCCGCAGGTAGCGGTCGTCGCCGCGACGACCCGTGCGTCGCGCAACTCGGCAACCCGCTCGTCGGGGTCGCCCGCTCGTTCCAGTCTGTACTCCTGCATGTCGGCGCGGACGCCGCTCTCGGTGCCGACGCGGACGAAGTCGGTAAAGCCCTGCTCGACGAGCGCTTCGAGCGCGTTGTCGACCGCCCGGTTGGTAAAGGCCGACAGCAGGACGCGTTCGCCCCGATCGACGAGCGCTTGCACGACGTGTGCCAGCGTATACGTCTTGCCGGTGCCCGGCGGGCCGTGGATCAGCGCGCAGTCCTCGCAGCCGACCGCGAGTTCGACGGCCTCGTTCTGGGCGTCGTTGTTCGGAACGAACGTCTCCTCGACCCGGCCGAACTCGGGTTCGCGACGGCCGAACAGCACGTCCTTCTCCTCGGGCGACTGGGTGAGGACGGCGTCGTGCAGCGCCGTGAGCATCCGGTCGGTCGAAAGTTCGGAGGGGTACACGTCGAGGCGACGCAGTTCGACCGGCTCGTCGGCGGTGACGACGATCTCCGGACCGCGGGCGGCCTCGCCGCCGTCGGCGGTCGGGTCGTCGGTCTCCCGGTCGTCACCGCTCCCTCCAAGCCGCTCGACGCGGGCGAGTTCGGCCTCGCCGGCGATCGGGTCGCCGTCGCTCGCGAGGACGAGATCGCCCTCGCGGATCTTCGAGACCGCGCCGGTCCCGCGAGCGCGCAGTTCCCAGGTGCCGCCGTCGAGTTCACGCCGGTCGGTCGGTTCGAGGTCGACGAGCGCGCGGTCGTCGTCGGCCCGTTCTTCGGGGCTCTGCTCCCAGAGCTTGGCGTACTCCCGGTGGACGGCGCGCCGTTCGCGCTCGATGGACTCGTAGACGCGGTCGAAGTACTCGCGCTCTTCGTCGGGGACCGGCGAGCCGACCACGCCGGCTTTGGACTCCTGGCCGAGCCGGCCGGAGACGGCCATACAGGTGTCCTGCTCGAAGCAGTACTCGCACTTGGCGTCGGCCTCGTAGCCGGTCGGCACGTCGACGCCGTACTCCATGGCGGCCAGCGCGTTGCGGGTCCGGAGGACGAACTTCAGGAAGCCCGAGCCGATCGAGAACTCCTTGGCGGGCGAGAGGTCGCCGGACTCCTCGTTGCGTTCGACGGCGGCGTTCTTCGTGTACAACAGGGTGCCCGTGTCCGGCGGTTCGCCGCGACGCTCGCCGAGGATGAGCGCGTAGCAGGTCGCCTGCACCTTGTCGTGGAATCGGGGTTCGCGCTTGGTGTTCTTGCCCGTCTTCAGCTCGACGGGCATCCCGCGACGAACGGCGTCCGCTCGCCCCTTCAGCCCGTAGGTCTCGCTGACCAGCGTCATCTCCGAGCGCCACTCGTCTTCGTCCGTGAGCGTTCCCTGCTGGAGCCACCCTTCGATCGCCGAGGCGTTCTGGCGCACCTCCTCGCGGACCTCTTCGGCGCTCCGGCCGAGCATCCCGAGTTCGAGCCCGGCCTCCTCGACGCGCTCGTCGATGGACTCGTCGAGGTCGCGCCCCCTGAGGAGGTCGCCGAACACCTCGTGGACGATGGTCCCCTTGACCACGGGGTAGGCGTTGGGCACGCCGCCGATCTTGTTGAGGTAGTACATCCGCGGGCACTGCACCCACGAGCGCACGTCGGTCACGTCCACGAGGAAGTCCGGTTCGACGACGACCATCGAGTCGCCCGTCGTCGAGAACTGCTGTTCGCCGCGGTACTCGCGCTCTTCGGGGTCGGTCACCGCCAACTCCATCCCGGTTTCGAGGTACGTCGCCGTCTCGGTCCACTTGTCCCACAGCGTCACGGTCGTCGGCTCGCCACGGCCTCGGTCGGGCCTGAGACTCACCTCGACGAGTTCGCTCTCGCCGTACTGCGTCGAGACGGTCTTCGGGTCGCTCACGTCGACGACGACACCGCGGATAGTCACGCTCCGATCACGGGCGGGCCGCGGGAAAAACGCTGTCGATTAGATGGGGTCGCCGGCCTCGTGGTCTCGGGAGTCGTCGGGCTCGGACTCCCGGTCGCCCCCGCCGTCGACTCTGGGTCGCCCCGGCTCGTCGAGTTCGGTCTCGGTCCGGTCTTCGCGCTCGTTCCCGTCGGGGTCGGGCGCGTCGGGCGAGACGGCGGGCACGTCGACCGCCGCGAGGGCGTCCGAGACGACCCGTTCCGGGTCGATCCCTTCGACGGTCGCCTCGGTCGTCATGACCAGACGATGTGCCATCGTCGCGCGGGCGAGCCGTTTGACGTCGTCGGGCGTCGCGTAGTCGCGGCCGGCGACGACTGCGCCGGCCCGCACTGCCTCGAACACGCGCTGGACGCCCCGCGGCGAGACGCCGATATCGGTGCGGCCGTCCTCGCGGGTCTCCCGGGCGATGTCGATGATGTACCGCCTGACCTTGTCGTCGACTCGAACGTCTTCCGCGAGGTCCTGCAGTGCGAGGACGGTCTCGGGCTCGACCACGGGGTCGACGCTCGGCGCCAGCGACCGGCGGCTCGCGCGCTTGTCCAGGAGGTCCATCTCCCCCTCGACATCGGGGTAGCCCATCGAGGTCTTCACCGCGAAGCGGTCCCGCTGGGCTTCGGGCAGCCGGAAGGTCCCCTCCTGCTCGACGGGGTTCTGGGTCGCGATCACGACGAACGGCTCCGGGAGGTCGTGAGTCGTGCCGTCGACGCTGACCTGCCCCTCCTCCATCGATTCCAGCAAGGCGGCCTGAGTCTTGGGCGGCGCGCGGTTGATCTCGTCGGCCAGGACGACGTTGGTGAACACCGGTCCCTCGGCGAACTCGAAGGCGCGGTCGTGCTCGTTGTAGACGTTCGAGCCGGTCACGTCCGCCGGGAGCAGATCGGGGGTGAACTGCAGGCGGGTGAACCCGAGCCCGAGCGACTCGGCGAGGACGCGAGCCAGCACCGTCTTCCCCGTCCCCGGCACGTCCTCGACGAGGACGTGTCCCCTCGCGATGACGGCCGAGAGCGTCTCGAACAGCACCGACCGCTCGACGACGACGGCCTCCTCGACCCGCTCGACAACGTCGAGACACGCCGCCGTCGCCTCGTCGACGGTCAGCTCCTGGTCGGCCATACCGACGCCTGTGACCCCACCGACAAGAAGCTATGCGTTCCGTCGGTACGAGTCGGTTCGTGTTCGGAACTCATCCCCGGAGGAGCGCACCGAGCACCAGCGTCCCGACGACGGCAGCGGTCATGGCGAGGGTGTGACCGCCGCCGCCACCGGTTCGAACCGCGTACAGCGCGGTCGCGCCGAGGACCGCGACCGCCCCGATACCGACGGCGAAGACGCCGTGGTACAGTTCGAGCCGCCTGGTGTCGGGACGGTGGCCGAGTTCGGCCGTGAGCCCGAGCCCGAACGAGCCGATGTCCCAGACGACCAGCGCGCCGGCGACGGTGGCGAACACCAGCGGCGCGGGCAGCCCCATCGAATCGGCGCCGACGGCCGCCAGGACCAGCCCGACCGCCGCGAGCGCGGGCCCGCCGACCCGGTCGGGGAACAGGCCGACCCGGACGGCGACGAGGGCCGTCCCGACGGCGACGAGCACCGCCAGCGGCACGAGCAACACGCCGCCGAGGGCGACGAGCGGATTGAAAACGAAGAGCCCTGCCGCCCCCGGGAGGGCGCCCAACAGCAGTACGACCAGATACCCGCCGCCGGCCACGCCGGCCGCGACCGTCTTCGTCTTCCGCTCGCCGTAGCGCTGGGTCACCTGCCGGGCGGCCACGGCGGTGCCGGCCGTCAGGAGCGCGAGCCCGCCGACGGCCAACAGCGGCCCGACGACCGGAGCCGACGCGAGGACTCCGACGACCGGGGTCGCGCCGGGGACGAGCGCCAGCGCGGGCGAGTCGGTCGCGGTGAAGACCAGCGAGACGAGTCCGACGCCGACGGCGACGACCGCGGCCAGCGCGACCGCTCGCTTGCCCCGTCCGAGACGCCGTCGAACTGCCTCGCGGCGGGACCGAGGGGTTAGCTGGACGACAGGGAGCGCGCCAACTGAGAGGCGGACCGCACCGAACACGGCGCCGAGGAGCAACAGGAAACCGACGGCGGCGACCGTCGGGTTCTCGGCGGTGACGGTGCTGTCGACGAGGCGCCGGCCGAGATAGCCCGCGCCGAGGGCGATCCCGCCCCCGATCAGCCAGCCGAGCCCGAAGACGTACGAGAGGATGCCCTGCGAGAGCGCCGAGTCGAGCGCCTCGCCGTCGGCCGCGTCCGCCCACGCGGCCGCCGTCCCAACCAATGCGAGCGCGTAGCCGCCGACGAGAAACGGGTTTCCGGGGGTCAACGCGACGAGCAGTCCCAGCAGCGTCGCGCCGGGGAGAAAGAGGAGGTGGCCGACGACCGTCTCGCCGAGGCCGTTCCGGTCGAGCAATGCGACGCCGGCGGTCGCCAGCCCGGCCACGAGCCCCAGGCCCGTCAGGAACGTGGGCTGGCCGACGACGACCCCGGTCGCCAGCGCGAGGCCGACGACGGTCGCGGCCGCGATACCGAGGCTCGTCGCCCTGGGTCGGCCCTCGTCGCCGACCGCAGAGGGCCGGTCGAGTCGCGGACCGAACGGCATCAGGCGCCACCCCCTGTGGCCCCCGCCGAGCGCCTGGCTTCGACTTCGAGCGCGTACTCCAGCGCCAGCGCCAGCGGCGTCCCGCGGCGCCAGTCGACGGTCCGCGCGCCGGTCGACTGACAGCGCGCCAGCCGCGTCCGCCGCCGAATCCCGTCGAGCCGGCCACCGACGGTCGTCGCCGAGACCACGTCCGGCGAGAGGACGGTCCGCGCCCGCCCGAGCGAGGCCCACGTCTCGACGGCCTCGACGGGCCGGCCGTCGAGCAGCGGCGAGACGAGCAGCAGTTGCGCGCGTGGCTCCGCTACCTCCGCGACCTTCCGGAACTGGTAGGTCGCGTCGACCGGCGTCTCCACGTCGTACTCGACGGCGCGCTCCACGCTCGCCGTCAGTCGCGAGCGGTGGTTCGATCCCGAGCCGGGCTCGATCCAGTCTAGTCCGCCCGGCCCCCTGGCCTCCCGGCCGACGACGGCCAAGCCCACGTCGTGGCCGGCGCGCATGAGCGCGGTGACCGTCCGTACGGCGGCGTAGGCCGACCGTTCGACGGCCGTGGGCCGTCCGGGACCGGCGGCGACGCGGTTGCGCCCGCGGGCGTCGAGGACGACCACGACCGTCGTCGAGACCCACCGCTCGTACTCGACGGTGGCGAGTTCGCCCCGCTGGGCGTAGCCGCGCCAGTCGATACGGTCGGCGGCGTCGCCGTGGCGATACTCCCGCGTCGAGTGAAACTGCACACCCCGTCCCGGTCGGTCGGCGGTGAGCCGGCCGACGAAGTCGTCGCCGCGCTCGGCCAGCGGCGGCGCGTCGGCGTCCAGCCGACAGACCAACCGCTCGTCACCCGACGGCTGGGGCTCGACGGTCGCGACCATGCCGGCTCCGGCCGACCGCAAGCGGGCCCGCGGCGAGTCGAAGTCGTACTCGCCGCGACGAGCGACGACGGTGTACTCGACCGTACGCGACTCGCCAGGGCCGAGCGTCGCCCCCGCTCGGGGGGACCCGTCGACGACCTGCAGGTCGTCGGGCACCCCGTCGACGAGCCGCAGGTCCGACAGCGTCCGGTCGCCCTCGTTGGTCGCAGTCAGCGCGACGGAGACCGGTCGTCCCGGCGGTGCCGGTGTCGGGTCGACGGTCCGGGAGACGGCCAGGTCGTCGGGCGGGTCCACCGTCGAGAGCGTGCCGTAGGCGACGAACACGAGCGGGATGGCAGCGCCGAGGACGAGCGTCGCGCTGCGGTTCCAGACCCCCGCGACGGCGAGGACGAGCGCCGCCGCGACCGCCCCGCGCCAGCGGACCCGCCGCCTACGCATCGTCCCACACCTCCCCGAGCAGGTCCTCCGAGTCCTCCGCGTCACCCTCGGTCCCGAGGTCGTCGCCTCGCTCGGAGGAGCGGGACCCGCGAACCGACGCCCCGTTCGCGTCGCCGCCGGCCGCATCTTCTCCGTCGTCGGGCTCGCCGTGTTCGGCCGCACCCGACCGCTGGAGCCGCCCGTCGGCGGCACGCTGGAGGCCGCCGAGCGCGGGCGCCAGCGTCGGGACCGTTCGCGGGGCGTCCCGACCGACGACCGACGGGAGTTCGCGCTCGGCCGCCTCGTCGACGGCCGCGACCGCGCGAGCCGTCCCGCGGCGGACGACGCGCTCGGGGAACAGCCACGCGCGCAGGCGCTGTCGGAGCGACAGGCGGGGGAGAGCGACCCGTTCGTCGACGACCGCCGCGGCGACGGGGTCGTCCGTCCAGGCACCGGTCGCGAGCGCCTCCTCGACGTCGTCGGTATCGCTCCCCCCGGCCGCGAGCACCCGACTCAGCGCGTCCCGGAGCGGCGGCCGGACGACCGCGAACCCCTCCTCGACCGTCTCGGACTCCCTGGCGCGCTCGCGGGCCTGCTCCACGAGCGCCGCGAGTTCGTCGCCGGTCACGTCCGCGGGGTCGGCCGTCTCCTCGGGCGTTCCGTCGACCAGTCCGCCGCCCTCGTCCCAGGGCGCCGGCGCGACCGCCTCCCCGTCGGCGCCCGACCGGTAGAGTTTGCCCGCCGCGAGGCCGAGACCGGTCACCACGAGGAGGAGCGCACCCCCGCCCGCGTCGGAGGCCGACACCGGCGTCAGCGTGACCGCGAGCACGAGCCCCACGCCGATCGCGCCGATCCCGGCGACGCCAACCAGTCCCGCGAGCCAGCGGTTCACGGTTCGTCCTCCTCCCGTTCACGTTCACGCTCGCGGTCGATAGACTCGAAGGCCTCACGGGCGCGGTCACCACGGTCGCCGGCCGGCCGGTCGCCGTACTCGACCTCGCGGAAGGCATCGGTCAACGCCCGTACCGGCCGCTCGGGTAGCCCGCGTTCGATGGCCGCCCGCGACACTTCGCCCGGCGTCGACTGGCGCCACCTGCGCGGCCGGACCCGCTTGGCGAACCGTCGCCAGAGCGCGCGGATCGACCGCCGCTTCCGGCGGCCCCCGTCGTCCCCGGTCGCGCTGGGACCGGTCGCGACCGCCGAACGCCCGCCTTCGCTGGCCCCGTCGTCGGTGTCGGGCACCTCTCGAGTCAACCGGCGGTACGCGACGGCGGCGATCCAGAGCGCGACGAGTCCGCCGAGGAACCCGAGGGGCCCGAACAGGCGCGTGAGCGCCGCGAGCAGTCCGGCCGCGAGCAGGGCGGCCGCGACGCGGCGGACGGTGAGTCGAGCCGACGCGAGTCGAACCGCGATCCACCGTCGCACCCGACCGGGGAGCGCCCGGAACCACCCCCAGAGACGGGCGGCGATCGCCCGGAGCGACAGGGGGAGGTCGGCGACGCGACTCGCGAGTCGGCCGAGCAGCGCCGCGAGTCGGTCGAGCCCCGCCGCGACGCCGTCGGCGACCGCGAGCGCCGCGCGGCGTGTCCACGCTGTGAATCCGCTCGACCGCTCCGCGACCGTCCGGCCGCCCGCCGCGACCGCTCGCCGATGTCGAACCGCTGCCACGAGACCGACGAGAGTGCCAGTCGCGAGCAGCCCGACCCCCTCGCCGACGGCGAAGCCGACGAACAGGGCGACGAGTGCGACCCACCACGTCGCGATGCGTCGTGCGGCAGTTCGATCGCGAACCCGTGCGGCGGCCCCCGTCGCGACGATCCCCCCGAACAGCACGAGTCCGCCCCCGAGCATCGTCGACGCGTAGGCGGTCCACAGCGGCACCGTCGCCGACTGGCGGTCGGTCTCGACGACGACCGTCCCACGGGGGTCGGCGGGGAGCACGAGAGCCACCGTGCCGTTTCGGTCGGTCGATCCCAGCCGCGACCCGTCGATTGCGACCCGGGCGTCGGTCGCGGGGTCCGGGCCCGCGGCGGCGGCCACCAGCGCCGGCTCGCCGGGGACGGGCAGTCCTTCCTGGGGGACGATCGCGGCCTCGAGTTCCCACACGTCGATAGTCCGCGAGCCCGAGAAGTCGCCGCGCTCGACAGTCACCGACAGCTCGGCCGCGTCGGCCGGGACTGCGAGTTCGTAGCGTCCCTCGGCGGTCGTCCGCCCGACCCGCTCCCCGCCGACGGTCACGGCCGCGCGACCAACTGGAATCCCCTCGATCGCGGCGCGGACGGTCACGTTCGTGCCGGGGTAGGGGTCGCCGACGACCGAGACGTTCACCGCTCCGTCGACCGCGTAGCCGCCGGTGTCGTTCCCGTCGCCCGTCCGCTGTCTCACGCCGGAGTTCGGGCCGACCCCGTGCGCTCCGCGGTGGGCGCCGACCGCCGCCCACCCGACGCGGTCGACCGACCTCGCGCCGGCTCCGACGGACAGCTCGACGGGGCCGTCCCCCTCGTCGTCGGTCGGCGGTCGGAAGAACTCGCAGTCCTCCCCGGGCAGCCGGACGGTGACGTTCAGCTGGCGCGTGTACGGCACGCGGCCGTCGACGCGACCGGCCCGGTCGGTCCGGCCGACGAAGCGGTCGCCGAACCAGACGGACACGTCGGGCGCCGGTCGCAGGTCGTCGTAGACCCGCACGGAGACGACGTCGCCCGGGACCGGATCGTCCTCGACGACGACGCCGCACCCCCGCTCGATCGGGGCCCCGTCGTCGCCCGGTATCGGCAGCGGCTCCTCGACACCGTCCCCGTCGTCCTCGCCGCCTCCGTTGCCGCCACCGCTCCCACCGCCGTCGCGTCCACCGCCACCGTCGTCGTTCGATTCGCGTCCCGGGTCGAACCCGCCACCGTCCGGCGAGACCGGTGCGACGAACGCGGCGACGACGAGCCCGATCAGACAGAGCCCGACGAGCGCGGCCTGACGGCGGTCGACACCTGCGGCTTCGCCGCGGCCGGTCCCGTCCGTCGGTTCGCTCTCTGACACGGTCTGGCCCTCTCGACCGGCACCGCGGGCGCGGCCGCCGCCGCGGTCGCCGGGTAGTTGTACACCTGTCAGGTTCCCCCGACTATGAATCGTCCGGTCGCGGGAGTCGCCGCGGGGCCGCGAACCGTCGGGCGGACGGCCGGGACCGATGCCTTCATTCACCGGGGGCACCTACCCGCGACCGACATGCGCGTGCGCGACTGGCAGGACATCCTGGAAGACGTCGTGGAGAGCGACGCCGACCCCGGCGGCTGGCGCGCGGCCGGCGGCGACCGCGCGAGCGGTATCGGGGAGGATCTGTACTTCGGGCACCCCTCGGTGGGGGTGTTCCAGGTCAAGACCTACGCGAGAAACCCCTACGAGGTGCAGGGGGTCGGCGCAGAGGTCGCACGCAAGATCGACGACGATCTGGACCCGCTGTTCCCCGAGGAACCGGGCGACGGCGGGATGTTCGGCGTCCAGCAGCCGATGGAGGACGAAGCGGCCGCCGAGGACGCCGCGACCGAACTGGAGGAGGTCGTCCAGGCCCACGCCGACGCGCCGACGACGCCCGACGCCCTGTTCGAGGACGTGATGGACACGCTCGACTCGCCGGCCTACGGCCCGATGGAGTACGACCAGTACGGCCGCCCCGACCGGGTCGAGGACCTGGCCGACACGTTCGAGGAGGCCGAGCAGCTGCTCGACTCCGAACTCGACGACCTGATCGACGAGAACGTCGACAGAGGGTTCCAGTGATGAGCGCCGCCGACCGGGTCCGGACCTACTACGACGCGCTCCGCAGCGGCGAGCCGCTGGCCCCCTTCTTCGCCCCGGTCGACGGCGCGGTCAAGGTCGGCATCTCCGAGCGACTCGTCGGCGGCGAGACCGTCGCCGACGGCCTGCGCGACCAGAGCGAGCACACGACCGACTGGAGCGTCGACAGTCGGGACTTGCGGGTCACCGAGCGCGAGAGTCACGCCTGGTTCGGCGACCGCGTCTCGCTGGCCTGGACCGACACCGACCGGCGCATCCGCTACGAGTTCGACACCCGCTGGAGCGGCACGCTCGAACCCCGCGAGGTGTCCGACGAGGGGATCGCGTCCCCGACCGAAGGGAGAGACGACGGAAACGACGACACGGCCGACGACGGAAGCGACGACCGGTGGCAGTTCGTCTCGATGCACGTCAGCACGGCGAGGGATCTCTGATGGACCGGACGACTCGACGCTCGGGAGGTGAGCGCTGATGGTCGGTCCGATCTCGGCCGAGGAGCGCTCGGCGTTCAACCGCCGGGTCGTCTACGGGACGACGTTACTGGTGGGGCTGTCGGGCGGGTTGATCACGCTGCAGATAGAGACGACCGCGGTCCAGACCCTGGGCGCCGTCGTCCTCGGGCTACTCGTCGGCTACCCGCTGGCGCAGTACGTCGTCCCGACCGGCCCCGCGCCGGCCGACCGTCAGCGCGAGCGCCTCGACCGCGAGAACCCCTTCACCGACGGCGGTGACGGTACCTCGGACGCCGAGGGCAGCCGACGCGGCGGTACCGACCCCGAACGCGAAAGCGGCCGGGGTGACGGTGCCGGCGAGTCCCGCCGGTCTCGGTCGCGCTCGGACGATTACGGACGGCGCTGACGGGACGACACGGCGTGAAGACGGTTCTGCGGCCTCACTCGGCGACGCGAGCGAGCCACAGCGTCGGGTCGTCGAGTTCGGCGTCCGTGGGGAGGGTCTCGGGCGACTCCCAGACGGTGGCGGCGCCGGCGACGCCTCGCTCGTCGGCGACGACGTCGAAGAAGGCCTTCCCGCGTTCGTACTGACGTCGTTTCATACCGAGGCCGAGTAACCGGCGCATCACCCGGGAGAGGGGGCCGCGGCCGCGACGGCGCGCTTCGACTTTCTCGCGGAGGTCGGCGTACTCGTCGTCGAACGCCCGGTCCATGACGAGCTCGGCGTAGCCCTCGACGGCCGTCATCGTGGTGTCCAGACCCTGCAGGGCGTCGCGGTCGAGGCTCCCCTCGCCGAGCGCCGCGACGGCCTCCTCCATCGTCGTTTCGAGGTGCTCGGACAGCCAGGGGGCGGCGCCGAACTCGGCGGCGTGGGCCACTTCGTGGAAGGCGATCCAGCGGCGGAAGCGGTCGAAATCGGCGTCGAGGGCGTCGGCCACCGTCTCGATGTTCGGGTGGACGAAATACAGCGCGTGGTCGTCGCCCTCGGCGAGCAGCAGGGGGTCGTACTGCCCGAGGACGTTGTTGCCGAGGAAGGCCAGGGCGACGCTCATCGTCCCGGTGTTGACGACCCGGCTGGCGCCGGGGAACATCGTCACCTGTTCTTCGAGCGGGCGCATGACCCGCTCGAAGGTGGCGACGTTGGCGTCGACCCAGTGGTGGCGGTTCTGGATCTCGACGACCTCCGGCAGGTCGAACTCCACGGCGCCGACCGACCGCACGCGGTCGCGAGCGTCGCGCACGTCGGCCGCGTAGGCGGCCTCCTCCTCGCGTGTGAGCGCGATCGACCCGGGGTCGGTCGAGGCCTTCGCGGCGTCGGCGACGGCGGCCCAGTCGACCGGCCCGTCCCCCGACGCCGTCGTGACCGCCCGGACGCTCTCGTACAGTCCCATACCTGACCCACGTCATCCGACGGGATAGGCCTTCTCCCCGCCCGTCCTCAGAGGCGCGCCCGGAGCCCGCCGCTCTCGGCCTCCTCGCCCGCCGACTCGTCGAGGACCGGCTCGCCCGACCCGCCGAGCAACCGCCGGAGCGCGACGACTGCGAGGATCATCCCGGCGAAGGTGAGGACGATCCCGAAGGGGTTGGTCCCGTCCTCGTCGCTCGCCGTCTCCGCCGTCTCGTCGCCCTCGTCCTCCCCGAACGGGAGGCCGCCGAATCCGGTGTCGTCGTCGGGCTCGCCCTCGCTGTACGGTGCGTTGGCGGTGAACTCGGCGCCGTCGAGGTGGATCTCCAGGAGCGTGAACTTCGCCATGGATGACGTTCGACGACGGGCCAGATAGTGGTTTCCCCGGCATACCCGTGGCGGGGGATCCCGACGACACGCCGGCGGACGGGGCCCGCGCGGTGGCCCTGGGGAGGCGATGCAGCGGCGTTACCGCGCCTCGGCGAGGAACCAGTCGAGGACGCGTTCGACGGCTCGACGGACTGTCTCGCTGGTCGAGGACTTGTCGACGCCCATGGCGTCGGCCACCTCCGCGAGGGTACACTCGCGCGGGACCGCGAAGTACCCTTCCCGGAGCGCGACCAGCAGCGTCTCGCGCTGGCGGTCGGTCAGCACCGCCGAGCGGTCGTCGCCGTGAACCACGGAGAGGAGGTCGTACCGCCGGTCCGCGGCGTCGAGGCGGTCGCCGAACGCGTCGAACTGCGCCCGCGTCGCCGTGACGGTGAACTCGATCGAGCCGTCCTCGACGACGACCGGAAACTCCGGCGTGAGCGCGGAGTCGCCGAGGAACTCGAACAGCCCCTGCTCGCGCGTCTCGTACCTGACCAGCGCCCGGTCGGAACCGGTGTACAGCGGGGCCGACGAGACCACGTCCGGATGCTCGCGGAGCCCGTCGAGGGCGCTCTCGGGGTCGACCGCCAGTATCTCGCCGAGTTCCAGCGTCCGGTCGTCCAGCGGGACGCCGGTGAGGAGCCGGAAAGTCGCGTCCGAAAACGCCTGCGACACCTCCCCGACCCAGACGTCACCGGGCAGCGCCATCCGGATCCGAGCCCGGATCATCGGCGCGACCTCCACGCCGCGGACGGGCGGTTCTCCCGCGTTCTCGTCGGTCGACGGCACATATCCCGAGTGACGGGCGGGTCCACATAAATCCGGGTCCGCCGCGCGCCGGGAGGCGAACGGGGCGGTCGGTGTCGCTGTCGACCGGTCCCGCGGCGCGGTCGGTCACTCGACCCCGCGGCGCCACAGGACGAGCGCGTGGCCGGCGCCCGCGAGGACGACGCCGATCAGCGCGAGCAGGACCGCGAACGCGACGTACCCCCACATCGGGTCGGCGTAGGGGAGGATCACGTCCGTCGGCGGTTCGACCGCCCACGGACTCAGGTGAAAGAAGACGAGCATCCCGGCGCCGAGTACCATCACGGTCGTCCAGTAGCGAACGCTCTCGCGACCGGTCACCGACAACAGGAACCCGACCGCGACCAGCGGGTAGACGGCGAGACTGTAGGTGAACGGGTTCACTTCCGGCGTGATCGGCCAGCCCACGTGGTTCCCGCGGATCACGTGGTCGACGTGGTGGGCCAGCCCCAGCAGCGTCGCGAGCCCGAATAGCAAGTACGACCGCAGGGACAGTCCCTCGTCGGCGCGTTCGGACGACTGTCGCGTTCTCTCGCTCATACTCGACGGTCGCGCCCGCCACGGGTCAGCCTGTGCCCAACGTGTTGGGCGAGCCGGTCGCGGCCGTCGGACCGCCCGTGCGGCGCGACGCCGTGCCCCCGCGCGCTCGGCGCGGCGGTGACGGTCCCCGTTGGGCGGTGTCGACCCCGGGACTACTTGAGCGATCCCGTCCCACGGTCGATATGGCCCCGGAGATCACCAAGATCGAGAGCGTGGAGTTCGCCTACGAGATCCCCGAGATGGGGACCGACCAGCACGGGTTCAACCTCGTCTACGAACCCGGCGAGAGCGTCGAGCGTAAGCTGTTCGCCGTCACCGTCCACACCGACGCGGGGATCACCGGCGAGTACGTCGGCGGCAACTCCCCCGGTGCCGCCCAGATCAACACCTTCGCCGACTACCTCGTCGGGAAGAACCCCCTCGCTCGCGAGAAACACTGGTCGGAGATCAAACGCGCCTTACGCAAGTACGACCGCATGGGCATCGGCCCGGTCGACATCGCGCTGTGGGACTTCGCCGGCAAGTACTACGACGCGCCGATCCACGAACTCCTCGGCACCTACCGCGAACGGCTGCCCGCCTACGCCTCGACCTATCACGGCGACGAGAACGGCGGTCTCGAAACCCCCGAGGACTTCGCCGACTTCGCCGAGGAGTGTCTGGATCTGGGCTACCCCGGCTTCAAGATCCACGGCTGGGGCGGCAGCGACGGCTCCCGTGACCTCGACCGCGAGATCGACGCCGTCCACGCCGTCGGCGAGCGCGTCGGCGACGAGATGGACCTGATGCACGACCCGGCCTGCGAACTGGAGACGCTAGCCGACGCCCTGGAACTCGGTCGGGCGCTCGACGAGCAGGACTTCTTCTGGTACGAGGACCCCTACCGCGACGGCGGCATCTCACAGCACGCCCACCGCAAGCTCCGCCAGCAGCTCGACACGCCGATCCTCCAGACCGAGCACGTCCGCGGCTTGGAACCGTTTACCGACTTCATCGACGCCGAGGCGACCGACTTCGTCCGCGCCGACCCCGAGTACGACGGCGGGATCACCGGCGCGATGAAACGCGCCCGTGTCGCCGAGGGTCACGGCCTCGACGTGGAGTTCCACGCGCCGGGCCCCGCCCAACGGCACTGCATGGCCGCCGTCCGCAACTCCAACTACTACGAGATGGCGCTCGTGCATCCCGACGCGCCCAACACGACGCCGCCGGTCTACGCCGGCAACTACGAGGACCAACTCGACAGCGTCGACGACGAGGGCACCGTCCCCGTCCCCGACGGCCCCGGCCTCGGCGTCGAGTACGACTGGGACTACATCGAGGCCAACGCGACCGGAAGCGTCCACGTCTACGAGTAGCGGAGGCTCGGCCCGACCACCGTCGCCGGCCCCGTCCCCGTCGCCGCCGTCGAAGCCACTAAGCCGCCGTCGGCCTGAGCGGACCCATGCGACTGTTCTGGCACCAGCGCGACCTGCGACTGCGGGACAACCGCGGGCTGGCGACCGCCGCCGCGGACGGCCCGGTCGTCCCCGTGTTCGTCTACGACACCGACTTCCTCGAACACGTCGGGCGTCGTCAGCGCGCCTTCTTCATGCGCGGTGTGCGACGGCTTCACGAGGCCTACCGCGAGCGCGGCGGGGACCTCGTGGTGCGGACGGGCTCCCCGAGCGAGGTACTGCCCGAAGTCGCCGACGAGTTCGGGGCCGACACCGTCGTCTACAACGACCACTACCGCCCCGCCCGTCGCGAACGCCAGCAGCGCGTCGAGGCGGTCTGCGATCGGGCGGGCCTCGACACCGTCGGCGAGACGGATCTGGTGCTCGTCGACCCCGGCCGCCTCGACGACCGGTACCCGAACCACAGCCAGTTCCACAACGACTGGCAGCAGGTGCCGAAGTCCGCGCCCGCACCGGCGCTCGAGGCCGACGACCTGGCAGAATTAGACAGCGGGGAGACCGTTCCGGTGCCCGACGCGGACATCGACCTCCCGGAAGCGGGCTCCGACGCGGCCCGCGAGCGCTACGACGCCTTTCTGCAGGATGGGATCTACAGCTACAACGACACTCGCGACGACCTCCCGCTGGCGGTCGAGCGGCCGACCCAGGCGGTCTCGCGCATGTCGCCGTACATCGCCGCGGGGATGATCGGGATCCGCGAGCTGTGGCGCGACGCGACGGAGATCCACGACTCGGTCTCGGGCACCGAGCAGCGCAACGTTCAGAAGTACCGCTACGAACTGTCCTGGCGCGAGCAGAACTACCACCTGCTGTACTACAACCCCGACCTGCCGGTGGCGAACTACAAGTCGATCCCCAACGAGATCGAGTGGCGCGACGACCCCGACGAGTTCGAGGCCTGGAAGCGCGGCGAGACGGGCTATCCGCTCGTCGACGCTGGGATGCGCCAGCTCCGCGAGGAAGGGTATATCCACAACCGGCCGCGCCAGGTCGTCGCCTCCTTTCTCACGAAGCACCTGCTGGTAGACTGGCGGAAAGGGCTGGCCCACTTCGCCGCCCAGCTGGTCGACCACGACCCAGCGTCGAACTCGGGCAACTGGCAGTGGATCGCCTCCACGGGCACCGATTCCGTGGACGTCCGCATCTTCGACCCCGTGAGCCAGCTGAGCAAGTACGACGACGGAGCGACGTTCGTGAAGGCGTACGTCCCGGAGCTTCGGAACGTGCCGGCCGGGAAGGTGGTCGACTGGCCGACGCTTCCCGCCGCCGAGCGCGAGGAGTTGGCGCCCGACTATCCCGACCCGATCGTCGACCGCAACGAAGGCTACGAGCGCGCCCAGCGTGTCTTCGAGCGGGCGCTGGGGAAGCGATGACGGAGGCGGGCGGATCCGTGCTGGCCGAGGCGTCGGCGGACGCGCGCGTCTGTGTGGTCGCGACACGACCGGCGACCTTCGAGCGCTGTCGCGAGGGGTTCTACCCGGCACCGGCCTCGTACGACCGGGTCGACGAACCGTTCGATCACGTTGCGTTCTACCGGACCGCACCAGTCTCGGCGGTCACACACGTCGCTCGCGTGACCGAGCGAGTCGACCAGCGGCGGGGCGACCCCGGGCCGCTCTCGGAGCGCGACTGGCTGGCGACGATCGACCCGTTCGTCGACACCGACGCCGTCGTGGTCTTCGAACTGGGACACCTCGAAGCGCTGGCGAACCCGATCGAGAACGACGTGAACGGCCTCCGCGGCGCGTGGTACTGCACGGTCGGCGACCTCGACGGTGCGACCGGCCTGTCTGACCTGACCGAGCGCGACGACTCCCGCTGAGTGGCCGGCGAACCGCGGGCCACGAACCGGCCGACCGCCGGGCAACAGCCAAGTCCCCGCCGGCCGATGCGGTAGCCATGGCAGCCTACCGCGCGGGTATCGTCGGGGCCGGTGGCATCGCCGGACTCGGTATCCTCGGGATGCACGACGAGGCGGACATCGGCGAGAAGAAGTTCACGGCCAGCCACGCCGGCGGCTACGCGGCCACCGACGACGTCGAGCTGGTCGCAGTCGCCGACGTCGACGAGGACAAGCTCGACCGTTTCGGCGACGCCTGGGACGTCCCGACCGAACGGCGCTACGTCGGCCACGAGGCGATGCTCGACGCCGAGGATCTGGACGCCGTCTCGGTGTGTACGCCCTCTTTTCTCCACCGCGACCACGTCGTCGACGCGGCCCGCTCGGCGGCCGACCCCGAGGTGATCTGGTGCGAGAAGCCGATCGCCGCCTCCGTCACGGACGCCGAGGAGATGGTCGAGGCCTGCGAGGAGACCGACACCGAGTTGCTCGTCAACCACTCCTTCCGGTTCACCGAGAAACAGGAGCGGCTCCGCGAACTCGTCCGCGAGGAGGGGCTCCTCGGGGAGGTACACGCGGTGTCGATGCAGTTCCGGATGGAACTGTTGCGCAACTCGACGCACCTGCTGGACATGCTCGTCTCGCTGCTGGACGCCCGGGCCGAGCGGGTCTCGGGGTACATCACCGGCGAGAACGAGGCCATCGACACGCTGGCGGGTGGCGACGGTGCGGGCGAGGCGGCCGGGACGGCTCCCGCGGTCGACGACGCCGGCGGCGGCGGCTTCGTCGTCATGGACGACGGCACGTTCGCGACCGTCGACTGCACGATCCCGCGGGCGGACTCCTCGATGACGATGCAGTTCGTCGGGACCGAGGGTAAGCTGTATCTCAACAACGACGACGGCGAGTGGCGCTACTGGCGGTTGGCGGAGGGCGACCACGTCGAGGCGGACCTGGCCGACTACGGTATCGAGGGCGCCTGGACGTGGGACGACGACTACGAGCGAGCGTTCCCCAACGCCGCCAGCCACGTCGAGGAGTTGCTGGACGGGACCGCCGAGAACCGCTCGACCGGCCGCGAGGCGACCCGGTCGCTGGAGATCATCGTCGGCTTCTACCTCTCGCATTACACCGGCGGACAGGTGTCGATCCCGCTCGACCGCCCGCTTCGCGACGCCGAGATCACGTCGTGGTAGGCGTGGCTCGGTTCGCCCGTCGCGTCGACCGCTCGCTCGTCCGCCAGTCACACGATTCAAGCGCGTTCGCACGAACGTCACGGCATGGAGCGAGAACACAGGGCGTTTCTGGAGGACCTGCTCTCGACGGCGAGCCCGTCGGGCTACGAGGTCCCGGGCCAGCGCGTGTGGGTCGAGTACGTCGAATCGTTCGCCGACGACGTCGAAGTCGACGAGTACGGCAACGCCGTCGCGGTTCACGAGGGACGCGACGACGCAGACGCGTCGGTCGCGTTCGCGGGTCACGGCGACGAGATCGGGTTCGTCGTCCGCGAAGTCACCGACGACGGCTTCCTCTCGATCGGTCGCGTCGGCGGCTCGGACAACACGGTCACCCAGGGTCAGCACGTCACCGTCCACACCGACGGCGGGCCCGTCGAGGGAGTCGTCGGCCAGACGGCGATCCACCTCCGTGACCGCGACGACGACTCGGCGCCGGACATCGCCGAACAGTGCGTCGACATCGGCGTCGAAGACGGCGAGGCCGCCGCGGACCTCGTCGAGGTGGGCGACCCGATCACCTTCGTCCAGCGCGTCCGGGAACTCGAAGACGGTCGGCTGACCGCTCGTGGGATGGACAACCGGGTCGGGATCTGGGCGGCTGCGGAGGGGTTGCGCCGGGCCGTCGAGGCCGGGGCGGACGCGACGGTGTACGCGGTCAGCACGGTCCAGGAGGAGGTCGGGCTCCGGGGCGCCGAGATGGTCGGGTTCGACCTGGACCCCGACGCGGTTATCGCCTGCGACGTGACCCACGCGACGGACTCCCCGGGGGTACCCGGGAAGCAGTCGACCGGCGTCGAACTCGGCGGAGGGCCCGTGGTCGCTCGTGGGAGCGTGAACCACCCCGCGGTGGTCGCGGCCGTCCGCGAGGCGGCCGACGACCAGGGGATCGACGTGCAACTCGAAGCGACCGGGAGTCGGACGGGGACGGACGCGGACGCCTTCTACACCGCACGCGGGGGCACGCCGACGCTCAGCCTGGGCGTCCCCAACCGGTACATGCACACCCCTGTCGAGGTGATCGACGCCGACGACCTGAACGCGACGGCGGACCTCCTCGGTGCGGTCGGCGCCGCGGCCGACTCGCACGCCCCGTTCGGCGTGGACATCTGAGCGCGGCCGGGTCACCGGCGGAGACCGTGCGGGCCCTCGGTCCGATTGGGCAAGCGGTACGTTTATGCACGCGACGGCAGGCAGTTCGGGTATGAGTGGACGACCGCTGGACGTGCTCGAGGCCTCGCTCGGCGAGGAGGTCACGGTCCGTCTGAAGGGCGGCGAGGAGTACGTCGGTGAGCTCTCGGGCTACGACCAGCACATGAATCTGGTTCTCGAGGACGACCAAGACACAACGATTATACGCGGCGACAACGTCGTCTCGATCAACCCATGACTGGTGCAGGAACCCCGAGTCAGGGGAAGAAAAACACCACGACACACGTCAAGTGTCGTCGGTGCGGTGAGAAATCGTATCACTCCAAGAACAAAGTCTGTGCGTCCTGCGGGTTCGGCGAGTCGGCCAAGCGACGGGACTACGCCTGGCAGGACAAAGCGGGCGAGTAAGGAATGCACGAGAAGTGCGGCGTTGTCGGCATCTCTACCGCCGACCGAGACGTCGCCCGCCCCCTCTACTATTCGCTCTACGCCCTCCAGCACCGCGGCCAGGAATCGGCCGGGATCGTCACCCACGACGGCTTCCAGCAGTACGAACACGTCGAGATGGGACTGGTCGGCGACGTTTTCGACGAGTCCGACCTGGACTCGCTCAACGGCTCGAACGGCATCGGCCACGTCCGCTACCCCACCTCGGGGTCGGTCAACAACTGCTGTGCGCAGCCGTTCTCGGTCTCGTTCAAGAGTGGCTCGCTCGGCCTCGCCCACAACGGCAACTTGATCAACACCGCGGAGATCCGTGAGGAACTCGCCGCGCTGGGCCACGCCTTCACCTCCGACGGCGACACCGAAGTGATCGCCCACGACCTCGCTCGCAATCTCCTCGAAGAGGACCTTGTCCGGGCGGTCAAACGGACGATGAGCCGGATCCACGGCTCCTATTCGCTGACGATCACCCACGACGAGACGGTCCTGGGCGTGCGAGACCCGCAGGGCAACCGACCACTGTGTATCGGTGAACTCGACGACGGCTACGTGCTCGCCTCCGAGAGCGCGGCGATCGACACGCTGGACGGCGAACTCGTCCGGGACGTGCGGCCGGGTGAACTCGTCGTGCTCCACGACGACGGCAGCGGCTTCGACACCTACCAGCTCGTCGAGACCGAACAGACCGCTCACTGCTTTTTCGAACACGTCTACTTCGCGCGGCCGGACTCGGTCATCGACGACGAACTCGTCTACGAGGTTCGCCGTGACCTGGGCGGCGCGCTGTGGGAAGAATCGGGCATCGAGACCGACGTGGTGATGCCCGTGCCCGACTCGGGGCGGGCGTTCGCTTCGGGCTACGCCGACGCCGCGCCCGAGGGCGTCGACTTCGCAGAGGGGCTGATGAAGAACCGCTACGTCGGGCGCACGTTCATCATGCCGACACAGGACGAACGCGAGCGGGCCGTCCGGCTCAAGCTCAACCCGATCAAGAGCACGGTCGAGGGCAAGACCGTCACGGTCATCGACGACTCCATCGTCCGCGGGACGACCTCCTCGCAGCTCGTGGAGTTGCTCTACGAGGCCGGCGCCGAGGAGGTCCACGTCCGCATCGGCGCGCCGCCGATCGTCGCGCCCTGTTACATGGGCATCGACATGGCCAGCCGCGACGAACTCATCGCGGCGGACAGGTCCGTCGAGGAGATCCGCGAGGAGATCCAGGCGGACTCGCTGTCGTATCTCTCCATCGAGGCCATCGCCGACGCGCTCGGCACGTCCGACTCGGACCTGTGTCTGGGCTGTGTCACCGGCGAGTATCCCTACGACATCGAAGGAGAACGGACCGACCGCGAGGTCACCCGACCGGTCGTCGGGCACTCCTCGGCCGACGACTGACGTTTCACCCGCCTTCGGCCCGTCGCCGCGTTTCGTTCCGGGTCAGACGTACCCGAGTAGGTCGATTCCCACGTCGAAGTGGTCGAGGACGACGTACCCCAGGTAGATCCCGACGACTCCCAGCACGCCGGCTGCGTTCGGGGGCGCCGGGATCGGGACGTTCAGGAATCGGAAGACTGCACCGGTCAGAAACCCCGTCAGCAGGGCGAGAGCCGCGGTAGTGGCCGACACCATGGCACTCCGTACAGTGACTCGCTACTCAGGAGTTTCGACACGCTGTCGGACAGCCTCCACGCGACGGATCGCCGCTGGTGCTATCGCTGTGTAGGTAACTCCCGCAGAAAGGTGGGGTGGGTGTGGGGGTGGGTGGGTGGGTTGGCACCGAACTGGTGCCGCAACTACGAATATCGGCCGACCCATAATAAAGCTTGTGCAAAAAATATCGATTTTGATTTTGGTTAGTTTTTCAGATGATATACGCCGCGAAGAAGCGAGAGCGTGGCTGTCCGGTGACGTATCGAGCCGTCTTCCCGGCCCCGCCCCGGATATCAATTCTGTGAACGAGGGGGCAACCTATTTGCGCGAACTGACGAACGAACGGACGATGAGGCCCGAACGACCGACCGACGACGGGTCGAGGTGGGGGCGGTGGCGATGACCACGGAGCCGGCGGTGCTGGTCGTCGACGACAACCGGGTCGTCGCGGACACGTACGCGGCGTTTCTGACCGACGAGTACGCGGTCGAAGCCGTCTACGACGGTGAGGCGGCACTGGACGCGGTCGGTCCCGGGGTCGACGTGGTCCTGCTCGACCGGCGGATGCCGGGGCTATCGGGCGAGGAGGTGCTCGCGCGGATCGAGGAGCGGGTGCTTGACTGTCGGGTCGTGATGGTGACGGCGGTCGACCCGGCGGTCGACGTCGTCGACCTGCCGTTCGACGAGTACGTCGTCAAGCCGATCGGTCGGCCGGAACTGCTCGCCGTCGTCGAGGAGATGCACCGACGGGCCACCTACGACGACGCTCTAAGGGGTTTTCTCGCGCTCGCGTCGAAGAAGGCGACGCTCGAAGCGCGCGTCGACGAGGCGGAACTCGCCGACAGCGAGCCCTACCAGCGGGTCGAGGAGCGCCTGGCCGAACAGCGGGAGTCGCTCGGGATCGAGACCGAACGCCTGGAGGGGGTCGTCTCGGGAGAGACGCGGGACATCGTCGACACGAGCGATGCCGGGGCGCTCACCGAGTGACGTGAAGCCGTCCAGGCGGCGTCGTCCGGTCCCGTCGACTCCGGTACGCTTACGGCGTCCGCTCCGTAGCGGACTGGTAATGGAGGGGACCCTGTGGTACGTGCTCACCGGGACGCGCGGGGGGCGAAACCGGATCAGGATCCTCCAGGCGATCGACGAGCGGCCCCGCAACGCACACCAGCTGGCCGACGACCTCGATCTGGACTACAAGACCGTCAGGCACCACCTCGACGTGTTGCTGGACAACGACATCGTCGACAAGAGCGGCGACGACTACGGCGCCGTCTACCTGCCGACCGACCGGGTCCGGGCCAACTGGGGAACCGTCCAGGAGATCTTCGAACGGGTCGAGTGAGTATGGTCGAAATTAGGAACACGTATATTCGGCGGGGCGGACAAGGGAGGAACGGATGAGTCTCTGGCTGGACGCCGCGAGCGCGGCCGCGACCCTGAACGTCGTCCTCCTGGTCGCACTCGTCGGCATCTGGGCCCGCAACTACCTGGAGTTCCGGTCGAAGCACCCGCTGGGCCTGCTCGTCTTTGGCCTCCTGTTGCTGGCCGAGAACTGCCTGTCGGTCTACTACTACGTGATCGACCCGGAGGTGGCGAACCTGTTGCGCTCGGCGGCCCCCGTCGCCGGCCGCGCCATGACCTTCGTCCAGATCCTCGAACTCGCCGCCATCCTCTTTCTCGCCTGGGTCACCTGGGACTGAGCGGGGAACCGCGGGTTCGCGGGCCCACCGGGTCACTGACCGCGTCGTCGACCGCGATCCGACACGGAGTTCGAACGAATTTGGGTGACTCCCGGGCGTGGGTACGGTGTCACGTCGGAAAATCTTCACGTCGCTCGTTTCCTGGGCTTCTAGCGATGACACGCAAGACGCGACGCGACCTGCTCGCAGCGCTCGGTGCATCGGCCGCGGTCGGCCTCGCCGGCTGTGGATCGGACGGGGGATCCACCGACACCGAAGCCGACGACGACGAGGAGACCGACGCCATGGACGGCGGGATGGACACCGATACCGACGCCATGGGCGACGGCATGGGCACCGACACGGAGACCGACTCCGGGATGGGTGGTACCGCGAACGTCCGCGTGGCCCACTTCTCGCCCGACGCCCCGAACGTCGACGTGTACGTCAACGACAGCGAGACCCTCTCTGACGTGCCGTTCCGCGCGATCAGCGACTACCTGGAGCTGCCCGCCGGGACCCATACCGTCACGATCACCGCCGCGGGCGACGCCGACACCGTCGCCTTCGAGGGCGAGGTGACCGTCGAAGCCGACACCGACTACACCATCGCCGCGATCGGCGAACTCTCCAGCGAGGACAGCGAGTTCCGGCCGCTCGTCCTCGAAGACGACAACAGCGACGTCGGGTCGGACATGGCCCGGGTCCGCCTCGTCCACGCCTCGCCCGACGCACCGGCGGTCGACGTGACCGCCGCCGGCGGCGACACCGTCCTGTTCGACGGCGTCCCGTTCGGCGAGTCCGGGTACGTCGAGGTACCCGCGGGAACCTACACGCTGGGCGTCCGCGGCGATACCGACTCCAACGACGGCGATATCGTCGCCGAGTACTCCGTCGAACTCACCGGCGGCACCGTCTACACCGGTTTCGCCGGCGGCTACCTCACGCCCGGCGACGAGGACGCCGAGGGGCCGTTCGACCTGACGTTCGCCGTCGACTCGGGCGCGGGCGGCGGTGGCCTGGTCGAGACCGGGTCGGTCCGGGTCGCGCACATGTCCCCGGACGCCCCGAACGTGGACGTGTACGTCGACGACAGCCAGGCGCTCTCGGACGTGCCCTTCGGCGCCGTCAGCGACTACATGTCCGTGCCCAGCGGCGAGCGGACCGTCACGATCACCGCCGCGGGCGACGCCGACACCGTCGCTTTCGAGGGGCCGGTCACCGTCGGCACCGGCGACTACACGATCGTCGCCGCGGGCGAGCTGACGAGCGAGGACACCGAGTTCCAGCCGCTCGTCCTCGAAGACGACAACAGTGACCCCGGGGGAGACATGTCGCGGCTCCGCGTCGTCCACGGCTCGCCCGACGCGCCCGCGGTCGACGTGACCGCCGCCGGCGGCGACGTGGTACTGTTCGACGGGGTCGCCTTCGGAGAGTCCGGCTACACCACCGTCGAAGCCAACGACTACACCGTCCAGATCCGCGGCGACACCGACTCCAACGACGGCGATATCGTCGCCGACTACGACGTGTCGCTCAACGGCGGCACCGTCTACACCGCCTTCGCTCAGGGCTACCTGACCCCCGACGACGAACCCGTCGACGAGAGCTTCGATCTCAACGTCGTTCAGGACGCGAGTTACTGACGACTCGCACAGTTCGGGGCCCGCCCCACGGGACCGATCGGTCGGACGCGGTCGCGGTCCGCTTCGGAACCGCAAGCTCGATCCCCCCGTAGACCTCGTTTCTCGAAGGGAAATCGCATTGAGACGGGCGCCCGTCGGTCCGAGTGAGATGACGGCGGAAACCGACGGAGGACCGCGAGTGCGATGAACCGCAACGACCGGGCTATCACCGGCTTCGCGATGGCCGCCCACGGGCTGGTCCACACCTACGAACTGGCCGTTCCGATCCTGTTGACCGTCTGGATCGTCGAGTTCCCGGTCACTTCGGCGACGCTGGGAACCGTCGTGGCCGTCGGGTACGGACTGTTCGGCGTCGGCGCGCTCCCGGCGGGCCTGCTCGTCGACCGTTTCGGCTCGCGAACGCTGGTCGTCGGCTGCACGTTCGGGATGGGGCTATCCTTTCTGCTGTTGGGCGTGCTCCCGGGGGTCGCCGGTATCGCCGTCGCGCTCGCTCTGTGGGGGATCGCGGCCAGCGTCTACCACCCCGCGGGCCTGACGCTCATCAGCAAGGGCGTCGAGGAACGGGGCGCCGCCTTCGCCTACCACGGGATGGCCGGCAACGTCGGGATCGTCGCCGGTCCCTTCCTCACCGCGCTCCTCCTCGTCGTCGCCGACTGGCGGGTCGCCGTCGCCGTGCTCGCGGTCCCCGCGTTCGTCGCGACCGTGGCCGGCCTCCGCGCGGAGTTCGACGAGACCGCCGCGGTCGGTGGGCGGGAAGCGGCCGCCGACGGTGGTGACGCGCCCGAAACCGACATCGGGTCGCTCACGGAGTTCCTGACGGCCTCGCGGGCCGTGTTCACCGTCGGCTTCCTGACCGTCTTCGCGCTCGTGCTGTTCAACGGCCTGTACTATCGCGGGATGTTGACGTTCCTCCCAGATCTCCTGAGCGACTTCCTCGAACCGCTGGTCGGGTCGGCCGCCCGGTCGCTCGGTCCGTTCTCCGAGGGGCCGGCCGCCGGGGAGTTCGACCGCTCGCGATACCTCTACGCCGGCCTCCTCGCCGTCGGTATCGGGGGCCAGTACGTCGGCGGTCGCCTCACCGACGCCGTCGAACCCGAGCGTGGTCTCGTGGTCGCGTTGACCCTGTTGGTCGCGATCGCGCTCCTGTTCGTTCCGGCCTCGGGCTCGCTGCCGGCGCTGCTCGCGGTCAGCGGCGCCCTCGGGTTCGTGCTGTTCGGCATGCAGCCGCTCTCCCAGGCGACGATCGCGAAGTACTCGCCGCCGGAACACCGTGGCCTCTCGTTCGGCTACACGTACCTCGCCATCTTCGGGATCGGCGCGGTCGGTGCCTCTATTACCGGGTGGGTGCTCACCTACGGCTCGACGTGGCTGCTGTTCGTGGTGCTGGCCGGCTTCGCGGCCGCGGCGCTGGCGCTGGCGCTGTCGCTGGTCGTGCGCGGAGAGTGACCGACCGAGACGGCCGTCGCTCGTCGATTCGCTTCGGTAGGAAGTTTGCGTGGGTGCAGTTCCGATGGACCGGATTCGCTTCGCTCACCGGTCCATCGACGTCACGCTCGCTGCGCTCGCGTGACTCCCTGAGGGATGCACCTGCACTGCCGCCCACAGTTCGGGAACCGTGGGGATACCTGTGGCTCGTCGATTCGCTTCGGTAGGAAGTTTGCGTGGGTGCAGTTCCGATGGACCGGATTCGCTTCGCTCACCGGTCCATCGACGTCACGCTCGCTGCGCTCGCGTGACTCCCTGAGGGATGCACCTGCACTGTCGTCCACAGTTCGGGAACCGTGGGGATACCTGTGGCTCGTCGATTCGCTTCGGTAGGAAGTTTGCGTGGGTGCAGTTCCGATGGACCGGATTCGCTTCGCTCACCGGTCCATCGACGTCACGCTCGCTGCGCTCGCGTGACTCCCTGAGGGATGCACCTGCACTGCCGCCCACAGTTCGGGAACCGTGGGGATACCTGTGGCTCGTCGATTCGCTTCGGTAGGAAGTTTGCGTGGGTGCAGTTCCGATGGACCGGATTCGCTTCGCTCACCGGTCCATCGACGTCACGCTCGCTGCGCTCGCGTGACTCCCTGAGGGATGCACCTGCACTGCCGCCCACAGTTCGGGAACCGTGGGGATACCTGTGGCTCGTCGATTCGCTTCGGTAGGAAGTTTGCGTGGGTGCAGTTCCGATGGACCGGATTCGCTTCGCTCACCGGTCCATCGACGTCACGCTCGCTGCGCTCGCGTGACTCCCTGAGGGATGCACCTGCACTGTCGTCCGCCGTGGGCGGACTGGTAGTGCGTGGGACCGGATTTGAACCGGCGGACCCCTACGGGACAGCGCCCTCAACGCTGCGCCGTTGGCCTGGCTTGGCTACCCACGCACTCGTCTGCTCTTGCGGTTTTCCGCATTCGTTCATTCCCGAGGGGCATTAAAATCACTGTCGGTTTCGCCGCTCGATGTGTGACGACCCCACGCTCCCGTCGGCCCGTCGACGACCCACTCGCACCGTGGCCGTTTCCGGGTGGCGATTCCGGCGGACTGTCAGGTCATCCCGACGAGGGAAAACGGGCCATTCAAATAGGGGGGCTCCACTACCCCCAGCATGGCCAAGTACTCGACCGGTGGCGCCGGCTCCAGCGCCAGCGACAGTTGCGAACTCTGCGGCGCGGAGAACGTGGATCTACAGACCGCGAGCGTCGCCGGGGCGACGCTCAGCGTCTGCTCGGAGTGCGTCCAGCACGACGAGACGCCTGGTGGGGGGTCCGACGGCGGCGACGACGGGCGCGACCGAAAACGGCAGGCGGCACAGAACGCGGCTCGCATGCAGGACGCCGCCCAGGCCGACGCCTCCCACTGGGAGGACGGCGCCGATTACGACGACGACCAGCTCCCGTATCTCGTCAGCGACTACGGCGACGTGCTCGTCGCGGCTCGCCAGGACGCCGGCCTCCAGACCGGCGAGCTCGCCGAAGCCGTCGACGCAGCGGAATCCGACGTCCTCGCCGTCGAGCAGGGACGCGCGACTCAGGCGAACGTCGGCGGGTCGCTCATCGGCGCCCTGGAAGCCGAACTCGACGTTCGGCTGGTCGACGGGGAGTGACCGTCGGCGACCGGCCGGTGTTTTCAGCGCGAGAAGTCCCTCGAAGGGCATAAATAGCTGACGTGTGTGGCTGTTTTCAGTAGGGGGGAGTGGTATGTTCGACACAGCCGACGGCGAGAGCGGAGTACTCGGGGTATCGACACCGGTCGGTGTGACGCTCATGGTCGTCATCGTCGTGTTGTTGGCGACGCTCGTCACCGTGACGACGACCGATCTGGCGCGGTCGACCCAGGACAGCGCGCAAGTTCACGGCGTCGGGACCTTCGACGTACAGTTTCTGGAGAGCGGGAACGACTCGCTGCGGATCTCGCCCGACACGCTGCGAAACGAGGACTCGACGTACGTTCTGGAGGTCAACGACAACCGTGTCTATCGGTGGGACGGCCACGAGCCCCTGGAGTTCACGTGTCTCTACCCCGGCGACCACATCGAGATCGTCTCGAAGGAAGGCGAGACGACCTACCCGGTTCGGGACTACCGGATGGAACGGGGCCTCTCCTGTGAACGTATCAGGGCCCTCCCGGAGAAGTTCGAGTACGCCTACATCGAGGATCAGACGGGCCTCGACAAGGTGCGCGTCCAGCCCGAGTTCACCTTCGGTATCGAGATCGACCCCGACGGTCCCGACGACGACAACTTCGGCGGTTCGTACGTGAGCGACGTGGGCAAGATCCCGGTCACCAACCAGTTCCACTACATCCGGAAGTACGACAAATCGATCGAGGGCGTTCCACCGCCGGTCTGGGTCATCGTGATGACGGACAACGTCCACAAGACGGGTAACGCCGGCGGCCTGAACTGGACGGACGACCCCGACAAGGCCTACGGAAAGGACGCCTACACGATTCAGGATACCGGGAGCACCAACGAGATCGATCCGATCACCGATAGCTCGACGGAACCGACCAACGACATCTACATGGTCTTCAAACCCGGCTGCTCGGGGAGCCGACTCAAGATCATCGACGTGGTCGCCGGCTACAACAACCGGATCTACGTCAACGGTCAGGTGGCCGTCTCGGACACCTACGACTACAGCGAGTACAACACCAGCCGGACCGAGCCCCCGGTCGAGCTGAACGCCCCGGCCGTCAACTGTCCGACCAGTCCCTGACCACTGCGCCACCGGCCGCGCAATTTTTGCCGCCGCTATCCCAATAACGTGCCATGGAGCTATCGGCCACGCAGGCGGCGATCCGCGAGGCTGTCCGAGAGTTCGCCGAGTCGGAGATCCGTCCGGTCGCGGCCGAGGCGGACCGCGAGAGCGAGTTCCCCGAGGACGTGTGGGACGGGCTGGCCGACCTCGACCTGACGGGACTGACCGTCCCCGAGGCCTACGGCGGGTTCGACGCCGACCGGCTGACCTACGCCGTCGTCAACGAGGCGGTCGCCTACGGGTCGCTGGCCGTCGCGACGGCGCTGTCGGTCCACTGTCTGGCCACCTCCTGTATCGCGGAGTTCGGCGAGGAGTCGGTCCGCGAGGAGTGGCTGCCGGAGATGGTGGACGGTCGGCCGGTCGGCGCGTTCGCGCTCTCGGAACCCGACGCCGGGTCGAACCCCGCAGAGATGGCGACGACCGCCCGCGCTGTCGACGGCCGCGACGCGTACGTCATAGACGGGAAGAAGCAGTGGATCACCAACGGCGAGCGCGCCGGCGTGGCGGTCGTCTTCGCGAAGACCGACCCGGACGACCCCGAGTCGGTGACGCAGTTTCTGGTCCCGACCGACGCCGCCGGGCTCGAAGTCGGAAAGAAAGAGGACAAACTCGGCCTGCGAGCCAGCGACACGACGAGTCTGGTCTTCGACGGCGTCGAGGTGCCGGCGCGCTACCGGCTGACCGAACCCGGTCGGGGGCTGGCGGCGGCCTTCTCGATCCTGACCGGCGGGCGGATCGGCATCGCGGCCCAGTCGGTCGGGCTGGCGCAGTCCGCGCTCGACGAGGCGGTCGCCTACGCCGGCGAGCGCGAGCAGTTCGACCGGCCGATCGCCGACATCCAGTCGATCCGCCACAAGCTGGCGGACATGGAGACGAGCGTGCGGGCGGCGCGGGCACTGACCCACGAGGCCGCGGCCGCACAGGACCGCGGGGAGTCGGCGCGGACGGCCGCGAGCGTCGCGAAGTACTTCGCGAGCGAGGCGGCGGTCGACGTGACGAACGAGGCCGTCCAGATCTACGGCGGCTACGGCTACACCTCCGAGTTCCCGGTCGAACGACTCTACCGGGACGCGAAGGTGACGACGATATACGAGGGGACCAGCCAGATCCAGAAGAACATCGTCGCGCGGGACCTGCTGGGTGAGTAGCCGGCGGTTGGTCACTCGCTCGCCGGTGCGGTACTGCGACCGCCCGATGGTACCCTGACCGTCCCCGGTCGACACGCATTTGCTGGCTCGATCCCTACCGTCGCCCGTGACGGAGTACGACGCCATCGTCTACGACCTGGACGGGACGCTCGTCCGCCTCGACGTGGACTGGGGGGACGTGGCCGAGCGGTGCGCGGCGATCCTGCGGGCCCGAGGCCACGACGTGTCGAACGCGGACATCTGGGCAATGCGCGAACTCGCGGCGGCCGAGGGCCTGCTCGACCGCGTCGACGACGCTATCGCGGAGTTCGAACGCGACGGCGCGCGCAGCGCCCGACGGCTCGCACTCGCCGACGAACTCCCGCACTCGATCCCGGTGGGGGTCTGTTCGCTCAACTGCGCGGCGGCCTGTCGGATCGCGCTCGAACTTCACGGCATCGACCGCCACGTCGACGCGGTCGTCGGCCGGGACTCCCACGAGACGGTCAAGCCCGACCCGGGGCCGCTGGTCCACGCCGTGGAGCAACTCGGCGCCGAGCCCACCTCGTCGCTGTTCGTGGGCGACTCCGACTCCGATCGAGAAGCTGCCAGTGCCGCCGGGCTCGACTTCCGATGGGTCGAAGACCGGGTTTGAGAAACTTTCAGCCGTTGACGCGGCGCTCGTAGACGTAGACGGACAGAGCGGTGACGATCCAGACGACCGCACCGACGCGGACGGCGAACAGCGCGCGCTCGGTCCACGTCGTCAGCTCGACGGCGAGCGACAGCATGGCCACCAGGGGTGCTCCCGCGACGATCGTGGCGACGAACGTGAGCTGCATGACCCGCCCGTAGTCGACGCCGTCCGGGTCGGTCCGCTCGACGCGCGCTGGCATATTCGCGAGTTTCGGCGACGGCGCCTTGAGTCCCCCGTTTTCCGCTCGGGACCGTCGCCACGAGCGTCCGTACCTGCGTCTCAGCCGTCGAGCGAGTCGAGGAACCGGCCGACCGTGCGGTCGAACGCCCCCGTCCGTTCGACCATCGCGAGGTGGGCGGCGTCGGGGATCTCGACGTACTCGCAGTCCGGCAGGCGGTCGGCGAGAAACTCGTGATAGGAGGGCGGCGTCAGCGAGTCGTGTTCGCCGACGACGGCCAGCGCGGGGAGGGCGATCTCGTCGAGCCGGTCGCGAACGTCGAAGGCGTGGCAGGTCAGGAAGTCCCGACGGGTGACGGACTGGCCGGTCGCACGCATCTGTTCGCGCGACCGGTCGAGCGTCCGCTCGTCGGCGTCGTGGAACAGTCGATCCGGTTCGTGGAGGACGTCGACCGCGCGGTCGAAGTCGTCGGCGAGCCACTCGCGCAAGCGCTCGTCGACCCCGAGTTTCGCGCCGGTGCCGGCCAGCACCAGCGCTCCGGGGTCGAAGTCGGTGTCGAGCGCGATCCGGAGGACGACGGCACCGCCGAGGGAGTTGCCGACGAGCGCGTCGGCGCCGGTCGCCTCCGCGACGGCGATCACGTCTCGTGCGTACGCGTCGAGCGTCGCGGGCCCCGGATCGGTCGTCACGTCCGCCGAGTCCCCGTGGCCGCTCAGATCCAGCGCGGCGGCCGGGCGGAGGGGTCCGTCCGGGCCGTACTGTGCGGCCCACAGGCGGTGGGTCGCGCCGCTACCGTGGACGTACAGCGCGACCGCGTCGCCGACCGCTCCGTCCTCCCCCGCGAGCCGATAAGCCGTCTCGCGGCCGTCGTGGCGAACGGTCTCCATATCGACCGTTGGTCGGCCTGCCTGAAAGCCGTAGCGACCGTCGCGAGTCGGTACTTCGCCCAAACTCCCCAGACGCCTGTCAGTGTGAACCGCAATTGTACCGATACGGGTCGAACCCCCCACGTACGGGGGTGCTTTGGCGATAGATTTAAATAGTTATCTCGCTAACTACGAGTTAGTATGACCGGAACCCAACAGCTGGCCGACGACGTCGGCCTGCGGCGCTACGAGTACGACGAGGAGACGGTGCTGGCGGCGGACCTCGGCCCCGGCCGGGAGGCCTCGGTCGACGTGCTCGACGACGCGGTCATCGTCGTCGTCGACGGCGAGCAGTACGATCTGGAGCTTTCGGGTGACGCGCGAGCGTTTATCCGCAACGGTGTCCTCACTATCGAGGTGAGCCCATGAGACTCTCTGTCAAGCCGCTCAAGCAGAAGGACGCGGGGCGCGGACTCGCCGCGATCGACCGCGCGGCGATGGCCGAGCTCGACCTGGAGAACGGCGACTACATCGTCATCGAGGGCGACGGGTCCCGCGCGGTCGCGCGGGTCTGGCCGGGCTACCCCGAGGACGAGGGTCGAGGTGTCATCCGGATCGACGGTCGGCTCCGCCAAGAGGCCGACGCGGGGATCGACGACAACGTCGACGTCGAGAAGGCCGACGTGAACCCGGCGGCCCGGGTCAGCGTCGCTCTCCCACAGAACCTCCGGGTCAGGGGCAACGTCGGCCCGATGATCCGCAACAACCTCAGCGGGCAGGCCGTCACCGAGGGCCAGACCGTGCCCGTCAGCTTCGGGCTCGGTCCGCTCTCGTCGATGAGCGGCCAGAAGATCCCGCTGAAGATCGCCGGCACCGAACCGTCGGGCACCGTCGTCGTGACGGACTCGACGGAGGTCGACGTGGCCGAGAAGCCCGCCGAGCAGATCACCGGCGCCGCGCCCGGCGCCGCCGAAGGCGGCGCGCCCGACATCACCTACGAGGACATCGGCGGCCTGGACGACGAGCTCGAACAGGTCCGCGAGATGATCGAGTTGCCGATGCGCCACCCCGAGCTGTTCGAGACGCTCGGTATCGAGCCGCCGAAGGGCGTGCTCCTCCACGGCCCGCCCGGCACCGGCAAGACGCTCATGGCGAAAGCGGTCGCCAACGAGATCGACGCGTACTTCACGGACATCTCCGGCCCGGAGATCATGTCGAAGTACTACGGGGAGTCCGAAGAACAGCTCCGCGAGGTCTTCGACGAGGCCGAGGAGAACTCTCCCGCCATCGTCTTCATCGACGAGATCGACTCCATCGCGCCCAAGCGCGGTGAGACCCAGGGTGACGTCGAACGGCGCGTCGTCGCGCAACTGCTGAGCCTGATGGACGGTCTCGAATCGCGCGGGCAGGTCATCGTCATCGGCGCGACCAACCGCGTCGACGCCGTCGACCCCGCGCTCCGTCGCGGCGGTCGCTTCGATCGGGAGATCGAGATCGGCGTTCCCGACAAGAACGGCCGCAAGGAGATCCTGCAGGTCCACACCCGCGGGATGCCCCTCGCGGAGGGCATCGACCTCGACCAGTACGCCGAGAACACTCACGGCTTCGTCGGCGCTGACCTGGAGTCGCTGACCAAGGAGTCGGCGATGAACGCCCTGCGGCGCATCCGCCCCGAGCTCGACCTCGAATCGGACGAGATCGACGCCGAGGTGCTCGAACACCTGGAAGTCTCGGAGAACGACTTCAAGCAGGCGCTGAAGGGGATCGAACCCTCGGCGCTGCGGGAGGTGTTCGTCGAGGTGCCGGACGTGACCTGGGACCAGGTCGGCGGGCTCGAAGACACCAAAGAACGGTTACGCGAGACGATCCAGTGGCCGCTGGACTACCCCGAGGTGTTCGAGGCTATGGACATGCAGGCCGCCAAGGGCGTGCTGATGTACGGCCCGCCGGGCACGGGGAAGACCCTGCTCGCCAAGGCCATCGCCAACGAGGCCCAGTCGAACTTCATCTCGATCAAGGGTCCCGAACTGCTGAACAAGTTCGTGGGCGAATCGGAGAAGGGCGTCCGCGAGGTCTTCGAGAAGGCTCGCTCGAACGCACCCACGGTGGTGTTCTTCGACGAGATCGACTCCATCGCGGGCGAACGCGGACAGAGCGCCGGCGACTCGCAGGTCGGCGAGCGCGTCGTCTCCCAGCTGCTGACCGAGCTGGACGGCCTGGAGGAGCTGGAGGACGTGGTCGTCATCGCGACCACGAACCGTCCGGACCTCATCGACAACGCGCTGTTGCGGCCCGGTCGCCTCGACAGGCACGTCCACGTGCCCGTCCCGGACGAGGAGGCTCGCCGGAAGATCTTCGAGGTCCACACCCGCGACAAGCCGCTCGCCGAGGGCGTCGACCTCGACGACCTGGCGGCACGCACGGACGGCTACGTCGGCGCCGACATCGAAGCCGTGACCCGCGAGGCGTCGATGGCCGCGACCCGCGAGTTCCTCGCGAGCGTCGACCCCGAGGACATCGGCGACTCCGTCGGCAACGTGAAGGTCACGATGGAGCACTTCGAGGACGCCCTGGAGGAGGTCTCCCCCAGTGTCACCGAAGAGACCCGCGAGCGCTACGACGAGATCGAAGAACGGTTCGACACCGCAGAGGCCGAGACCGGCGACGACGAGCTCGGCCGCACCTTCCAGTAGCGCGGTCGCCGCGGTTCCGTCTTCTGTAGCTGCTCTCGTTTTGTGGCTTTTTACGCTTCAACAACAAACAGAGGCTTCTCTCGGTCTGAGAAGGCTTTTCGGGAGAGGGTATCTATGGATCTGACAACCTAGTAACGGAAAAGTTGCATGAGATAGGCTCACCTACTGGAGGGGCTACTGTAACGTGTACAGGTGTTGCTGTCTTAGGCGGTGTTGGGAGTGCGTTTGGCGGTCCAGTCAGTGTCGTAGGGGGTGCGAGTATCGTTGGCGCAGTCTGTACTGCTAGTGCTGCTGGCTGTTTCGCTGAAGATGTATTCTCCGAACAGACCGGTTGCGACGGTGTCGAATTTGAGGTGTATGTCTCGTACGAGACGAAGCCGGCAGTGTACATCGTCCCTCTGTGTGAGGGGGACCTCTTTGACGAGGATCTAGTTGACGACCTGGAAGATGTTGGCGAAAATGCCTGGAGAACAGCAACAGACATCGCTGACGACCTCGCAGACGGGATCGGAAGTCTCGCCGACGAGGGATTAGACTTAACAGGGCTGTAACGTATAACCAGTAGTTGTCTCAGGCATACAATTCTAACATATGAACCACGTTAGTGCGTTTTATTTGATGTTCTTAATATTGTCTGGATTCATGCTGGTCGTCTCCCTATCAGATTTCTCGCAATATACGTCACCATCCGATGCGATAGTATTTGCAGGATTCATAGGACTGGCAATAGTGGGTTGGTGGCGCGAAGCGAAAGGCTGAGCACAGATCTATCGATCCCATCAATCACTTTCGGAGTTTTTCGGGTGTTACAATCGCTCGGTGACTCGTAGGGTACGTTCGCACTTTCAGCTGGATCGATGCTTCGTCCACACTGGGTTCTCGTCCTACCATGTCGTCGGTCGAAGGTCGGTATTACCGCGTCGGGTCGTCTGATCAAATGACAGTTGTACACAAGGAATCCTCGTTACTACCCCAATGCGACAAATATTAATATGTGGTTATATACCCTAAATAATTAATACTATATTATCTCGCGTCGTGAATCAGTACGTGCCCCACCATCAGGACGTCGCCGACGACGCGGAGACGAAATCGACCTACGAGTGTCTCGTCTGCGGGACCATCGTGAAGGCGGAGTCGCATCCGGGCGAGTGTTCGGAGTGCGACGGCGAGTTCCAGAATCGCGCGATGTCGCTGGAGTAGCGGTCCCCACCATGTCTTCCGACACACCACCGCAGTCGACAGCCGATAGTACCGAACCCCGGGTCGAGGACTCGGAGTCGGCGCTTGCGACGGCCCGCCGTCAGCTGCGGCGGGCGGCCTCGCTGGTCGACGTCGATCCGAACGTCGTCGAACGGTTCCTCCACCCCGACGCGGTCCACGAGGTGACCGTGCCGATCGAGCGCGACGACGGGAGCGTCGAGGTGTTCCGCGGCTTCCGCGCCCAGCACGACAGCGTCCGCGGGCCGTACAAGGGCGGGATACGGTTCCATCCGGAGGTCTCCCGCGAGGAGTCCATCGGCCTCGCCATGTGGATGACCTGGAAGTGCGCGGTAATGGACATCCCCTTCGGCGGCGCGAAGGGTGGCGTCGTCGTCGACCCCAAGGAGCTGAGCGAAGACGAGCGCGAGCGCCTGACCCGACGGTTCACCGACGAGATCCGCAACGTCATCGGGCCGACGACGGACATCCCCGCGCCCGACATGGGGACCGACGCCGAGACGATGTCGTGGATGATGGACGCCTACAGCATGCAGGAGGCCGAGACTATCCCGGGCGTCGTCACCGGGAAGCCGCCGGTCATCGGCGGTAGCGAGGGCCGCGCCGAGGCGCCGGGCCGGAGCGTCGCCATCGTGACCCGTGAGGTCGCCGAATACTACGACACGCCGCTCGCCGAGGCGACCGTCGCCGTGCAGGGGTTCGGGAGCGTCGGCGCGAACGCCGCGCGGTTGCTCGACGACTGGGGCGCGACGGTCGTCGCCGTGAGCGACGTGACGGGTGCCGCCTACGACCCCGACGGCCTCGACACGCGCTCGATCCCGTCCCACGAGGAGCAACCCGAAGCCGTCGCGGCCCACGCCGACCGCACCATCCCGAACGGCGAACTGCTGGAACTCGACGTGGACGTGCTCGTTCCTGCCGCCGTCGGCAACGCCATCACCGAGGCGAACGTCTCGGAGGTCCGGGCGGACGTCGTCGTCGAGGGCGCGAACGGGCCGGTGTCGTTCGCCGCGGACGAGATACTCGCCGACCGCGGCGTGTCGGTGATTCCGGACATCCTCGCGAACGCCGGCGGCGTGACCGTCTCCTACTTCGAGTGGCTCCAGGACATCAACCGCCGATCGTGGTCCGCCGAGCGCGTCAACGAGGAACTGGAGACCGAGATGCTCGCGGCGTTCGAGGCCGTCGCCGACGAGTTCGAATCGAGCGACGGCACCTGGCGCGACGCCGCCTACGCCGTCGCGCTCTCCCGCATCGCCGAGGCACACGAGGCGCGCGGGCTCTGGCCCTGACAGTCGGTCTACGGCCTCTCGGCCAGGCCGGACGCCCTCGTCGGAGTCGCTCGCCGCGCCCGAAGCGCAACTGCATTCACGGTCGAGTCCTCAGTTACGACCGATGAACGTCAGGGAGCACGTCCCCGCGGTCTCCGGTATCCTCTCGGTCGTCGCGCTCGGACTCGTCTTCGCGGCGGCACTGCAGGCGATCCCACAGAGTTTGCTACCGCGAGCACCCGACGCGGTGCTCGAAGCGATCCCGCACGTCAACGCTATCGTGAGCGCGACGGCGATCGGAACCATCGTCGTCGGCGTCCGAGCGATCCGCAGGGGCGACGTGGCCCGCCACCGCGCGGCGATGCTGTCGACGACCGGCCTGTTCGCTCTGTTCCTCGTCGCGTATCTCTACCGGGTCGCCCTGCTGGGCCCGAGCGACTTCTCCGGCCCGCCGCTGGTCGAGGGCGTTATCTACCCCGGGATCCTCGCCGTCCATATCCTCCTCGCTATCGTCTGCGTGCCGCTCGTGATCTACGTTCTCCTGTTGGCCCTGACCCACTCGATACCAGAGTTGCGCGAGACGCGCCACCCGACCGTCGGCCGCATCGCCGCGGCGCTGTGGCTGATATCCTTTACCCTCGGCGTCGTCGTCTACCTCATGCTGTACGTGTTGTTCTGAACTGCCTCACCGCTCCGACCCCGCGCTGGTTCGAACCGGGCCAGTCAGCGCGCCGGGGCCCTCGCCGAGGACGGCCAACAGCCACTCGACGGTCCGTTCGCGCGACGACGAGGAGAACAGTTCGTGGCCGCCGTCGTAGAGCACGGTGCGCTCGGCCGGGGCGTGGTCACCGATCGCGTCGACGCCGACGACCTGGTCCCGGAGCGAGCAGAAGACCACGCTGTCGTCGCGGAAGTCTGGCAGTCGCGACTGGGCGTCGGCGACGGCCCGCAGGAACGCCGGCGCGATCCGGTCGGGCCCCTCGACGCGCTGGCGTTCCGTCGCGAGGTCGCCGAGCGCTCCCTCCTCGAAGGGAACGGGAACGACCGGCCGGTCGGTGGGCAGCGCGGCGGCGACCCGTCCGAGGAGACCCTCGTCGGCCATCCCCCACCAGGGACTGAGATACACTCGTCGAGCGGGCGAGTCGAGGTGTGCGGCGACCAGTCCGCCGGTGCTGTGCGAGAGGATCCGGTCGGGCCCGGTGGCGTCGTGGTGTCGCTGGGTCGGGCGGACGTACCCCGCCTCGAAGTCGCTCCCGTGGTCCGGAATCTCGCCCACGTCGACGGTGTAGCCGGCGTCGACCAGCTCGTCGACCAGCCACCGGACGTTCTCGTGGTGGGTCCGATTGCCCCAGCCCAGGACGAAGAGGACGCGCACGTCGCCGTCGCCGAACTCGGTGAACTGCACGACCGGTGACTGGGAGCGGTAGCACAAAAAGGCGCCCCCAGCCGCGACTATCGGGCCCGGGGCCCGCCCCGTTCAGTCGTCGGTCTCGTCCACTGCGTCGGGAGCGTATTCCAGTTCCCCGGCTCCGACGAGCGCCTCGAAAGCGTTGTCCTCGGCCTCGAGCGGGAAGTCGACGCGGCCGCGCTTCCGGGCGGACTCGTAGGCGCCGAAGATGATCTCGGCGGTCTTGAGGCCGTTTTTGACGCCGAGTTCGGACTCGCGGCCCTCGGCGAGTGCGTCGACGACCTCACTGGCCGCGCGGTCGATGTACTCGCTGCCGTACTGTCGGCCCTCGGCGTGGGCGCTGTGGAGATCCTCGCCGTCCACGTCGATAGCCTCCCACGACCCCTCGCCGGCGCGGCGGATCTCCAGCATGTTGCCCGTCTCGCTGTCGATTCGGATCTCGCCGTCGGTCCCGCGGATCACGTGGGCGGCGTCGGCGAAGTCGCTCCCTTCCCCGCCGGAGATAACGCCCTGGACGCCGGTCTCGTACTCCCAGAGCGCCCAGGCCTGGTTCTCCTGATGCATGCCGAAGCGCACGTCTTCCTCGCGGTAGTCGATCTGTGCGATGACCCACTCGGGTTCGGCCTCGTCGGCGAACATCCCCGTCAGGTCGATGGTGTGGGCACCGGTGTCGTAGAGGTCGCTCCACGTGGTCTCGATCCGCTGGAGGTCGCCGATCGCCCCGTCGTCGATCAGCCGTTTCGCCTCGCGGAACGGCTTGCCGAAGCGTCGCTGTCGGTTGAACGTGAGCTGGACGTCGCGACGCCAGCAGGCCTCGGCCATCCGGCGGGCCGACCCCCAGGTGTGTGCCATCGGTTTCTCGGCGTGGATCGCCGAGACGACGCCGCTGCGGGCGCAGTCGACGACCACGTCCTCGTGGATCGCCGGCGGGACCGCGACGGTCACGACGTCGGGCTCGACGGCGTCGAGCATCGCCTCGTAGTCTTCGAAGAGGTTCCCTTCGGGGAGGTCGAACGTTCGCCCGAACGCCTCGGCGTTCTCCGGGACGATGTCCGCACAGGCGACGACCTCACAGCGGTCGTCGTTCTCGAACGATTCGGCGTGGCGGTAGCCCATCGCGAACCCCTCGACGGTCGGGTTCTCCGGGTCGGGCCCCGTTCCGACGACGGCGACGGTGTACGTCATGCACACATCCAGTGAGAACGCGCTAAAGTCGCTTTCGGTCGCTCTCCTTCGCGTATATCGACGTGTATCCCGGTAGTGAACGATTCGAACGGTTCTCGCCCGGCCACGCCACTCGCTACCGTCGACCGTTCGATTCTACCAAACGGCTTGGAAAAGATATATCACTTGCTTCTCACCAATATATAAACAGTCGAGCTATCGACATGCCAATGATAACTGTCGACGGATCAGAAATTACGTACGAGCGGCAGGCGAAGAACAGATCGGAGAGCGTCTTCGAGGCGCAACTGGTCGTCGAGTCGCGGACGGGCGAGCGGTCGGTGCGGTCGTTCGAGATCGACGTGTCGGCGCGGGACGACCTGACGGCCGAGCGGATGGAGACCGCGCTCGCCGAGTGGAAGGAGTCCCACCCCACCCTGACGGTCGACCAGGTAGTCGTCGAGGAGACGAAACGGTGCGGCTTCGGCCGCCGCGTCGGCGAGGCCGACGCAGAGGACGCCGCAGACGCGACCGCCGCGGGCGACGACTCGGGGCGGACACAGCCGCTGTACCGCGGCGGTGCGCAGTCGGTCCCGCGGTCACCCGTCGGATTCGGTGACGTGCCCGTCGAGCGCGGCGAGGAGGTCACCTTCCACGTGGCCGGCCCCGACTCCTCGGTCTACGGGACCTCCAGTGGGACCGTCACCGGCGTCAAGACCGGGACCGAGGACTACAACGTCCTGATCATCGAGACCGACTCCGGTACCAAGCGCGTCCGCGAGGACTGGGTCGTCGACGAGAGCGACGACGACGTGGAAGCCGAGGCCGACGACGCGGCCGACGACGGTGACGTCGAGAACGACGAGTCCTGAACGGCGAGCGGTCGCCGCGGGGCCGTTTCTCGCGGGTTTCGAGCGAGCACCTGGGTGCGTGAACCGAGCGAGGAGCCTCGCCCAAAAATAGACGACCGCTAGTAGCTGCGTTCCTTGGGCTCGTACTCCTTCTCGGCTTCGAGGAGCACGGGCTTGTAGTACAGCTCGGGGTTGCCGTCGTTCCAGGCGAGCATGGTGTGTTTGAGCCACTCCTCGTCCCGGCGCTCCTGATACTGCTCGCGCCAGTGGGCCCCGCGGAACTCCTCGCGTGCGAGGGCGCCGACCGCGATGGCTTCGGCGATGTCGATGATGTTGCGGGTCTCCATCGTGTGCATCAGGTCGGTGTTGTAGGTGCGCGAGGGGTCCGAGGCGGCGACGTGCTGGTAGCGCTCGCGCGCCTCGCGGATGTCGTCCAGCGCCTCTACGAGGTTGTCCTCGCGGCGGAAGACGTTGACGTTGGCCGTCATCGTCTGCTGGATGTCCTCGCGGACCTGCGCGTGGTTGACGCCCTCGTCTTCGAGGAGGCGGTCGACCCGTTCTTCCTGGCGCTGGACTTCGGCGTCGACGACCGTCCCGGCGTCGATCGCCGCGCCGTCCGCGGCGACACTCCGGTTACCGGCGTCGACGGCGCCGATCTCGACTTCCTCGGAGAGGTCGCCGGCCTCGCTCTTGGCCGAGGGACCCGTCGATATCTCGGCCTCTTTCATGTCGCCGCCCGCGGCGTGCTTGCCGGCGCGGGCGCCGAACACGAGCAGTTCGGGCAGGGCGTTGCCGCCGAGGCGGTTGGCCCCGTGCAGCGAGACGCAGGCGGTCTCGCCGGCCGCGTAGAGGCCGTCGATGCAGGTGTGGCCGTTCTCGTCGCACTCGACGCCGCCCATCTGGTAGTGCTGGCCGGGTTTGACCGGCATCGGCTCGTCGAGGCCGTCGACGCCCTCGAAGTCCTCCGCGAGGTGGAGGATGTTCTCGAGGCGGTCGAGGATACGCTCCTCACCGAGGTGACGCATGTCGAGGTGGACGTACTCGTCCTCGATACCGCGGCCCTCGTTGACCTCCGTCAGTTCGGCCCGCGAGACCACGTCGCGGGAGGCGAGTTCGCCGTCGTTGTTCGCGTAGCCGTACTCGAACATCAGCCGCTCCTCCTCGTCGTTGTAGAGGATGCCGCCCTCACCGCGGACCCCCTCGGAGATCAGAACCCCGGTAGAGGGCAGCGTCGTCGGGTGGAACTGGACGAACTCCATGTCCTCCAGCGGGACGCCCGCGCGGTAGGCCATCGCGTAGCCGTCGCCGGTGTTGGCGACGGCGTTGGTGGTGTGGTCGAACACCTGGCCGGGGCCGCCGGTGGCGAGGATGACGCCGTTGGTGGCGCGGTAGCCCTGGATCTCGCCGCTGGCGATGTCGTAGGCGACGACGCCGTGACACTCGCGGTCCTCGACGTCGTCGTGGTCGGTCACCGCCAGGTCGAGTACCTGCTGTTCCTCGTAGACGGTGATACCCCGTTTGACGACCTGCTCGTACATCGTGTGGAGCAGGTGGTGGCCGGTCTCGGCGCCGGCGTAGGTCGTGCGGGGGTGGCTGAGGCCGCCGAACGGTCGCTGGGAGACGGTGCCGTCCTCCTCGCGGGAGAAGGGCATCCCCCAGTGTTCGAGCTGGATGACCTCGTCCGGAGCGTCCTGAGCGAAGGTCTCGACCGCGGGGGCGTCCCCGAGGTAGTCCGAGCCCTTCATCGTGTCGTAGGCGTGTAGCTCCCAGGAGTCCTCCGGGTGCAGAGCGGCGTTGATGCCGCCCTCGGCCGCCCCGGTGTGGCTCCGGACGGGGTGGAGCTTCGTGACCATCGCCACGTCCGCTCCCTCTTCGTGTGCCGCGATCGCCGCGCGCAGGCCTGCGCCGCCCGCGCCGACGACGAGTACGTCGTGTTCGTGCATGGTTACCAGAATTTGAGGTTCGACTTGACTGCTTCGCGCTTCAGCTCCTGGATGTGCTCGGTCAGCGGGATGTCCTTCGGGCACACCTCGGTGCAGGAGAACTGGGTCTGACAGCGCCAGACGCCGTGTTCCTGCTCGATGATCTCCAGTCGGTCTTCCTTCTGGATCTCGCCTTCCCGCTCGTCCATCGCGAACCGGTACGCCTTGTTGATGGCCGCCGGGCCGAGATACTCGTTGTCTCCCGCCGCGATGTTACACGAGGACATGCAGGCGCCACACCAGATACACCGCGTGGACATCTTGACCTTCTCGCGGTTCTCGGGGGACTGGCGCTGCTCCTCGCGCTCGCCCTCCGGGAGCTCGTCGGGCTGGAAGTACGGCTCGACGGCCTCCATCTGCTCGTAGAAGTGCTCCATGTCCACGACCAGGTCCTTCACCACGTCCTGGTGGGGGAGCGGCTCGATGCGAACCGGTCCTTCGAGGTCGGCCATCTGGGTCTTGCACCCGAGTCGTTGCTGGCCGTTGACGAACAGCGCGTCGGAGCCACAGACCGCCTGTCGGCAGGAGTGGCGGAAGGTCAGCGACGAGTCGTAGTGGTCCCGAGCGTAGATCAGCGCGTCGAGGACGGTCATCCCCTTGAAGAAGGGGACCGAGAAGTCGTCGAAGCGCGGCTCGGACTTGCCCTCGACCTCCGGGTCGTAGCGGAACACCTTGATCTGGACGGTGTCGTCGGCGTCCCGGACCTCCTCGCGGGCCTGCTCCTCGCGTTCGCGGGCTTCGGCGCGGGCCTTCTTCTCCGAGAGGCGCCGTTCCTGGGGCGACTGCTCGGCCGGTTCGGCCGTCTCGGCCTCGGTCTGCTCTTCTGTCTGCTCTTGTTCGATTTGTGTGCTCATAGTAGGTCGGTCATCGCGAGTGCCACGCGGGTTCCCTGGACGATCAGTGCTATGCTCGCCAGCGTCAAAACGGCCCCGACTGCCGTCTTGCGAGTGCCGCTCAGGCCCTGATTGACGAGGGCGTTGTAGACGCCGTTGACGCCGTGGAAGGTCGCGGTGACGAGGAACAGCCACATCGTCGCGAAGTAGCCGACCTGGCTCATCCGCGCCTCGGTGCCGGCGAAGGTGATCTCGGCGGCGTGGTTGACGAAGTGCAGCAGGAAGAAGTGGAAGGCGAGAACCCCGACCAGGAAGACCGCCGTCAGTCGCTGGAAGAGCCACTTGACGCCGCCGCGCTCGAACGACGAGTAGTGCTGTGCCATGAGTTACACCCCCGCGAGGAACGTCGGCACGCTCGCGACGACGATGGCGGCCGTCACGACGAGCGACGCGTAGAAGCTCTTGTCCTGATTTTCGAGTCCGAACCCGAGGTCGACGAACAGCAGCCGAACCCCGTTGAGGATGTGGAAGACGGCCACCGACAGGAGGCCGACCTCCAGCACACGGACGATCAGCAGTTCTTCCAGTCCCTGGAGCGTGTTCGTGTACAGCACCTCGCCACCCGTCGCGGTGCTCAACACGGCGATATGCGTAAAGAGGTAGCCGACGAGCACCCAACCGGTGAACTTGTGGAAGATCCAGGCCCACATGCCCGGCTGGAACTCCCGCCACCGGCCGAAATCCTCGACCGCTCCGCGGTCGTACGTTCCGCTCATACAACGGGCGCAATGGTAGCAGGGGCTATAGTAGTTTCTACACCGCCCCGTCTCGGCCGCCGAACACGTTCACGCGCGTCCACAGGACGCCGGGTTCGGTGGGTGTTTCGGGGATTATCGCCGGTTCCACCGGCCGACGTATCACTCCGATAACAGAGCCGCGCCAGCGAACCGGCGTCGCCCGCTCGCGCGCGCGACGCTCACTCGGCGACGGTGGGCGACGTCGGGTCCCGTGGCGAACCCGTCCCGTCGCTGCGTTCGATCGCGTCGAGCGTGTCGCCGTCGAGTTTGACGAGGTGACAGAGCGGATTGCCGGGGTAGACGACGGGGTTCTCGAGGATACCGACGAGCAGTCCAGTGAAGGGCGCCTCGACGTGGGTGCGTTCGGTCTTGAACGGGTTGGCGATCGTGCAGATCGTCTCGCCCTCGCGGACGACGCCGCCGCGGGCGGCGTGCATATCGACGAGACCGCCCGCGTCGGCACGCAGCCACGTCTTCTCGCTGGATCCTTCGACGATCGTCCGCCAGCCGGGCCAGCGGACCCGTTCGGTCGGCAGGATGCCGAACTCGGCGAGGACGCTCTCGACGCCGACCAGGGCTCGGTCGATGAACTCCCGCTGGAAGCGGTGGGCTTCGCCCATCTCGACGGTGACCGTGGCGGTGCCGGCCTCGCTGGCTTCCCGGCGGAGCGTCCCTTCGGGGCCCTGTCCGTCGATGATGACGTTCGAGGCGAACGCCTTCGCGACGCGGGCGACCGACGAGTCGGCCATGTCGGCACGGACGTGGAGCATGTTCGTCCGGCCGCGGGTGGAGGTGTGCAGGTCCAGCCCCACGTCACAGGGCGCGACGAAGTTGTCGAAGATGCGTCGGGCCATCCGCTTGGCGCTGGTCGACCCCGCTTTGCCGGGGAACGAGCGATTCAGGTCGCGGTCGTAGACGGGGAGGTAGCGCTCCTGTGCGATGAAGCCGGGCACGTTCAGTACGGGGAGACAGATGAGCGTCCCCCGGAGGTCGTCCAGGTCCCACTCGTGGGCGACCTCGCGGACGACCTCGACGCCGTTGAGCTCGTCGCCGTGGGCGGCGGCGCTGAGGAAGGCGGTGGGTCCGGGCTCTTCCCCGACGACGACCGTCACGGGGATCCTGACGGGGTCGCCGAGGTAGGTCTCGCTGACGGTGTAGCGCACGTTTGTCCGTTCACCCGGGTCGACCCGACCGCCGTCGTAGGTGAACGGCTCGGCCTCGTCCATACCGTCTCCAGCGCCCGGGGGTTGAAACGTGTGGCGACCCGCGGAGCGATTCCGGTTGGGTGAACGTTCCGATTCGGCGTCAAATGGCCTCGTGCGGCCGGCTCGCGACCGTTAGTACTTTCGGCCGCCCGGGCGATTACGGGATATGACGACTTCTGACTCGGTTTCGGTGGGGGTGTTGAGCCTGCACAACAGCAAGGAGACGAAAGCGATCCTCAACGCCGTCGACGCGCTGGGCCACCACCCCGAGTGGCTACGCCGGGAGAACACGACGATACGCGTCGAGGGGTCGGAGCCGAAACTCGAACCCGACGTAGACGTGATCGCCAACCGACTCCTCCTGTCGAAGTCGACCGAACCCTGCGAGGAGATGGGGCTGGCCAACACCTTCGAACAGTTCGTCCCGATGCTCAACGAACCGGCGAAGACGCTCACGTCGATGCACAAGGTGGCCTCGGCGGTCGCGCTCTCGGAGGCCGACGTGCAGGTACCCGACGCCCTGCTCGCCCTGTCTTCCGACCGGCTGAACTTCGAACGCGAGCAGTTCGGCGAGGAAGCGGTGTACAAGACCGCCATCGGAACCAACGGCGGCGGCACGTGGAAGGTCGACGCCACCGAGCGGGTCAACGCCCGCGTCGGCAACCGCTACGCGTTCCTCCAGAAGCTGCTCGACCGGGGTGACGTGCCGACGCGCGACCTCCGCGTCTACGTCGTCGGCGGCGAGGTCGTCGGCTCGATGTTCCGCTACGCGCCCGACGACGAGTGGCGGACCAACGTCGCCCTGGGCGGCCGCGTCGAGGACGCCGCCGGCGAAGTCGACGACGCAGTCATCGAGACGGCACGGACGGCGGTCGAGGCCGTCGGTCTGGACTACGCCGGCGTCGACCTCATGGAGGGTGAAGACGGCTGGTACGTCCTCGAAGTCAACCCCACCGCGGGCTTCAAGGGCCTGTTCGACGCGACCGGGACGAGCCCGGCCCCCTACATCGCCCAGCGAGCCATCGAGCGCGCCGGCGGCAGCGTCGACCGCGACCGGGTCGAGGAGCTGTCGGGCCTCCTCGACGACTCGGTGCCCGCCTGCAAACCGCCCTCTGTCAACTCCGGGGCCGCCGACTCGCTCGTCATCGGCTACACCGAGGAAGTCCTGATCAGCGGGACGAAAGGCTCGGAGTCGGTGGTCGCCAAGTCCGACACCGGCGCGACCCGAACCAGCATCGATACCCGTCTCGCCGCCGACATCGGTGCCGGCCCGATCAAGTCGATCACGAAGGTCCGCTCGGGCTCGAACAAGTCCTCGAAGAGTCGTCCGCTCGTCGACGTGGTCGTCGGCGTCGGCGGCACCCGCCACACCGTCACCGCCAGCGTCGAGGACCGCAGCCACATGAACTACCCCGTCATCCTCGGCCGCGACATCCTCGGCGACTACCAGGTCGACGTCTCCCGGCAGGCCGACAACGAGTCCGACTCCGAGATCGAATCAGAGGAGTAGACGCGCGTCTTCAGTCTTCGTTCCCGTCCGCGATCCGCTCCGCCAGCGACCGCGCCGTCGCCACGCGCTCGTCGGCGTCCTCGTCGCCGGTCCCGTCGACGTTCGAGAGGAGATCCGCCACGTGGCCGACCCGTTCGCGGACGGTCGCCCTCGCGCCCTCGTCGTCCGCGTCGCTCGCCAAGGCCGCGGCGTCGCCGGCGACCGCCTGCGCCTCGCCGACCCACCGGCTCGCCGTCCGGTCGACGGGTCGTTCCTCGGTCGCTTCGAGTTTGGCGTGGAGCCGTTCGACGCGTTCGGCGAGCGAGTCGCCCGCGACCTCGGTGTCGCCCTCACCGCGGCCGTCGGTGTCGTCACCCACGGTTCACCCCTCCACCGCGCGCCAGAGGTACAGGCTGGCGTAGCTCCGGTAGGGAGCCCACCGCTCGGCGGCGTCGGTCATCTCGGCGCGAGTCATATCGGCGTCGAACAGCCGGTCCATCCCCTCACAGATGCCCAGGTCGCCGACCGGAAACACGTCCTCACGACCGAGCCCGAACAGCAGGAACATGTCGGCGGTCCACGGGCCGACCCCGTGGACGTCGGTCAGCTCGGCCCTGACCGCGTCGTCGCTCGTGTCGGCGAAGGTGTCTCGATCCCACTCGTGGGTCAGGAACGCGTTCGCCGCGCTCTTGGCGTAGTCGGCCTTCGCCTCGGAGAGTCCGGCGTCGTGGAGTTCGGCGTGGTCGGCCTCGACGACGGATTCGGGGGTCACCTCGACCGCGTCGAACAGCCGCTCGCGGATGGCCGCGGCGGCGTCCATCGACACCTGCTGGCGGATCAGCGAGACGACCAGCCGCTCGTACAGATCGTCGGCCGGCTCGATCGAGACGGGGCCGTGCTCGTCGACGACCGGCCCGAGCACCTGGTCGTCGGCGAGTTCCTCGATAGGGTCCGCTGTCATCGCTAGAACGTCGGGCTCGGGACGGCATGGGGGTTTCGGCCCGACTCGAGCGCCACTCAGCTCGCGCCCGCGGCGCCGCAACAGGCCGGCGGCTCCGGCGGGCCCGCCGTCTCGCCGTCCGGGTCGTCGGTCGACTCGTCGTCCGGGTCGGCGGTCGTCTCCGGGTCGACCGCGGTGGGCTCGCTGGCCTCGTCCGCGGATTCGACCCCGTTACCGCCGTCGGTTCCGTCGCCGCCGTCGACGACCTTGGCTGGATTGCCGACCACGGTCGCCCCCGGCGGTACGTCGTCGACGACGACCGCACCGGCGCCGACCGAGGCGTCGTCGCCGACCGTGATGTCGCCCACGAGCGTCGCGTTGGCGCCCAGTGTCACGCGGTCGCCGACGGTCGGGTGCCGTTTGACGGGACGGGGGTCGTCGCCCCCCAGTGTCACACCGTGGTACATCACCACGTCGTCACCGACCTCCGCCGTCTCGCCGACGACGACGCCCATCCCGTGGTCGACGAAGACCCGTCGGCCGAGGTCGGCGCCCGGATGGATCTCGACGCCGGTCAGGAAGCGGGTGAGTTGTGAGATGAGTCTGGCGGCGAAGTGGAACTCGCGGGTCCACAGCCAGTGGGCCAGCCGATAGGCCCAGACGGCGTGGAGGCCGGCGTAGAGGAGTACTTCGGCGCTGCTCTTCGCGGCGGGGTCGGTCTCGCGGGCTGTGCGAACGTCCTCGCGGAGTCTGTCGAACATTGTGGGTCGGTGTCGTGGTCGGTCGAGTGCGGGTCGATGCAGACAAAAAAGAGCGGTCGCTCAACGACAGCAGCGCCGAACGTCGTTCGGCTGGTCGGAGTCCGTGCGGCCGGACGAACGCGAGCGCCCGAAGTGCATGGTTCCGAGTCGATTTGCCAGCGGCTTAAATCGACCGACCCGCTCTACAGTAGAATCTGAAAGACATCGCTCGGACGATCCCATGATAGCGTGCGATCGACCGTGCAAACGCTTTCAAATTCTACTATAGCAGTCGCTTCGATCGCCTCGCGTCTGACCGAGCGCTCTGGACACGCTCGTCCGGAGAGGCGCGGGGATCGCGGGAAAACGTCTCCCCGGTGGCGACCGCCCGGGTCTGGTCGTCGGCGACGCGATGGACTTCCCCACGGATCGCTTCGCTCGTCTGGGAGGGGAAGTCCGTGCCTCACCGGTGGTCCGGTAGCGCACGGAGACGATCGAAATCAACTCTCAACTCGGAGAGCGTTTACGGCCGAGAGAAACCTTGAAACGGGAGCCGAGCCAGGTTGCACACGTCATGGACTTCGAGGATATCGAACAGGTCGCGGTACTCGGTGCGGGGAACATGGGTCACGGGATCGCCGAGGTCGCGGCCCTGGCGGGCTACGACGTGACGATGCGTGACATCAAAGAGGAGTTCGTCGACGACGGCTACGAGAACATCGAGTGGTCGCTCGGCAAGCTCGCCGAGAGCGGCCAGATCAGCGACGAGGAGGCCGACGCCGCGCTTGACCGAGTCGAACCGCTCGTCGACTTCGAACCCGCCGTCGCCGAGGCGGACGTGGTCATCGAAGCGGTCCCCGAACGGATGGACATCAAGAAGGACGTGTACGGCGAGCTGTCGGAGTACGCGCCCGAGGAGGCCATCTTCGCGACGAACACGTCCAGCCTCTCGATCACCGAACTCTCGGAGGTGACCGAGCGACCGGAGCAGTTCTGTGGGATGCACTTCTTCAATCCGCCCGTCCGGATGGCGCTCGTGGAGGTCATCCGCGGCGAACACACCGCCGACGAGACCCTCGACGCGATCGAACAGTTGGCCGAGGCCTTCGACAAGACGCCCGTCCGCGTCCGTAAGGACTCGCCGGGGTTCATCGTCAACCGCGTGCTCGTCCCGCTGATGAACGAGGCCTGCTGGCTCGTCCACGACGACGTGGCGACCGTCGCCGAGGTCGACTCCACGACCTCCTTCGACATGGGCCTGCCCATGGGCGCGTTCGAACTCGGCGACCAGGTCGGCCACGACGTAACCCTGCACGTCCTCGAATACCTCGACGAAGTACTGGGCGACGCCTACGAGCCCTGCCCGCTCCTCGAAGAGAAGGTCGACGCGGAAGAACTCGGCAAGAAGACCGGGCAGGGCTTCTACGACTACGAGGACGGCGGCGTCGAGATCCCCGCCGACGAGGGCCGCGACGACGTCGAGGCGCGCCTGCTGGCCGTCATGGCCAACGAGGTCGGCAAGCTCGTCGAGAACGACGTCGCACCGGTCTCGGACATCGACGAGGCGATGATGCTCGGTGCCGGCTTCCCGGAAGGCCCGGGCAAGCGCGCCGACGCCTACGGGCTCGGCGAACTCGTCGCGACCCTCGAGCCGGTCCACGAGGAGACCGGCGCGGCCCGCTACGAGGTGTCCGACGGCCTGCGCGCGGCGGCCGAGGAGGGCGGCTTCTACGGTGACGACGAGGAGGGCGAGACCGTCGAGTACGAGCAGATAGTCGTCGAGACCGACGGCGCGGTCGGGTACGTCCAGCTCGACCGCCCGGCGCGGATGAACACGATCACCGTCGACATGATCGACGAGGTCGACGCGGCGCTCGACCAGTTCGAGGACGACGACGAGATCCGCGCCGTCCTGCTGGAAGGCGCCGGCGACCGGGCGTTCTCCGCCGGGTTCGACGCCGCGAGCGCCGCGCCCGGCAGCGGCCTCGAAGCCAGCGAGATGTCCCGGAAGGGCCAGCGCGTGTTCGGCCGGCTGGAGGAGGTCGGCATGCCGGTCGTCGCGGCCATCGACGGCTACTGTCTCGGGGGCGGGATGGAACTCGCGACCGCAGCGGACATGCGCATCGCTAGCGAGAGCGGCCAGTTCGGCCAGCCCGAGCACAACCTCGGGCTCCTGCCCGGCTGGGGCGGCACCCAGCGCCTCCCGCAGGTCGTCGGTGAGGGGCGAGCGAAGGAGATCATCTTCACCGCCAAGAACGACTACGACGCCGAGACGATGTACGACTACGGCTTCGTCAACGAGGTCGTGAGTCCGGACGAGTACGACGACCGCAAGTGGGAGCTCGCCCGCGACCTGGCCGCGGGGCCGCCGATCGCCCAGAAGTTCACCAAGCGCGCCATGCTCGCGAGCCGCGACGACACCGACGCCGGTCTCGAGTACGAGGCGTCGGCCTTCGGCCACCTGTTCACCACCGACGACGTCTGGGAGGGCCTCGCGGCGTTCCAGCAGGACCGCGAGCCGGAGTTCGAAGGGGAGTAAGGCCGCGTCCGGGCCGTTCTTTCCGTTCTCTCAGTCGTCCTCGGCGGCGTCTAGCGCCTGCTGGGCGACCCGTTCGCTGGCCTGCTCGACGAACTCCTCGGGGAGGTCCTCGATCTCGCCGGCCTGGACGCGCCAGAGGTTGGCGTAGAGCCCGTCGCCGCCCAGCAGGTCCTCGTGGGTGCCGCGTTCGACGATCTCGCCGTCGTCGATGACGAGGATGGTGTCGGCGTCGCGGACCGTCGAGAGCCGGTGAGCGATGATGAAGGTCGTGCGGTCGGCGGCGAGTTCGTCGATCGAGCGCTGGATGAGCATCTCCGTCTCGGTGTCGACGGCGGAGGTCGCCTCGTCGAAGATCATGATCGCGGGGTGCTGGAGGATGGTCCGCGCGACGGCGACGCGCTGGCGCTGGCCGCCCGACAGTTTCACGCCGCGCTCGCCGATGTCGGTGTCGTAGCCCTCGGGGAGATTCTCGATGAACTCGTGGGCCTCGGCGCGCTTGCAGGCTTCGACGACCGCCTCGCGGGTGGCGTCGAACTGGCCGTACTTGACGTTCTCGGCGATGGTCCCGTCGAACAGGAAGTTGTCCTGGCCGACGTAGCCCATCGACCCCCGCAGGCTGGCGAGCGTCGCGTCGCGCACGTCCGTCCCGTCGACGCGGACCTCGCCCTCGTCCACGTCGTACAGCCGCAGCAACAGCTTGACGATGGTCGTCTTCCCCGCGCCGGTCGGCCCGACGAGCCCGACGGTCTCGCCCGGTTCCACGTCGATGTCGACGTCGTCGAGCACCGTCTCGTCGCCGTCGTAGCTGAAGGTCACGTCGTCGTACTCGACGCGGCCCGCCACGTCGCCAAGGTCGACGGCGTCCGGCCTGTCCTGGATGCGGACCGGGAGGCTCATCAGCCCGAGGATGCGCTTGGTCGAGGCCTTGGCGTCCTCGTAGCGCTCGACGATGTTGCCCATCTGGGCGAGCGGGTTGACGAGCCGCTGTGTTAGCAGGAGGAAGGTGACGAGCACGCCGGCGGTGAGGTCGCCCGAGAACGGGCCGGGCGGCCCCTGGATGAGCCAGATCCCGCCGACGATGAAGGTCGCGATAAAGGAGAGGGAGGTGAGCACGCGCAGGCCGGGGCGGTAGACGAAGGATAGCCGAAGCGCCAGCCAGTCGAGCTTGAAGTAGCGGTAGGAGTGGTCCTCGACGCGCTGGTCCTCGTACTCCTCGGTGTTCGACGACTTGATCACCTGGATGCCACCGAGGTTGTTCTCCAGGCGGCTGTTCAGGTCGCCGACCGACTCGCGGATGTCGGCGTAGCGCTCCTCGGCCAGGCGCATGTACCAGTAGGTGAACACCGCCGACAGCGGCGCGACGACCATGGTGACGGCCGCCAGCTGGGGGTTCAGCGCGACGAGGAAGGCGGCGGTCCCGAGCATGAGGACGATCAGCTGGATCAGCTCGCCCATCATCGAGTCGAGGAACTGCTCCAGCCGGTTGACGTCGTTCGAGAGGATGGAGATGAGCTCGCCGGTCTGGACCTCGTTGAAGAAGTCCATGTCCAGGCGCTGCATCTGTTGGTAGGTGGCCGTGCGGGCCTCGTGTTTCACCCTGTGGGAGAAGAGGTTCAGGGTGGACGAGCGGACGAAGATGAGCACGGCTTGCCCGATCATCGCGACGGCCATACCGCCCACGACGAACCAGAACTGCCCCATCTCCGTCGTCGGGAGCAACGACTGGGGGACGTAGGGAAGCGTGAACCCCGCCTCTTCGTTGAACAGCGCGTCGATGGCGACGCCCAACAACACCGGCGGCACCAGCGAGAAGAAGCGCGACCCGATGCTCGCCAGCACGCCGACGACGAACCAGCGCCGGTGGCCGTGGCCGAACCGCTGGAACAGCTGCAACAGTGGGTGATCCAGTTCCTCTCGGTGTTTCTCGATGTACTCCGAATCTATCGCCTGGTCTGTACTCACGGGTTTGACTGTCGCGCCTGTTAGCCATCCCCGCTCAAAAAGGGGCCGGTCCGCAACAGATTCGCCGCTTGTTCGACGGGCGAGCGGCGACCGGTCGCGCGTCGACCACCAGCGAGAAGGCCATCAGCGACGCGCTTCGTCGTCAGTCCCAGAAGCTCCGGGTGCGGGCGTACTCGCGCTCTCGGCGCAGGATATCCCGATAGAACTCGTCTTCGTCCTCGCGGAGTTTGTTGATGATGCGGGCGGCGTTGCGCGGGCCGACGCCGCGGGCAGCTAGGGCGATCACGGCCTGCTTGCCGTGGGCCTGGACCAGGCTCGCCGACTTGTACGCTCGCTCGGTCTGTTTCTCCTGCTCGTCGTCCTTCTCCGTCGCTTTCACCGCCGAGACGACCTCGTCGGCCCAGGGATTGAGCGCGGCGATCCGGGTCGACCCGCAGTCGGGACACTCCGGCCGGTCCCGGATCCGCTTGACCGGTTTCTTGCGCTCCCAGTCCCGGCAGTGCAGACAGAAGAGGATCATCCGGTCGCTCCGGATGCGCTCTTTGACCGTCTGGATGACGCTCGCGTCGGCGTGGTCGGGGGAGAGTAACTCCTGGCCGGCGCTGCGGCCGCCGAGGCCGATCGGGGTGCGGTCGCCGAGCAACTCGACGGAGAGGTCGCCCGATTGGATCCGTTCGAGCACGGCGGCCGCCCCGTCCACGTCGAGTTCCTCGTGGAGGATCTCGCGGACGGCTTCGTCGTAGACGGGCGTGTCCTCCAAGGCGTCCATGAGGCGGTCGCGGCCGAACCGATTCGAACTCCCGCGACCGCGCCAGCGCTTGAGTGCGCCGAACTTCGTCGCGACCTGGGCGACCTTGAACTTCAGCGAGTCGGCGTTGTTCAGCGAGAGTTCGACGAGTTCGGCGACGTGGTCGGGGTCGGTGTCTTCGAGCACGTCCAGCGCGTCGGTCGCCGAGGCGTTGCGGGGCACTTCCAGTTCGATCCGGTAGGGGTCGATCTCCATCCCCACCGACGAGCCGGTGGCCTGCCCGAGCAGTGCCGACAGCAGCCGCCCCAGCGTCTCGTTGATCTTGTGGCCGAACGCGGCGACGACGACGAGTTCGCGCCCGCGGAACTCGACCAGTATCGTGTCGTCGGTGGGGATCGGATGCTCGGGGTCGTGGTCGGCCAGCTGTTCGAGGCCGACGGCGACGGTGTCGGCGTCGCCGTCGTAGCGAGCGGTGAACTCCCGCGCGACCGAGTCGACGGGCGCGCCCGACGCCAGTTGCCGGCCAGCGATACCGCGCAGCTCGCCGACCTCCTGGGCGACGGCGTAGGGGACGGGGATCTCCTGGCCGGTCCAGGAGGGCACCTCACCCCCCGGGTCCTCGACGGGCGAGACGGTGACGACCTCTTCCTCTTCGTCGATCTCGGTGATGCGCCACATCTCGCCGCGCTGGATGAATATCTCCCCGGGCGTCGCGAAGTTGACGACGAACCGCTCGTCCAGCGTGCCCACGTCGCGGCCGCTGGCCACGTCCTCGACGCTGTAGGTCGCCTCGTCGGGGATCATCGAGAGGTTGTGATAGAAGTACTGCCAGGTGCCACGGCGCTTCTGGATCTCGTCGACGTCCTCTTCGAGCCAGACGACCTCGTTGCCCGCCAGCTCGCGGACGACCGACTCGAACGCCCGTTCGTCGAGGTCGCGGAACGGGTAGGCCCGGGTGAGGATCTCGTAGGCCCGCATGGCCCGTATCTCGCCGAAGTCCATGACGAGGCCGGCGATCTGGTTGGCGACGGTGTCGAGGCTCCCGTCGTGGATGTCGGCGGACTCGACCTCGCCCGAGCGGGCCTTGCGGGCGATCGCGAGCGCCTCCAGGGTATCGTCGGGGTGGGTCGTCACGACGGTGCCCCGCGAGACCTGGTCGCGGCGGTGGCCGGCGCGACCGACCCGCTGGAGCAGGCGCGTCACCTGTCGCGGGCTGTTGTACTGGATCACGTGGTCGACGTGGCCCACGTCGATCCCGAGTTCCATCGACGACGTGCAGAGCAGCCCGTCGAGTTCGCCCGACTTGAAGTCGTCTTCCACCTCGATACGGGACGCCTTGGCCAGCGAGCCGTGGTGGACGCCGACGTTCGCGTCGAGTTCTTTGAACCGCGAGCCAAGCGCCTCGGCCAGCTGGCGCGTGTTGACGAAGATCAGCGTCGACTCGTACTCTGAGACGAGTTCGGTGATGTAGCGGACGTGACTCGCGAACTCCGGTTCGGTCATCAGCTCGCCGGCCAGCCGCTCGTCCTCCTCGCGGATCTCGGGCGAGCGGACGCGCACGTCGAGGCGACTGCCCACGTCGATCTCGACGACCGTCGAGCCCCGGCCGCCGGTGAGAAACCGGCCCACCTCGGCGGGGTCACCCACGGTCGCCGACAGGCCGATCCGCTGGAAGTCGTCGGCGAGTTCGACCAGCCGTTCGAGCCCGACGGTCATCTGCGCGCCGCGCTTGGAGACGGCGAGTTCGTGGACCTCGTCGACGACGACGTGGTCGACGTCGGCCAGCGCGGTCCGGAGCTTCGACCCGGTGAGCATCGCCTGGAGCGTCTCGGGCGTCGTCACGAGTACGTCCGGCGGGTCGTTCGCTTGCTTCTGACGCTGGTAGTCCGTCGTGTCGCCGTGGCGCACCTGCACGTCCAGGTCCAGGCGGTCGCCCCACCACTCGAGTCGTTCGCGCATGTCGCGGTTGAGCGCGCGGAGCGGCGTGATGTAGAGCGCGCCGATGCCGAACCGCTCTTCGCCCTCGAGGGCGTTCAACACGGGGAGCATCGCCGTCTCGGTCTTGCCGGTCCCGGTCGGCGCGACGACGAGGACGTTCTCGCCGTCGACCAGGGGCGGGATCGCCTCGCGCTGTGGCTCGGTCGGCGTCGTGAACCCGCGCTCGGACAGGGCGGCCCGGACCTCCGGTCCGAGTGCGGTGAACGCCGCCGGATCGCCCGAGTGGGCGGCGCCCCCGTCGGCTCCGTCCGACCCCTGCTCGTCCAGAGATTCGGCGTCACCGGTGGCACCGGCGTCTGTCATCTGGCGTGCCTACGGGTTTGAACCGATTAAGCGCCCCGATCTCTACACCGATCGATAGTATTCTGTGATATTGGGGTTATAGAGAAATATTAGTTTTGCGCCGATTCCCAGCGGGGGGGAGGACCGGAGAGGTGTTAACAGCGGTCGGCACGAACGACGATACGAGGAACGCCCTCTGAGGACACATGTGTGAACACACTCACAGGACGGGACGGGAGCGAGTCGCCGGATCGCGCGCCCGCGGGAACACGAGGCCTGACCGGGCCGAGACAGCCGCGACCGCTTCGATCCGCCGACGGACGGTTCTCCTCGGTGGCGCGGCGACGCTAGCGGCGCTCGCGGGGTGTGGCGGGTCGGACACGTCGGACGCGCCCGAGGCTGTCGGGCTGACGACCGAGGACCGATGCGACGTGTGCGGGATGGTGATCCCGAACCACCCCGGTCCGAGCGCCGAGATATTTTACGCGGACGAGCGACCCTCGGGCCACGACAACCCGGCGCGGTTCGACAGCACCTGGGAGGCGTTCCAGTACGACTTCGAGCGTCGGGACAGGGGCTGGAACACTGCCGCGTTCTACGTCACCGACTACTCCGCAGTCGACTACTCGGTTTCCGAGGAGGGCGGGGACTCGGTCATCTCCACTCATCCAGAGGCCGACGCGTTCGCCGACGCCGACTCGGTCACGTTCGTCGTCGGCTCGGCGGTCAAAGGCGCGATGGGCAGGGACCTGATCGCCTTCACGGAGCGAGGCGACGCCGAGTCGTTCCGCGACGAGTACGGCGGGTCCCTCGCCGCGTTCGACGAGGTGACCCCCGAGACGATCGCACAGCTCGGCCGGGCCTGACGATGGACGTACGGTTCGTCGGGGCCGCCGTCGTCGCGCTCGTGGCGGTGAGCGCCGCCGGGTTTCTGGTCGGTACCGGCGGGGGCGAGATCCGGCCGGTCGACTTCGAGGAGACGCTGCGGATGGGGATGACCGGCGTCGACGTGCGGACGGCCGAGGCCAGGGGTCACGCCCTCCCGCGGGCGCAGGTGTTCTACGGCCAGTACGAGTACGTCGTCGGCTACTACGGCGTCGAGTCGCTCGTCTCCCAGCTGGAGAGCGGGACGGCCGCCCGCCAGTTCGGCGACCCGCTCGCCGTCTTCGTGACCGACTTCTCCGGTTCCGACCCGTCGCTGGTCGACGGCGGCGCCATCGACCCGAGCACCGACCCGGCCGTCGGGTGGGTCCGGGCAGACACGGCGGTCTACGTCGTCGACAGCGGCGCGCGGACGCCGACCGGCCCGACCGCACTCCCGTTCTCGGATCGGGCGGACGCCCGCGCGTTCGCGGACGAGTACGGCGGCCGGGTCGTGTCGTGGACGGCGCTGCCGGCGGCCGTCGAATCCGGCGGGCGAGCGACCGAGGCGTCGCTGCGCGAGGCGGTCGAGAACCGCTCGGCCTGGGCCGACCGGACCGTCGACGACCGGCGAGCGCTCCGCGAGCGCCCGGTCTCGGTCGTCGTCGGCCGGGACGCGCCGGACCTGGCCGGCGCCGTCGCGGCCGCCCCGCCGAACACGACGGTCGAACTACCGCCCGGCACCTACGACGCGAACCTGACCGTCGCGAAGCCGGTGACGATCCGCGGGTCGGGACCGGAGACGGTGCTCGACGGCGGCGGGAACGGCACCGTCCTGCGGGTCCACGGCGATCGGGTCGCGATCACGTCCCTTTCGGTCGCCGGGGTCGGTACCGTCGGCTCGCGGTCGCCGCCCGAGGACCCCGACGACCCCGTCGGAACCACGCTGGTCTACGCTCGGAGCGACGCGGGCATCGCCCTGGTCGACGCCGAGGAGTCGCTCGTCGCCGACGTGCGGGTCGACACCGCCTCGACGGGCGTCAGTCTCCGACACAGCGACCGGTCGGTCGTCCGGAACGTCACGGTTCGGGGGGCCGACACCATCGCCGCCGGCTCGATGGGGGTGTTGCCCATCTCCTCGCGGGTCGTCGTCGAGGACGTGGAGACCCGCGGCGGCCGCGACGGCGTCTACGTCCACCGTGCTCACGGGAGCGTGATCCGAGACAACCACATGGTCGGCGGTCGCTACGGCGTCCACGAGATGTTCACGTCGGACTTGCTCGTGGCGAACAACACGGTCCGCGAGACGGAGGGCGCGGTCGTCCTCATGACGCGGCCGTCGAACAACGCCGTCGTGGGCAACCGCGCCGTCGACAACCGTGCGGGAGTCGTCGCAGTCGGCGACGCGTCGCTGTTCGCCGACAACGTGCTGGCGGACAACCGGATCGGCCTCGATCTCGGGTCGACCCGCTCGCTCGTGACCGGCAACACCATCGCGGACAACGACGTTGGGATCCGGTCGGTGACGCTACTGCCGACGAACGACCTGATCGCCAACGACGTGGTCGACAACGAACGGCCGGCGGTCGCGTCGAGCGGTCCCGTCCACGTCTGGACGGTCGCCGACCGCGGCAACTACTGGGGACCGGTCCCCGGGCTCGACCGCGACGGCGACGGCGCCGTCGACCGACCGTTCCGCCCGACCGGACGCGTCGACGTGGCGGCCAGTCGAGCGCCGGGAGGCCCGACGCTCTCGCGGGCGCCCGCGCTCGGCCTCCTGCGAGCGGTCGCCGGGACCGTTCCGGGTCTACGCGAGGGCGGCGCGGTGGACACGGCGCCCCGGGTCGAACCGGTCCGCCCCCAGCGGCTCCGGGAGGTGCGAAACGGAACGTATGAGTGAACACGACGGCTCGACGACGGAGACGGCACCGGACGGTGACGAGACGACCGAGCGCGCCGCCGAGGCGACGGACGACGGCGATCCGGTCGACGGAGGGGGCGCTCGCGACGCCGACGGGCCCGGCGATGCCCTCGCGGTCGACGGTGTCGCACGGTCGTTCGGCGACGTGAGCGTCCTCGCGGACGTGTCGTTCACGGCCGACCGCGGGACGGTCGCCTGTCTGGTCGGCCCGAACGGTTCCGGGAAGACGACCCTCTTGCGGGTCGTCGCGGGCCTGCTCGCGCCGGACGCCGGGTCCGTCCTGCTCCCCGACGGCGGCGACCGCGCGGTCGGGTACCTGGCTCAGACCCCCGCCTTCCGTCCGCAGTTCACGCTCGCCGAGACGCTGGGGTTCTACGGCGACCTCGCTGGCGTCGACGTCGACCCGGACGGGGTGCTGGAACGGGTCGGCCTCGAAGCGGTCGCCGACCGCCGCGTCGGAGCGCTGTCGGGCGGCATGACGCGTCTGTTCGGGATCGCGGTGGCGACGATCGGCGACCCGCCGGTGCTCGTCCTCGACGAACCCTCCAGCGGACTCGACCCGACCATGACCGAGCACGTGGGGTCGGTCGTTCGCGACCTGGCCGACGAGGGCCGGACGGTCCTGCTCGCGACCCACGAGCTGGGCACCGTCGACCGCGTCGGGGACACCGTCCTCGTCCTCGACGACGGGGTGATCCAGACGGCGGCCGCGCCCGACGCGTTGCGCCGCGAGACCGGCTCGGAGACGCTCACACACGCCGTCAACCAGTTCGTCCACGGCGGCGCCGGCGACCTGACGGTCCGCGCCGGCACCTGGGAGGGCGCGGATGAGTGAGGACTCGACGGCCGACGCGACGGCTGGGGCCGCCGCCGGCGAGCGCGGCACCACCGACCGTGGCGTCGGCGACCGGCTCCGGTCGCTTCGGGCGGTCGCCCAGCGGGCGTTCGACACCGTCGTCCGGACGCGAGCGTACCTCGCGCTGGCGCTCGTCTACGGGCTCGCCGTCGTCGCGCTCCCGCTGGCGGGCGGCGTCGGCGGGTACCTCCCGCTCGTCCTCGACCTGTCGACGCCGGTGGAGGTGCTCGTACCGCTGGTCGCCTTCGGGTTCGGGACCTGGAGCGTCCTCGCGGACGCGGCGAGCGGGGAACTCGACGCGATCCGGACCTTCCCGGTCGACCGCTCGACGTACGTCCTCGGGACGTTCCTCGGTCGCGCGGTCGGGCTGCTCGTCGCAGTCCTCGCGCCGCTGGTGGCGCTGGGCGTCTCGGTCCCGTTCGTCCGGGAGCCGTCGACGGCCGTGTTCGTCTCTCACGCCACGGTCGACTCGCCGACGTTCTTCGCGCGGTTCGTCGCGCTGACGGCCGCCTACGCGCTCGTCTCGCTCGCACTCGCGATGGCCGTCTCGTCGCTCGCCCGCTCGCGCCGCGCCGCCGTCGCGGCCGCCGTCGTCGTCGCGCTGGCGGCCGTCGTCGGTGTCGACGCGCTGGTGGTTCTGGGGCTGGCTCAGGGGGTCGTCGGCCCGGACACGCTCGCGGTCGCGCTGGGGCTGAGCCCGACCGGTGCGTTCCGCGGCCTGGTCCTGTCGACCGCGACCGGCGGGATCGTCTCGACCGGGCCGCCCGCCGCGGACGTCGCGACGAGTCTCGTCGGTCTCCTCGGGTGGTTCGCCGTCGGACTCGCCGTCGCCACGCTGGGTGCGTGGTCGCCCGGTAGGCGGTGACCGGTCGTCCGCCGGGCGTGGGGACTGCCGTGGGCGGTCCCGTGTTTGGCAGCGACGGACACCGACGATGCCGTCCGGTTGCGACACTCGGGGTCGCGTCCGAGGAGCGCCCGGGTCCGCCTTCGCGGCGGTACCGGCGAGACGACGGGAGCGGTCGGCAGTGTGGCTCGCCCTCGGCGTCGGCCTCGGACGGATCGTCCTGTCGGTCGCACTGATAGACGTGGTCCGACCGCTCGCCCCGACGGACGCGTTCGTGCTCAGAACGACTGCGCGAACGTCAACAGGTCCACGCCGATGATAAACAGCACGACGAGGACTGCGACGAGGATGATCGCTTTCAGGAACCACGGCATCGATTGGTCGGCTGCAGGCGTATCGCTCATACGTCGGCTAGTCGCGGCGGTTCCCTCAACCCACCGTTGTCACACGACAACGACGGCGGTCGGTCGGCCGACGGCAGCGCGGACGCAGTCGCGTCACCGGGTCGCCGCCGCGACCGAAACTGACTGGCTACTGGCCGAACGAGTTCGGGATAGATGCGGGAGTTCGTCTTCACGCTGACGTACGAGACGGGGGTCGACCCGCTGATGGACACGCTCGCGGCCGCGCCGGAAGCGCGGTCGACGGCGCTGGTCTGTCCGGGCTCCGAGTCGGAGGTATGGCGGCTCGACAGGGTCACGGGCCCGCAGGAGACGGTCGAGCGGGCAGCGGCGCTGATCGCCGACGAGAACCGTGATCTGATCTCGGTCAGCGACCGCGGCTGCGCGGGGCGTCGATACAGTGACGTGCTCTCGGTGTCGGCGCGGCGGGCCGTCGTGTACACTCGCGTCTCCGAGGCGACCCGCTGTGACGCCGTCTCGCTGATCGCCAGGCGATATCTCACCGGCGGCGTCTTCGCGGAGGTGACCCGCCGCGGGTCCGAAGCGCGCTGGCGGATCCTCATGGAGAGCGACGAGAAGGTCGGGATGCTCTACGACACGGTCGGCGGAACGCTCAGGGAGGGGATCACCTACCGGTTCGAGCACCTCGAAGACGCCACGGAGTCGCCGTCGAACCCGTTCGCGTCGCTGTCGCTCCGGCCCGAGCAGCGACAGGTGCTCGAACTGGCCGCGGAGATGGGATACTACGAGACCCCACGGGAGACGACGCTCGACGATCTGGCGGCCGAACTGGACTGCCCGCGGTCGACCGTCTCCTATCGGCTCAGGCGCGCCGAGGCGGAACTCGTGGCCGGATTCATCTCGACGACCTGAGTCCGGTCGTCCGGGGAGCGACGAGGTACCGGCGTCGGCGACGCCGACGACGCCGACGACGCCGACCGCGTCAGCCGAAGACGACCCCGAGGGCTGCGTCGACGAAGCCGACCGGGACGGGCGGCGCGGCGGGGTCGAACGGTCCGTCGGCGACCATCGAGAAGATGGGGAAACCGTAGGCGATGGCGACGAGGACGACCGCGACGGCCGCCCACAGTTTGAAGTTGTCGAGGACTCGCGGGCTGTCCTCGGGGCCGGAGATCGGTTCCGGGAGGTGGCTGTCGACGCGGAGGCGCCCGCGGCCGCGGTCGGCGAACCAGGTCGCCAGCATCACCGCTGCGAACAGCACCGCACCCAGCGTCAGCAGCGTCCCGCCGACGGCGATCTGGAGGCGCATCTCCGGGATCGACCCCAGCGCCGCCTCGAAGGAGAACTGGTCGTACTGGGGCTCGGCGGTGCGGCGCGGGACGCCCGCGAGGCCGGCGCGGTGCATGGCGTTGGACATCAGCGCCATGCCGATGAACCAGATGTACGGCTGGACCTGGGCGAAGCCGTACAGCTGGAGTCGTTTGCCGGTGATCTGCGGGTACAGCCAGTAGCTGACCGCCATCATCGTCAGCGCGCTCGCGGTGCCGACGGTGAGGTGGAAGTGGCCGGGCACCCAGAGCGTGTTGTGGACCAGCGAGTTGATGTTCATCCCGGCGTTGACGATGCCCGAGAAGCCGCCGGCGGCGAACATCAGCCCGGCCAGCGCCATCCCGGCGAAGGCGGGGTTGGCCCACGGGAGCGCCTTCATCCAGCCGAAGTAGCCGCTACCGCCGCGGCGGCGGGCGCCGTACTCCATGCTGGCGACGACGGTGAAGGCGGTGAGGAAGCTCGGCAGCAGGAGGAACATCGTGTTCGTCATCGCGACGAACTTGAAGCCCTCGGCGATGCCGGGGTCGGCGTACTGGTGGTGAAAGCCCACCGGCGTCGAGAGGATCAGGAAGAGGACGAACACGACTCTGGCGAGCGGGTCGCTGAAGAGCCGGCCGCCGGCGAGTTTCGGGAGGATGGTGTACCACGCGAAGTATGCCGGCATCAGCCAGAAGTAGACGACCGGGTGGCCGAAGAACCAGAACAGCGTCCGGGTGAGCAGCGGGTCGACGCTGTCGATCAGGCCGAGCGACAGCGGCAGCAGGAAGACGAGCACCTCGACGGCGACGCCGACCGTCGAGATGTACCACATCAGCATCGTCGTCAGCACCATGAACGTCTGGAGCGGGACGCGCTCGCCGGGGTTGTCGCCGCGCCAGCGGAGATACGAGCGGATCCAGTCGAACCCGGCGAGCCACGTGCCGACGAGCCAGGCCGCGAGGCCGGCGTAGAACAACGGGTGGGCCTGCAGCGGCGCGTAGAAGGTGTAGAGCACGTCCGCCTCGAAGGGGACCTGTCCGACGAAGCCGCCGAAGATGGCCGTCGCGACGGCGACGGCGCCACCGAGCTGGAGGCCGAACCAGGCCATCGAGAACCGCGGGCTCGGGAGGTCCCGTCCGAGGCTGCGGGTCGTCCCCCAGGTGAACGCGCCCGAGAGGAAGAAGATCGTGAAAAACAGCGCGAGCAGGACGCCGTGGCCGGTCAGCACGGAGTAGTAGTCGCTCGACTCGATCACGCCGCGGAAGACGTTCGTCCGGTGGAGCGCCTGGACGATCCCGAGCACTGCCCCGACCAGCAGGGCGCTGAACGAGACGCCGAAACACAGGCGGGTGATCCGCGCGGCCGACGGGTACTGGTCGACGAACGCGAGCCGGTCACCGGCCGTCAGCTCGGCCTGTTCGGCGGCCTCGTTCGTTCGCTCGTCGTGTGCGTGGGCCATCGTCACTGCACCTCCGTGCTCGCGTCGAACTCGGACTGGGGGACCACTTCGAGCGTCCCGGCCATGTCGTGGTGGCCCTCGCCGCAGTACTCGTTACAGACGAGCCCGTACTCACGTGGCTCGTCGAACTCGGCGGTGACGGTGGCCTTCTGGCCTGGGATCGCCATCGTGTTGATGTTCGTGCCCGCGACCTCGAAGCCGTGGAGCACGTCGACGCTAGCCACGTGGAACGTCACGGTGCTACCGGCCGGGACGCGGATCGGCTCGCCGGTGCCGGGGACGAACGCGAACCGCCGCGTCTCCACGTAGACGTCGTAGTGGTCGGGTTCGCTCCCCTCGTAGACGCCGGGGTCGCGGAAGCTCTCGCTCGCGGCCGGATCCGTCGAGTCGACCTGACCGCCCTCGGCGTCGACCATCCCGTAGCCCGCGACGGCGGCCCCGTAGGTGACCGTCCCGACGAACAGGACGATCATGCCGAGTGCGGCGACCAGCCAGATCCGCTCGAACCTGTGGACGTGCATCTCAGCCCACCACCGTCGGTCCGTTGCCGAGGAACTCCACGAAGTACATGAACAGCCAGGTCAGCGTGACGACCAGGAAGTAGACGGCCAACAGCGCCGCCGTCCCAACGGGGTCGAACGCGTCGTGGTCGACCGATTCGGTCTCGGCTTGTGCCACCTCGGACTCGTACATCGGCCCGCCGCGAGTACCGGCGACCGCTGCCCGCTCGCCGGCACCAGCGGTCTCCGTTCGCGCCCCGTCGAACGACGGCTCCGGCGGCGTCCGCCACCCGTAGTAGTACACGGCTCCCGCAGCGAGCGCGGTGACGAGTGCGCTCACGGCCGTCACGGCCAGGAGCGACCCGCCACCCGCTGCGGTCGCGAGCACGGTATCGACTTCAAAACCCTTCATACTGGGTGTCGTTCGACCCCGGTCAATTGTAGCCTGGCTTGTCGCAGGACAACCGACGATCGGCCGACGTGGCGGTTGTCGCGGGACAAGCCGGCGCTTATGTTTCGGGGTTCCCTCGAACGGTGACACCCCAGTGGCGGTCGGTGCGGTCCGGCGGCCACCGAACAGCAATGACCGGACGCACGACACGACCAGAGCGGTCGGACGCGCTCGTCTCCCCCGAGTGGGTCGACGAGCGGCTGCCCGCGGCCCGCTCGGACGACCCGTCGTTGCGACTCGTCGAGGTGGACCTGAACACCGGGTTCTACGACGAGGGCCACCTCCCGGGGGCGGTCGGGCTCGACTGGCGGTCGGACTTGCGACACGACCGACGTCGGGACGTCCCGTCGGCGCGAGCGTTCGCGGACCTCCTCGGCGACATCGGCATCACCGAGGAGACGACGGTCGTCGCCTACGGCGACAACGCAAACTGGTTCGCCGCGCACTTCTACTGGCTGTTGACCTACTACGGCCACGACGACGCGTACCTGCTCGACGGGGGGCGCGAACACTGGGTCGAGTCGGACCGGCCGACTACGACCGAGGTCCCGTCGTTCGACTCGCGCGCGTACCGGGCGGCCGGTCCGTACGAGCACGTCCGCGCGTACCGCGACGACGTGGCGCGGGCGGTCGACGACCGGACGGCGCTGGTCGACGTGCGGCTGCCCGAGGAGTTCGACGGGACCGTCGTCGCACCGCCCGGGATGGACGAGTTCGCCCAGCGCGGCGGGCACGTCCCCGGCGCGGTCAACGTCGTCTGGTCGGAGAACGTCGCGCCCGACGGTCGGTTCAAATCCCGAGCCGAACTCGAGGCGATCTACCGCGACCGCGGCGTCACGCCCGACCGGAGCGTCGTCGTCTACTGCCGCATCGGCGAGCGCTCGTCGCTGACGTGGTTCGTCCTCTCGGAGTTGCTCGGGTACCCGTCGGTCCGCAACTACGACGGCTCGTGGACCGAGTGGGGCAATCTGGTCGACGCTCCCATCGAGACCGGCCGGCCCGGCTCGGGTGAGCGGGACGGTTAGCCGTCGACCGGACGCGTCGAGTTGAGAACCACGAGGAGGCTGCTTGTCGCCATCGCGACGGCGGCGAACAGGGGGTTGAGGACGCCGGCGACGGCCAGCGGGAGCGCGACCGCGTTGTACAGGAACGCCCAGCCGAGGTTCTCGCGGACGCGGCGGCGGGTCCCTTCGGTCGTCGCGAAGGTGGCGGGCAACGGGGTCAGCGAGTCGCGGGTGACGACGACGTCGGCGGCGTCGACGGCCAGGCGCGTCCCCCGCTCCATCGCGATGCCCAGGTCGGCGGCAGCCAGCGCCGGCGCGTCGTTGCTCCCGTCGCCGACCATCGCGACCGGCCCCTCGGCCGCGAGGCGGTCGACGACCGCGGCCTTCGCCTCCGGCGGGACGCCGGCGAACACCTCGTCCACGTCCGGGTGGGTCTCGAACCGTCGCGCGGCCGCCCGGTCGTCGCCGGTGATCACGACGACCCGCCTGTCGGCGGCCAGGTCGCCCACGACCGTCTCCCAGTCGTCGCGCACCTCGTCGCCGACGACGACCGCGCCGCGGACGCGGCCGTCCCAGCCGACGTAGCTCGGGACGGCGTCGGCCGGTGCGTCCGCGTAGGCGAGCGCCACGTCCTCCGGGACCGCCCAGCCGCGCTCGTCGAACAGCGCGGCGTCGCCGACGAGGACGCGCCGGTCGCCCACGGTCGCCTCGACGCCCTGTCCGGGGTGCGTCTCGAAGTCGGCCACGGCGGCGTCGGGGAGCGTCCCGGTCGCGACGACCGCCTCGGCGACGGGGTGAGTCGCGAACTGCTCGACCGCGGCCGCCAGCGCCAGGGTCTCCTCGTGACCCACGACCTCGCGGACGGTCATCGATCCGGTCGTCAAGGTGCCGGTCTTGTCGAAGGCGACCGTCTCGACCTCGGGGGCCGTCTCCAGCGCCGAGCTGTCGGTGATGACGACGCCCGCCGCGAGGGCGTCGCGGATGCCGGCCACGACGGCCATCGGGGTGGCCAGCCCGAGCGCGCAGGGACAGGAGACGACGAGAACGGTCAGTCCGGTCAACAGGACGGCCGTCGGTGCCGACCCCAGCAGGAGGTGGACGACGGTCGTGCCGACCGCGAGGAGGAAGACCAGCGGGACGAACGCCGCGGCGATACGGTCGACGAGCCGCTGCGCTCCCGGAGACCCGCTCTGGACGGCCCACAGCGTCTCGACGAGACGGTCTGCGGTGCTGGTCGGGTCCGGGTCGGCGCGGACCACGAGGCCGCCGTCGGTGACGGTCCCGCCGCCGACCACTTCGTCGCCGGACTCCTTCGAGACGGGCAGCGACTCGCCGGTGACCAGCGACTCGTCGACGGCCGCCGTGCCCTCGGCGACGGTGCCGTCGACGGGGACGCGCTCGCCCTCGCGGACGACGAGTTCGTCGCCGCCCGCCACCGCGTCGCGCGCGACGGATTCGGTCCCTCCAGCCGTCCGACGTCGAGCCGTGTCGACTCGCTCCTCGGCCGCCTCGGAGAGCCGCCCGGTCGCCCGCCGCCGGACGCGGTCGCGGTAGTAGTCGCCGACCGTCACCGCGAGCACGACCACGACGGCCACGTCGAAGTAGAGATCCGTGTGGCCCAGAGTCAACGCGAGCGTGCTGTAGGCGTAGGCGGTGACCGCCGCGACGGCGACCAGGAGGTCCATGTTCGGCTCGCGGACCCGCAGGCTCACGGCGGCGCCCCGGAGCAGTGGCGCACCAGTGTAGCCGACGACGACCGTCGCCATCGCCCACACGTTCGCGAAGAGGAACCCGCCGGCCGGCCCGTCGAGGTCGACCAGCAGCGAGTCGGGCGCGACGCCGAGGTAGACGGGGTAGAGAAAGAGGACGTACCACGCCATGATCATCATCCCGAAGAAGCCGCCGACCAGCAGGCGCCCGACCGTCTCCTGGTCGTCGTCGCCGGCCTCGCCGCCGGTCGGCGCCGCCTCGTAGCCGTAGTCGGAGACGCCGTCGGCGACGGCCCCCTCGTCGGTCAGGTCGTCGTCGTAGACGACGCGCATCATCCCCGAGGTGTAGCTCGCTTCGGCCGCTCGCACGCCGGCCGCGTCGGTCGCCGTCGCTTCGAGAAAGGACTCGCAGGTGGCGCAGTGCATCCCCGATACGTCGAGGTAGGCCCGCTCGCCGTCGACCTCGTCGACTGCCGGGCCGCCGTCGAGCGCGTCGGGGTCGGCCTCGGCGGGCGCCTCGTCGAGGGTGCGAGCGACCTCCAGACAGCCGCGACAGCAGAAGTCGCCCTCCACGTCGTCGGCGGCGTGGGGCGAATCGGGGGTCGGGAGTCCACAGAGGGTACACTCGGCCATAGTCACCCCAGCGGCTGGTAGGCGGGCAGCGGCGGGTGGGGCAGGTGGATACCCAGTAACATCAGGCCGTGGGCGAGCGGGAGGTAGCCCATGATCAGAAACGCGACGCCGAGCGCCCGGTGGAGCGGTCCCTGAACTCGCGGCGAGACGGCCCCGAACGCGACGCCGTAGGCGAACACCGCCGGGACGGTCGCCAGTCCCAGCGTCGCGAGCGCGAGCGCCCCGTAGACCGGCGACCCGGTGGCGAAGGCGTAGAGGAACGCGGGGTACAGCAGCGGGCACGGGAGGAGCCCGTGGACGGCGCCCAGCGCCGCGATGCGCGGGCCGCGGACCCAGCGGTCGACGCGGGCCATCAACGCACTGCTCACCCGCTCGAACGCCGAGGGCGTCCAGGCGTGGCCGAGTGCGCCGGCGGTCGACCCGGTGAGCGCGTACGTCGCGCCGGTCAGCAGGATGAACCCGCCGACGAGCACGCCGGCGACCGCTCGCACGTCGTCGGCTATCGCCGCGACGCCGGCGGCGTCGTACAGCACGGTCCCCAGCGCGCCCATCAGCGCGCCGATCAGCGCGTAACTCGCCGTTCGACCGAGGTTGAACAGCAGGTGCTGGCGGATCTCCGAGAACCCGGCGGGTCCGTCGTCGCCCAACCGGTCGGCGTACAGCGTCACCAGCGGGCCGCACATCCCCAGACAGTGGGCCCCACCGAGTAGCCCGACCAGCGCGAAGACGGCGAGGCCAGCGTCCGCACTGCCGACGGTCGTGGCGGCCTGGAGCGGCGTCATCACCGCCCGGTCAGTCGCGCCGGCAGGTACTGCTCGTCGGCCGACCCGAACATGATCCGCACGGCGACCACGATGAGGACCGTGTTGAGTATCGCCAGTACCGCGACCGGTTCGAGTCCGAGCGCGAACGCCAGCGCCGACGGGATCGCGAGCAGCCCCACCAGCGGGAGCCACGAGAGCGGGATCGAGTCCATACGATCCCCTGCCCACTTCGATCGATTAAATTGCGCCTTGTCGCAGGACAACCGCCGGTGGATCGCGGCGACGGGGTCGAGCGCGGCCGTCGTCGACCGACCGCCTCACTCGCCGTTCCACTCCGAACGGAGCAGCCCGTACTGGACCATGTCGCGATACGCGCCGTCGACGAACATGAACTGTCTACGCCGGCCTTCCTCGACGAACCCGAGCGACTCCAGCAGGGCCCGTGAAGCGTCGTTGTGCTCGAAGGCGCCCGCGCCCACGGCGGGCCGGTCGTAGGACCGAAAGCAGTGGTCGACGACCAGTCCGACGGCTTCCCTCCCGTAGCCCTGGCGGTGGACTTCCGGGACCAGCCAGTAGCCCAGTTCCGGGCGCCGATAGCCCACGTTGTCGGCCGTCACCTCGCCGATCCGTCGTAGGTCGTCACCGTCCGCGCCGCCCGGGCCGCTCTCGTCGTCGAGACAGACGAGGAAGCGGTCGGTGTCGTCGTCTTCGTCGAGGTCGAAGTCCGCGCGAGTGCGGAGTGGGTTTCCGAGGGGATAGCGGATCTCGGGGTTCGCGCCGGCCCGCTGGAGAAACGGCACGTCCTCTGTCTCGACGGTCCGGAGCGTGACGCGGTCGCCGACGGCGATGCGTGCGCCTGGCATGGCAGTGGCGTCGCCGCGGAGGGGCAAAGGTCTGTCCCAGGACGGGACGGACCGTCGCCCGGAGAGAGAAATCCTTTTGCCCGATTCGGCCACAGTGTCGGGTATGGACTGGCCGCACGATCCCGACGGGAACGAGGGCAGCGAGGGGCGCCGCAAGTACGGGCAGGCGGTGCTCGCCAAGAAGATCGACGAGGGCGAGGACTTCCCGCTCTCCCAATCCGAGTTCGTCTCGGAACACGGCGACGAGCCGATCCGCATCGACTACGAGACCGTCGTCAGTGTCTCGGAGATCTTCGAACACGTCGACCAGGCGGAGTTCGAGGACTTCCCCGACTTCCACAAGGCCGTCGGGGCGGGACTGCGCGAGGCCGACTACTGGCCCTACCGGCTCGAACACGCCTAGAGGGCGGTTCGGACGCGGCTGCTCCGTGTCGGCCCGCCACCGTCGATCCGGGCCCGGTGACCGATGTCTTTTCCCGACCCGGACGAGTACCGGGTTCCATGTCCGGGAGCGGAGACGCCCCGAGCGACCGGTTGCGCGAGCGAGCCGACCAGAGCCGGCTGAAACTGTGGGTCCTCCTCGAGGCCGACCGCTGGCTCGTCACGGGTATCCTCGTCGCCGCCGTCTTCTGCGTGCTCGTCGGCGCGGGGTATCTCTATCCGACGACGGAGAACGCTATCCGCACGAGCGACTCCGTCGACACGCTGTTCCAGGGCTTTCTCACCGCCACGATCACCGGCGTCACGCTCGTGTTGACGCTCAACCAGCTCGTCCTCTCCCAGGAACTGGGCGCCGTCAAGGACCAGCGCGAGCGCATGGAGGGCGCCATGGAGTTCCGCGAAGACGTGGCCGACGTCATCGAAGCGGCGGTCAGCCCCTCCCGGCCCGCGCAGTTCCTCCGGGCGCTCGTGCAGGTGTCGGGCGAGCGCGCCGAGGACCTCCGCGAGGCGGTCTCCGACGCGGGCGACGGCGACCTGCAGGCGGAGATCGCCGACCTCACCGACAGCCTCGTTGGCAACGCCGATAGCGTCGCCTCGGGCCTGGACGACGCCCGATTCGGCGAGTTCGACGTCATCTCCTCGGCGCTGAACTTCAACTACTCCTGGAAGATCTTCACCGCCCGGCGCATCCACGAGCAGTACGGGGAGGATCTGGACGAGGAGGGCACCGAGGCGCTCGAACGGCTGATCGAGGTGTTGCGGCTGTTCGGCCCCGCCCGCGAGCACTTCAAGACGCTGTACTTCCAGTGGGAGCTGATCAACCTCTCGCGGCAGATCCTCGCCGCCGCGATCCCGGCGTTGCTGGTCTCGGCGGTCATGATCATCTTCTTCAACGACGCCACCTACAGCGTGACCGTCTTCGGCATCGAGACCCTGGCGCTGGTCATGGCGCTCGCGGCCACCGTCGCGGTCGTCCCGTTCCTCATCCTGCTGGCGTACGTCATGCGGATCGCGACGGTGACCCAGCACACCCTCTCGATCGGCCCGTTCATCCTCCGGGAGACCGACGACGTGACCGAGGTGGAGTGGAACCGCGACGGGTGAGCCGGGTCGCCAACGCGACGATCGCCGGCCGCCAGCGACGAGCGACTGCAGGGCCGGGGCTTTTGCCTTGCCCCTTCCATGGGCCGGTATGACCGACGACCCGGACGCCTGGGAGTACGAGACCCTCGACCCACCGAGAGGCGAGACGAAGAAGGAAGCCACCGACCCGAAGCGTCAGCTGAACGACCTCGGAGCGGAGGGCTGGGAGTTCGTCGACACGATCGACTACGTCGGCGGTGGGACGAAGCTTCTCGTCTTCAAGCGTCCGGTCGACCGGTCATGAGCGGCGAGGCGGACTCGACGAGCGACGACTCCGACACGGACTCCGGCGACGCCGACACCGACCCCCGCGAGTCCGACACCGAGATCGACGCGTCGGCGGACACCGAGATATCGACGGCGGACACGATGCGCGAGCGCGCCGACGAGAGCCGCCTCGCGCTGTGGCTGTTGCTGAAGGCCAATCGCCTCCACATCACCGGCGTGCTCGCGGTCGTCGTCTTCGCCACCTTCGTGGGCGTCGGGAGTATCGTCGACGGCTTCGTCGCGACGCTCCAGGGCGGCGACACGAAGGGTGCGCTGTTCTCGACGATGCTGGGTGCCATCATCACCGGGACGACCCTGGTCGTGACGATCAGCCAGCTCGTCATCTCCCAGGAGAACGGGCCGCTGGGTGACCAGCACCAGCGCATGAGCAACACGATGGACTTCCGCGAGTACGTCGGCGACATGTACGACGAGCCGGTGCCGGTCGACCCGTCGGCGTTCCTGCGCGAGCACGTGAACGCGGTCCAGCGCCAGGCGAAGGCGCTCCGCGAGGCCGTCTCCGGCAGCGACGACGACGACCTGCGCACCGAGGTCGACGAGTTCACCGACAGCGTCACCGGCAACGCCGACGCCGTCCGCGACCAGCTCGACGGCGCCGCTTTCGGCACCTTCGACGTGCTGTTCGCCGCGCTGAACTTCAACTACGCCTGGAAGATCTTCCAGGTCGAGCGCATCGGCTCCGAGCACGAAGCGGCCATCGACGACGAGATCGACGGGCGGCTCACCGACCTGCGGACGACGCTGTCGATGTTCGGCCCCGCCCGCGAGCACATCAAGACGCTCTATTTCCAGTGGGCGCTCGTCGATCTCTCGCAGTACATCCTCTACGCGTCGGTCCCCGCGCTGGTCGTCACCGGCTCGCTGCTCGCGTTCGCCGGATCCGGCCCCATCCCCGGGACGACGCTGGGCGTCGACAACGTCCTCTGGGTCGTCGGCGCCGGGTTCACCGTCTCGCTCGTCCCCTTCCTGTTGCTCGTCGCCTACATCGCCCGGATCGCCGTCGTCGCCAAGCGAACGCTGGCTATCGGCCCGCTCGTCCTCCGCGATTCACAGCGGTGAGTTCGATCTGCTCACTTATCGGTTGGTTCCGGTTGTACTGGAGCGAAACGAAGTCGAGCGACAGCGACCGCACTCACCGGGGACAGCAGGCGATGGGCGCCCTCGGCGCACTCGCGGTCGCTGCGGCGGATATTCTCGCTCCGCTCGAATAGTGCCGCCGCAGACGACTGAACTGCACGCGAGCGCACCTCGCCCGTTCAGTCCACCAGGAGAGCAAGCTCCCCTGAGCCCTCGTTCGCTCCGCTCACGAGGACGCCGGGACCGCACAGCACCATGACCGCCGCGCGCAGCACCGCAGACGGCCACGAGCCTCCCCAGCCGATTCGCTCACTCCGTTCGCTCATCCCTCGCACGGTGCTGGCGCGTCTGGCGAGATCGAAGCTCTCGCTAACCCTCGTTCGCTGCGCTCACGAGAAAGACGAGACTCGCGACAGCGCGCGCCACGGCGGATTGCTATCTCTCTCACCTGTACCGAGCGGCTGTGTAGCCGGATTGGTCGGTGAGATGGCGGTATCGAGGTAATTCGGGGGCGTTCGGATGTCTGGGGCACCGGCAGACGAGCGCAATTTACATAGGCTATCCTCCGTTACCGGTGAGCAATGAGTTCAGAGACGGCCGACCACCGACGGCTTATCATCGCGGGATCTGGTATCGCGGGGCTGACGGCCGCCATCTACGCGGCGCGGTCGAACCTCGACCCGCTCGTGCTGGAGGGCGACGAGCCCGGCGGACAGCTCACGCTGACGACCGACGTCGAGAACTATCCCGGTTTCCCCGAGGGCGTCGGCGGCACGGAGCTAGTCAACGACATGAAGGCCCAGGCCAAGCAGTTCGGTGCCGAGATCACCCACGGGATCGTCACCGACGTCGACGACGAGGGCCGACCCTTCGAAGTCGAACTCAACACCGGCGACACCTACACCGCCGACGCGGTCATCGCCGCCAGCGGTGCGAGCGCCCGCACGCTGGGGATCCCCGGCGAGGACGACCTGATGGGCTTCGGCGTCTCGACGTGTGCGACCTGCGACGGCGCCTTCTTCCGTGGCGAGGACATGGTCGTCGTCGGCGGCGGCGACGCCGCCTTCGAGGAGGCCGACTTCCTGACTCGCTTCGCCGACACCGTCTACCTGGTCCACCGCCGGGAGGAGTTCCGCGCCGAGGACTACTGGGTCGACCGCCTGATGGACAAAGTCGACGACGGCGACGTGGAGATCATGCGAAACACCGAACTGCTGGAAGTCCACGGTTCCCAGGAGGCGGGCGTCGACCACGTCACCCTCGCGGAAAACGAGTCGGGCCACCCCTCGGAGAAGCTCGACGACTCCGAGACCGAGACCTTCGACTTCGACGTGGGCGCCGTCTTCGTCGCCATCGGCCACACGCCGAACACGGACTACCTCGAAGACACAGGCGTCGAACTCGACGACGAGGGCTACGTGAACACGCGGGGTAGCCGCGGCGGCGGCGAGGGCGGAGACCAGACCGCGACCGGCGTCGAGGGGCTGTTCGCCGCGGGCGACGTGGTCGACCACCACTACCAGCAGGCGATCACCGCCGGCGGCATGGGCTGCAAGGCCGCGATCGACGCCGACGACTACCTCGAACGCGAGGTTCCGACTGCCGGGGAGACCGAGGCGGCCGCCGAAGCCGACGACTGACGGGTCGGTCTCTCTCTTGGCGTGTTTCGCCCGCAGCGCACGCTTCCACCAGACCCATATGGCGGCTCTCCCTACGAGTGCCATGGCAGAATCCGAGACGGTCACGCTCACGCTCGAATCCGACGAGGACACGGACGAACTCGAAGTCCCCGCTGCGCTGATCGAGATGCTCGCCGAGGGCGACGAGGCGCCGCCCGAGGTCGTCGGCGACATCGCCATGTTCGGCCTCGCCCAGCGCATCCACAGCGCCACTCACCACAGCGAAGGCGAGGTCAGCGACGAGATCGCCGAGGCCGAGACGCTCACTCTGGACCTGTTCGAGAAGCGGTTCGGCAACTCGTTCGCGGAACTAACCGGCCACAGCCACTGAATCGTCGTTTCTCGCGTTCGTGACGAACGACGGTGTCGTGCGGGCCGCTCAGGGGACGTCCCAGCGGATCAGGACGCCGTCGTCGACGCGTTCCACGTCCCGCAGCGACAGCTCCGGGAACTCCCCGACGAAGCCGTCGCCGTCGGCCAGCGTGGGCGCCTTCCAGCCGCCGATGACGGCGGGGCCGACGAACGTCGAGAGCTCGTCGACCATGTCGGCGGCGAACAGCGAGAAGATGAGTTCGCCGCCGCCCTCGACCATCAGGCGCTCGATGCCGTGGTCTTCGAGCTGTGCGAGCGCCTCGGGGAGGTCGACCTGCTGCTCGCCGGCCGAGACGACCTCCGCGCCGGCCTCGGAGATCTCGGCGACGAAGTCCTGCGGGGCGGCCTCGCTCGTCAGGAGGTAGGTGTCGGCGCGGTCGTCGAGGACGCGAGCGTCGTGAGGGGTGCGGACCCGAGAGTCGGCGACGATACGGGCGGGGTTCTCGGGCTTGCCGGCGTCGCGACGGCGTTCGCGGCGGGCGTCGTCGTCGACGGTCAGCGAGGGGTCGTCCGCGAGGACGGTGCCGACGCCGACCATGACGGCGTCGCTCTCGGCGCGCAAAGCGTCGACGCGGTCGAAGTCGGCGGGGCCGCTGATCTCCACCTGTTCGCGCTCGCGGGTCGACAGCTTCCCGTCGGCGCTCATGGCCGCGTTGACGACGACGTACATACCCGGTAGCTACGCCCTCGCCGGAAAACCGCTTTCGGTGTTACCCGCACTCCGTTCGATGGCAGCCGTCGCTCGCGCTCCCCGTCGCCCGGCGCTCACTCCGGTCGTTCGGTCAGCTTCCGCGCGTCGAGGCGCTTGGCGCCGTCGACGCCGGCGGCGCGGAACGCGACCGCGTCGCCGTCGGTCCACAGCGCTTCGAGGTCGAAGACGTACTCGTCGGTCCAGCTCTTCAGTCTCGCTTCGCCGGTCTCGTCGATCTCCAGAAAGTGCGCGGCGTCTCCTGGGTTGCGATCTCCCACTCGTCGTCGCCCATGTCGAACGACTCGCTCTCGGTGTCGGCCCACGCGAAGACACAGCGGTACTGCCGGCGCGGTCGGTCCGAGCGCTCGTGGTCGACGCGCTCGTCGGTCTCGAAGTCGACGCCCCTGGTCGAACACCACGCGCGGAGGTGTGCCTCGTCGAACCGCTTGGGCCCCTTCGCACCCGCCCCCGACCGCCGCCAGAGCACGTGTGACTCCGACGGCTTCCCCCGGAAGGTCGGAGGTCGCATACTCCGGACTGGGCCGTCGACGGATAAATAGCTACCTCGAACGTCAGCCGCGGTGATAGCTCCGCAGGGGCGTGAGCCCCGGACGCCGCCACGGCGGGGCTCGCGCCGTCGGTCACCCGACGGGAACGATTTTTACCGAGGCCAGCCGAAGGTCCGGTGATGAGCTTAGACGACCATGCCGAGGAGCTCGCCTCCGACCTCGGCGTCGACAAAGAGGAGGTCAAATCGGACCTGGAGAACCTCGTGGAGTACAGCGTCCCCGTCGAGGAGGCCAAAGACAGCCTCCGCCGCAAGTACGGTGACGACTCCGGCGGCGGGGGCGGCCCCACGACGAAGTCCATCGCCGAGATTACCACCGGCGACTCGAACGTGACCGTCACCGGGACTGTCCTCACCGTCGGCAAGCGCTCGATCCGATATCAGGGCAGCGACAACGTCATCTTCGAGGGCGAGATCGCCGACGAGACCGGCAAGATCTCCTACACCGCCTGGGACGACTTCGGTCTCCAGGCCGGCCAGACCATCACCGCCGGCAACGCGGGCATCCGCGAGTGGGAGGGCGAACCGGAACTCAACCTCGGCGAGAGCACGACCATCGGCCTCGCCGACGAGGACCTCGCGGTCGACTTCCCGGTCGGCGGTGATTCCGGTCTCGCAGAGCTCGAAGTTGGCGACCGCGGTCGCAACGTCGAGGTCACCGCTCTGGAGGTCGAGACGAAGACAATCGACGGCCGCGACGGCGAGACCGATATCCTCAGCGGCATCCTCGCCGACGAGACCACGCGGCTGCCCTTCACCGACTGGGAGCCCCACGAGGCGATCACCGAGGGCGCCTCGATCCGCCTGGAAGACGCGTTCGTTCGCGAGTTCCGCGGCGCGCCCTCGATCAACGTCTCGGAGTTCACGACCGTCACCGAACTCGACCGCACGGTCGAGGCGACCGACGAGGCCCCCAGGCTCGCGATCCGTGACGCCATCGAATCGGGCGGCCTGTTCGACGCAGAGCTGGTCGGCAACGTCATCGCGGTGCGTGACGGGTCCGGGCTCATCGAGCGCTGTCCAGAGTGCGGTCGCGTCGTGCAGAACGGGCAGTGTCGGACCCACGGTGCCGTCGACGGCGTCGACGACCTGCGGATCAAGGCCATCCTCGACGACGGCACCGGCACCGTGACCGCGATCCTCGACGACGAACTCACCGAGGCGATCTACGGCGGTGACATCGAGGACGCGAAGGCCCACGCCCGCGAGGAGATGGACCAGGAGGCCGTCGCCGACGACATCCGCGAGACGCTCGTCGGCCGGGAGTTCCGCGTCCGCGGGTCGCTGTCGGTCGACGAGTACGGCGCCAATCTGAACGCCCGCTCGTTCGACGAGACCGACGACGACCCCGCGAGTCGCGCCGGCGACCTGCTGACGGAGGTTCGCGGATGAGCGGATCGGAAGACCAGGGCGGCGCGGGGCGACGCGAGGTCGCCTATCGCCTGTTCGCCGCGGAGTTCGACGACGCCGACTTCTCCTACTCGGAGAGCGACGAGGAGCGCGCCCCGAACTACGTCGTCTCGCCGACGGGCGGCCGCGTCAACCGGCTGTTCGTCGTCGGCGTCCTCACCGAGGTCGAGGACGCCAGCGAGGAGGTGCTCCGCGCACGGATCGTCGACCCGACGGGCGCGTTCGTCGTCTACGCCGGCCAGTACCAGCCCGAGGCCCAGGCCTTCTTCGACCAGGCCCAGGCGCCGATGTTCGTCGCCGTCACCGGGAAGGCCCGCACCTTCCAGCCCGACGACTCGGACGTGACCTACACGTCGATCCGGCCGGAGAACGTCAACGAGGTCGACGCCGAGACACGGGACCGCTGGACGGTCGGCACCGCCCGGCAGACGCTCGACCGCGTGCGGACGATGGCCGGCGCTCTCGCCCGGGAGGAACGGGGCGACGAACTCCGCGCCGCACTGGAGGCCGAGGGCGTCGATACCGGACTGTCCGCGGGCATCCCGCTCGCGATCGACCACTACGGCACGACGGCGTCGTATCTCGACGCGGTGCGCGACACGGCCGTCCAGGCCCTGGAGGTCGTCGCGGGCGAGCGCGAGGAGGTCGACCCCCACGCCGCCTCGCCGGACGCTCCCGGCGGCGTCGACCCGGCGACACTGGCTACCCTCGACGTGACCGCGAGCGTCGGCGGTGGGACTACCGACCTCGGGGGGACCGACGAGCCGACGACCGCGAGCGACGACACCGCGACCGCCGCGGCCGGCACCGGTGAATCGGATTCCGACGCCGACTCCGTCGATACCGACACCACGACTTCGACCGCCGAGACCGATACGTCCGGGCCCGAACGCGACGAGTCCGTGACCGCCGACACGAGCACCCCGACTGCGCCCGAAGGCGACACCGAGCCGGTCGAGTCCGCGTCGGCGGAGGCCGCGGAGACGAGCCAGTCCGAACCCGCGGAGTCGGTTGAATCCGAACCCGAACCCGCGGAGTCGTCGGGCGTCGACGCCGAACCCACCGCGACCGCCGCCGGCAGCGGTGCCGAGACGGGCGCTCCCGACGCCGGCGCCGATTCGCCCGACGCGGGGGCGGACGCCGCGGGCGCGGACGACCTCGACGACTTCGACCCCGGAGAGTTCGAGCTCGACGACGAGGAGCGCGAGGAGATCGAGGCGGAGTACGGGACCGGCTTCACGAGCGGCAACGAGGTCGACGAGCCGGGCGAGGCGGACATCGAGACGCCCGACCCCGAGGAACTGGCCGAAGCCGAAGCGGAAACGGCCGAGCAACCGGCCGACACGGGAGCGGACGCCGGCTCAACCGCGTCCGAACCGGAATCTGCGGCCGACGCCGAACCGGCCGACGACGCCGAACCGGCCGAAGACGTGGACATCGAGGACGCTGTGATGGACGCGATGGCCGAGCACGACGACGGCGACGGCGCGCACGCCGACGAGATCGTCGAGGCGGTGACCGATCGGACCGGCGCCGCAGACGAGGCAGTGCGCGAGGCCATCCAGGACGCGCTGATGGGCGGTCGCTGCTACGAGCCCGAGGACGACGTGTACAAGCCGATCTGATGGGCGTCGAACCGATTCCCGACGAGCCCGCGGCGGTCGCGACCTGCGGTAACGAGCGCGCGCTCGTGATCGCGGACTTCCACGCCGGCATCGAGGCCGGCCTGCGCCGGGACGGCGTCGAACTCCCCGACCACGCGCCCGACCGCCGCGAGTCGCTGTGTGCGCTCGTCGACCGGGAGCGACCGGACCGCCTCGTCTTCCTCGGCGACCTGGGCCACGCCATCGGCGACCCCGGCCGCGAGGAACGCGAGGAGGTTCTGGCGCTGTTCGACGCACTCCCAGCCGATCTGTCGGTGACGCTCGTCAAGGGTAACCACGACGGCGACACCGAGTCGGTCCTCGAACGGGTCGACCAGCCCGTCGAGATCACGCCCGGCCACGGCGTCCGTCTCGGCGAGGTCGGGTTCGCCCACGGTCACACCTGGCCGAGCCCGGACGTGCTCGGCGCCGATATCGTCTGCGTCGCCCACGAGCACCCGGTCGTCCGCCTCGAAGACGAGGTCGGCGGCGCCCGCGTCGAGCGGGTGTGGCTCCGCGGCGGTCTCGACCCGGCGCCCTTCCGCGAGTTCCACGACGCCGACCTCGACGCCGGCGGCGAACTCGTCGTCTGTCCGGGATTCAACGACCTCTCGGGTGGCACCTGGGTCAACGTCGACGGCCAGGACTTTCTCGCCCCGTTCCTTCCCGACGGGCTGGTCGACGGCGAGGCGTACCTCCTCGACGGCACACGCCTGGGTGACTATCGACGAGTGTGAGTCGGTCGACCAGGCGTTGGTTTCCGGATCGTCCCGAGGTGCTCAGTTCAGGACAGGAACTTAGGGGAGCGGGTGGCGCGTGCTGTCGAGCGGTGCGAGGTCGACCGCAGGGAGACCTCGATGCGAGCGGGGAACGAAGTGACCCGCGAGCGTGCCCGCCTCGTGGCGGGCCGCTCGAAACAGTCGCGCGAGGGATGAGCGGAGGAACGGAGTGACGGAGTGAATCGGTTGGGGAGGAGTGTGGCCGCCTGCGATGCTGTGCGGGGCGGTCGCAGTGCCGTGCGGTCCCTGGTGTCCTGACGAGCGAAGCGAGTCAGGGCCCAGGAGAGCTTGCTCTCCTGGCGGACTGAAAGGGCGAGGCGCGCTCGCGTCGGGAGTCGCCTGAGCGGGCTCTATCCGCGCGCTGGGAGGCGCGCAGCGCCTCGAAGCGAACGGCTTTGCCGTGAGCAGGCGGTGCCGAGAGCGCGGATATCCCGGTCAGCGACCGCGAGCGCGGCGAGGGCTTTCGTCGCTTGCCGTCGACTGCGGTTATTTTCTCTCGACTTCGTTCCGCGACTCGTTCACCCGAAACCACTACTCAACTGGCACACGGACCGAATGACGTCGATCGGTCCGTCAAAAGACATTTCTCCCGCGGTCACGAAACGGCGCGCATGTCGCGAACGGTCGACCTCTCGGTCCCCCGCTGGGTTCGCATCCTGTTCGTGTTCTTCCTGCTCGGCGGCGCGTTCGTCACCGGTACCGCTGCCCTCCTCGACATCACCGTCGAGACGCTCGGACTGGCCGAGAACGCCTACATGTCGAGCCTCGCCCTCTCCGTGTTCGCGTACCTCGTCGTCTGCGCGGTCTGGTTCGCACGAACCACCGACACCGACGGCGGCTCCGTCTGGTCGGCCATCCCCGACTCGCAGTACACCGGCCAGCACGCCGAGAGCGGTGGCATCGCCCGGAAGGAACAGGAGGACGCGATCCGCGAGTTACAGGAGAGCGAGGAGTAGCCCTCACTCGCGGTGAACCGTTCAGCCGGCGGGTCCGAACGCGTACAGTCCGTCGTCCGCGGTGACGAACAGTCCACCGTCGAGCACGACGGGCGGGTACCGCGCACCACCTCGAGGTACGTCGCCCTCCCAAATCCGAGGGAAGGTATGCGACCAGAGCCAGTCTCCGGTCGTCCTGTCGACGGCGTGCAGCGAGCGGTCGTCGAATCCGGTCGCGACGTAGATCGCGTCCGAACCGACGGCAGGGGCCAGCGGGTCGGACTGGTCGTTCAGCCACCGCTGTCGTCCGTCGCCGGCGTCGAGCGCGTACACGCCGTCGGTCGCCGCGTAGTACAGCGTCCGCTCCCCGTAGGCGAAGCCGCCCGACGGCGGGGCGACGGATCGCCGCCACCGCACGACCCCGTCCGCCGCCGAGAGCGCGCTGACGACGCCCGATTCGTCGGCGACGAACACCGAGCCGTCACCGACCGTCGTCGGCACGCGAACCGACTCCACCGCGTCCGAGACCCAGCGTCGCTCCCCGTCGGACTTCGCCAGGGCGACCACCCGGCCGTCCGTCGTGGCCGCGAAGACGTGCGCGTCGCCGACCGCGAGTCCCGATTCGATATCGGCCTCGGGCTCCCGGAACGCCACCTCCCAGACCGTCTCGCCGGTCTCGCCGTCGACCGCGACGACCATCGCCGGTGTCCCGTCGTAGCGTCGTCCGGCGAGATACAGCCGGTCGTCGTCGACGACCGGCGCCCAGCCGACGTGGGCGTCCGTCTCCTCCTGCCAGCGGACGGTCCCGTCCCCTGCGTCGAATCCAGTCAGCTCACCACTGTTACTGAAGACGTACTGTCCGACCGCCGGCGAGCGATTCGTTCCGGTTCGGTCAGGCCCCTCCCAGATCGAGTCGCCGGTCGCTCTCGAATGGGCCGCGATCGTGACGCTCGCGGACCCGTTCGCCCGTTCGAGGAACATCGTGTCGCCGTCGAACACCGGTGCGCTCGCGGCCGGCAGCCGCCAGTAGACCGAGCCGGAGTCGGGCAGGACCGTGGCATCGGGCTTCGCGAGCGTGTTCGCCGCGTCGGCGCGGTACTGGCGCCACTGGCCGGAGACCGACAGCGGTCTCGGCGAGCGGTCCGTCCCGAGTTCGGACCCGTCGTCCGCTCCCCCTCGACCTCCGACCAGGTATCCGACCGTCCCGCAGAGCGCGACGCCGGCCCCCGCTCTGAGGACGTTCCGCCTCGACGTGATAGACGCCACACACGACCGCCGTCTCGATCCGATAAGTGCTTTCGGGAACTTCGACGTGGCGGTGAGCGCACGCGGTGCTCTCTGGGGACGGTCGCCAGAAAACGGTGGGACGGGGATTCGAACCCCGGAGTCCGTGAGGACAACTGCTCTCAAGGCAGTCGCGTTAGGCCACTTCGCTATCCCACCGCACTCCGGAGTTTCGCCCCTCGGACCTAAGGGTTGTCGGTCGGTTCCGCGGGACGCCCCGCGTCGCCGCTCAGTCCCGACCCACGGCCAGGCCGCCGTCGTCGACCGACGCGATCAGGCCGAGGTCCTCGACGACCGCTGCGGTGCGGGACGGCACCCACAGGTCGGCGCGGCGGCGCGCCCGGATCTGCGACACCAGCGTCGCGAACCCGCCCGGTGTCTCGGCGACGGGGAGCAGCTCCAGGAAGTCCACGTCGAGGCCGGCGTCGCGGCCGCGGTCGGTCAGCGTCTCGACGGCCGGCTGGGCGAAGGCGTTCTCGAAATCGATCGGTTCGGTGAACGCGGCGTAGGAGACCCGGCCGTCGGTCGCAGGGCCGAGGACGACCTCGGCGCCGCGGAGCTTCATCGCGGCGCTGTCGACGATGCGGCGCTGGAGCATCGCGGCCGCGGGCCGCGCGACGGCGGCGCTCTGGACGCCTTCGCGGTCGAGCAGGTGAGTGATCGTGTTGCCGACGCGGGCCGACAGCGACGAACCGACCTGCACCTCGTAGCGGGGCGCGTCGGGGTCGTCGAGCGCGGGCGCGAGCAGCGAGCGTACGGCGTCGCGCGCCGCCTCGTCCGTCGCGGGTTCGGTCGGGTCGTCGGCGTTCACTGGGAGGTAGTTGACGAGCAGTTCGGCCCCGCTGGCGCGGACGGCGACGGCCACGTCTCGGGCCATCGCCGCGTAGAGGTCGGCCGCCTCCTCGGCGGTCACTGCATCGGCGTCGACGAGATGTTCGAGGACGGTCCCGGGCTCGGCCGGCCGGACGAAGAGGGCGACTGTGGTCATACTCGTAGAGCGGGCCGACTGCACCTTGAAAGCGCCGTTCCGACCTGTCACCGTCCCCCAGAGAACCCGGTGCGAACTCCCACCGACGCGGCGCTACGACGCCGCCCGACCGCCGTCGTCGCCCGATGCCGGGGTAGTCGCGTTCACGACCGTGCCGTTCTCGGTGTCGTCCTCGACGACCGGGGTCGAGTAGGGATCGGTCGGGTCGGTCCCGTAGCGCAGTTCCGTGCCGTCGTCGACGCCGTCGGCGTCGGTGTCCGCGGTGAATGGGTGGGTGCCGTTCGCGCGTTCGGCGGCGGCGGTCAACCCGTCGCCGTCGGCGTCGAAATCGCCGCCGGGGGCGGTGTAGGCGTAGGGCGACCGCGGTGGCGAGACCGGTGCGCCGCCGCGGACGTGGTCGTCGAGCCACTCGCGGTGGGACTCGCCGCTGACGTTCGCGAGGACCGACGCGAAGACGTCGTAGGTTATCAGCCCGTCGTGCTCGTTCAGCCGGCGGAACACGCGCTGGAGGGTCCGATTGCCGTCGGTCGCGTTCCGGATCCGACCGTCGAGCGCGGCGAGGACGCGCCCGCCTTTCGCGTACGGGACGTACGTGTTCGACCACGACGAGCGGTCGGTGAGCGTCGCGTTCGCGCCGCGTTCGTTCCCGAGCGTCGCTCGAAGCCGTTCGAACTCACTGGGGCGATTCGGTGGGACTCGCACCGAGACGACGGCGGCGTAGTAGCTCGCGCTCGCCTCTCGGAACCAGGCCATCTCGCCGCCGAGGACGAACGACTGGCGAGTGTGAACGTACTCGTGGATCCAGGTGTTGGGCGGCGTGCCCGCGTCGGAGCCGGCCGACACCCAGAAGTCCTGATGATCGCCGTCCCCGAGCGCGGCGGCCCCGCCGTGGCGCAGCGGCCGCGGCCCCGCGAAGGCGGTGACCACCGAGTCGCGGGCGCCGACGCGGAGCTGGTCCGAAGCGACCGACAGCACGCGAAGGACGCGCTCTGGGTCGTCCGCTAGCTCGGCGGCCGTCGGGCGGACGAGCCTGATCCGCTGGGCGGTCGCGTTGGTCGTCGACGCCTCGAACCCGCCGAGGTAGACGATCGACGGCCCGGCGAACCCGCGCTGGTCGGGTCCGACGCGCGTCCGCCGGTCGATCCGGGCGTTCGCCTGCCAGGAGTAGACCCAGCGGTCGAGGACTGCGTCGCGGTAGGCGAAGTCTGTCCGCGGGTTCGCGAGCGCCCAGTCGCCGGTGTCGACCCAGCGGAGGCCGCCGAATCGCCGACTCGACCGATTGACCGCGACCCGGAGCGTCACCGACGGCTCGGTCGTGTTCCCGTCCCAGGTCCACCGCCCGTTCGCCCGGGCCGCGAATCCGGTCGCTTCGACCACCCGCCCACGGGTGTAGTTGTAGACGACTAGCGCCGAGACGTTCTTACCGACACTGTAGCGCTGTGTCGCCAGGATCGTCCCCGACGCGTTCGGTACCTGCCGATAGGTCACGGTCTGGACGACCGCCGACCCGGTCCCGTTGTTCGCCGCCGGAGCCGCGATCCCCGATCCGCCCGCCCAGCCCGCTTCGCCCCCGAGATCGGTAGTCGCTCGAACGCCACCGACCGGTCCCGAGAGGACGCTCGCGACCGCGAGCACGAGCGCGACGACGGCGACCGATCGGGTGCGTGACACACTAGCGGTGTGTGACAGGCTGTCGCATAAATCTGCTGGCGGCACGGTCCGGTCGTTCGCCGGTGGCCGAGCGCGCCCGTTTCAGCCCTCGAACTCCGACTTCGTCACGCGTTCGACGACCGTCTCCTCGACGTCCCGGAGGTCGTAGTCGGGGACGGATCCGCCCGTCCGCGTGACGTACATCGGTTCGACGAGGCGTCCCGGTCCGGTGGAGTCGGTGCGGTCGTCACCCTCCGCTACACCGCCGCGTTCGGTTCCGTCGGGCCCATCGCCGTCGAAGTCGTCACCGTCGGGCTTACCACCGTCGGAGTCGTCGACATTCGCTGGTTCGAGACCGTAGATCTTGCAGAACCGGTCGATCTCGTCGGGTTCGACGGTGTCGTCGCGGACCGCGGTGGCGAGGTCCCGGGAGAGCCACTCGGTCTCGCTGACGCTCGGTTCGAGCACCATCGCCTCGTCGACGAACCGGACGAGATACCAGTTCAGATCGTTCAGTAGCGCGACCGCGGCGCCGAGACTCACGGTCGCCAGGCCGACCGTGTTCTCGAACGGTTCCCGCAGGTCGTAGGTGGCCAGGGCGTCGCGAGCCGTCTCGCGGGAGAGCAACTCGTAGCGGAGGTTCACGTCGTCGGCGCCGACCAGGCACACCCGCGTCATGGTGACCTGGAGACGCGGGCGCCCCTAAGCGGTTTCGCCTTCCGCGGGGTCTCGGTCCCCGACTCCGTCCCGTGCGCCCTCGACGACTTCCAGGCGGTCCGCGACCGCCCGCGCCCGCTCGCTCAGACCCGCGGGCTCTCGCTCCCGGATGGCGCCCAGTCGACCCCGGGTCTCGGGGTAGTCCGGCGCGAGGCGGTCGCAGCCGGCCGGGATCGTCGACTCGTGGAACGTGCCGATCTCGTCGGCTCGCGCCGTTATCTCGGTCTTGTCGACGGTCAACAGCGGTCGGTGGACCGGCAGGTCGACCGCGGCGCTCGTGACCGCGAGGTTGGCCGTCGTCTGACTCGACTTCTGGCCGACGGACTCGCCGGCGACGATACCGACCGCGCCCCGTTCTTCGGCGACGGCCGCCGCGACACGGAACATGAACCGGCGAAGGACGAGCATCCGCCCCACGTCGACCGCCTCGGCGATATCGGCGACGGCGTCGCCCGCCGGTGCGATGCGGAGGCGAACGTCCCGGGTCGGGGCGTATCGAGCGAGCGTCTCGGTCGTCGAGACCGCGCGCGCCCGGTGGTCGACGCCGCCGTAATCGCCCAGGTCGACGTACAGCGGGATCACGGGCGCACCGCGTTTCATCAGCTCCCACGCCGCGACGGGGGAGTCGATCCCGCCGCTCAGCAGCGCGACGACGGGGTCCTGCGTGCCCAGCGGGAGCCCGCCCGGCCCCGCTCGCTTCTCCAGAAAGACCAGGGCGTCGTCCTCGCGACAGTCGACGAACAGTTCGGTGTCGGGGTCGTCGAGGTCGACCTCGGGGTCGACCCCCGCCGCCTCGGCAGCGTTCCAGACGGCGCTGCCGCCCTCTCGCTCGATGTCGGTGCTCGAGAACGGATGGGCGGACTCCACGCCCGCGCGGCGGGCCGAGACGGCGAAGGCTCCGCCGTCGTAGCCCTGGCGGGCGGCCTCGGCGAGGGCCTCGCGGATGGATTCGATGGTCGGGTCGACGCGGACGGCCGGACTGGCCGAGACGACGCCGAAGGTGTCTGCGGCCGCGGCGGTGGCGCCCTCGGGGTCGTCGGTGTGGAGCCACAGGCGGAAGCGTCGCTGTTCGATCTCGGCGTCGACGCCCCGGTCTGCGAGGACCGCGTCGAGGTTCTCGCGGAGCCGACGTTCCATCTTCGTGCCGACGTGCTCGCTCTTGGTCCCGATCTCGCCGTGGCGGACCACGACCACGTCGGCGCCCGGCGGATGCATGGCTACCCGTTGACGACCCCTGGTATAAACAGGCTTCGTACGGCGGCCGCCCCGTGACGACGTAGCGAGCGCGGGCAACGAGGGAAAGCGAGCCGCTGGAGCGTCCGCTCAGAACGTCGAGAGTTCGCCGTCGATGACGCGACGGGTAATCGAAGTCACGTTCGCGAGTTCCTCGTCGATGGCGGCCGCGACCTCGTCCTCGATGTCGGCGACGGAGACGCCGTCCTCGGTGACGAGTGTCGCGTCGGCGACGTGAGGCTCGTCGATGGGGCTCCCGATCTGGCTGAGCAGGCGGATCTGGAGCTGGCGGATGCCGTCGACCTCGGCGACGACCGACCGGGCGATCTCAGTCGAGAGCAGGTTGTATATCTTTCCGATGTGGTTGACGGGGTTCTTCCCGCTGGTGGCCTCCATGCTCATCGGGCGGTTGGGCGTGATGAGGCCGTTGGCGCGGTTGCCCCGGCCGACCGACCCGTCGTCGCCCTGTTCGGCTGAGGTGCCGGTCGTGGTGAGATAGATGGCGCCGTCGTCGTAGTCGTCGGCGGTGTTGACGTGGACCGTCACCTCGCGGTCGGTGTACTCGCCGGCGACCTCGCCGACGAACTCGCGGACGCCCGCGACCGTCTCGCGGTACTCCTCGAGGCCGTCGACGTGGGCGTCGACGGCGGCCGCGGCGACGGTCACGTCGATGTGGTCGCCCTCGCGCTTGCCCATCACCTTGACGTCCTGGCCGACGGCGGGGTTGTCGTCGCTGTACTCGCCGTTGAGCCGGCGCTCGACGTTCAGGACGATCTCCTCGGTCTCCGAGAGCGGGGCGTGGCCGACGCCGTAGCTCGTGTCGTTGGCCATCGGAACCGTGCCCTCCTCGCCGAACACCTCTTGCAAGTCACCGCTGCCCTCGCCGAGGCGCACGTCGACGATCACGTCCGTGCCCACGTCGAGATGCGGGAAGTTCGCCTGGAGGTAGTCGCGGGCGGCCTCCAGCGCGATGGTCTCGGCGGGGATCTTGGTCCCCTCGTACTCCTTGGTCGCGCGGCCGACGATGAGCAGATAGATGGGTTCCTGTACCTCGCCGCCGCCGAACGCGGGCGCGGCGTTGCCCGCGACCAGTTGCGTCTCGTCGGTGTTGTAGTGGAGCACCTTCCCGACGCGGTCGAGGTAGGTCTGGGCCAGCGCCTGGGAGACGCTCTCGGCGATGCCGTCGCAGATCGAGTCGGGATGGCCGAGCCCCTTCCGCTCGACGATCTCGACTTCCTGGTCCTCGACGGCCCGCCCGGCCGCCGGCTGGACGCTAATATTTCTGTCCGTCATTGTCTCCGCGTTGGATACCCCCGTTCGTATAACTTGCGGAAACCGGAACGGCCGATCTAATTACTCTCCTGCATTACCGTGACCGTCGGCGCCGCCGTCGTCGTCGCCGTCTCCGTCGAGCAACAGCCCGAGATAGGAGGTGCGGATCTGCTCGGTGGGGTCGAGTCCGAGGTCGTCGAGGACGGCACGGGCGCCCTCTCGTGCAGCCTGGATATCGTCGTCTTCCGTCTCGGTCTCGACCTCGACGAACTCGCCGAGGCCGTCGACGCGGTCGAGCGTGACGGTGTAGCCGTCGAGACGGTAGTGTGCCCGCTCCTTGCGGACCGTCGCGGCCGGTTCGAAGCCCAGCCCGTCGAAGATCCCTTTCGCCGCCCCGTCGTCGGCGACGGTCGTCTCGTGTTCCTCGCGGGACTTCGACTCGGCCTCCAGCAGCGGTCCCTTGTAGGTGATCTTCGCCGTCTCGAACGCCTCGTCGGCACTGGCCTCGCCCGCCTCCGGTTCGCGCTCGCGGCGGATCCGAAGCGCCTCGTCGGTCTCCGCGAAGTTCCGGTGGGGCGCGTCGTAGTAGGTGTCTTCCTGGACGACGCTATCGACGAACTCGGCGCCAGCCGCGTCGAGCGCCGACTCGACGGTCTCGTGGTCCGCGCGGACCTTGACCTCGACTTCGTACATGGGCGAGCGGACTCGTCTCGGCGGCAAAAGCGCGCCGCTCTCTCTGTGACTCCGACTCCGGTGTTCGATCCCGCCAACGGACGCGACACGCACGGCGGAGAGACCGTGACACAAGACCTATACACCACGTCCGGTCGACGAAATTACATGAGTCGGTACCGACGGCGGTCCGTCCTTGCCGGTCTCGCGGCTCTCGGTGGGCTATCCGGATGCTCGTTCGAGGGGAGCGACCCGGAGCGGTCGGCGAGCCCGGGTTCGGACGAGCCCACTGCCTCGGATCACTCGCCGTCGAGGACTGACACCGACACCGACACTCACACCGAAACTGCACCGCGGACACCGGTACCGAGTGTCCGAGAAGTGCTTCCGGAGGCAGGAGACGGCTGGCGGCTTCTCGACACCGGAGATGTCGTTCCCGTGCCGTTGACGGCGGAAGACCACGTACGCGGCGACTACCGCGGTCCCGACGGGACGGAGTTCCGCGTGGTCGTCATGGAGTTCTCCCGCCCGGTGATCGCGGAGTTCAACGCCGAACGCCTGGCCTGCGAGGCCGAGTGGAGCGTCGCGCTCCAGTATCGAACGCTCGCGATCGCGGCCAGCACCGGGACGACACAGGAGAGGCTGACCCCGGAACATCCCCCACGGATGAGTCAGACGGCCCTTCCCGGGACGAGTGGGGACCCAAGACGACTGCTCCGGCGGTCACCCGTTCTGTCTCGGGACCCCATCGAGACCGGGGCGATCGATTCCTGTTGAGTTCCCACGTCGATCCGAGCGGAGTCCCGAACCGGCCGCGAATCGGGATCAGCCGTCGAGCGCGTCGCCGACCCGCGCCGCGAGTCCGTCGGCGATGGACTCCATGCCGGCGTCGCCGGGGTGGAGCAGGTCGGTCGTCAGCCCGTCCGTGGCGGACAGTCCGCGCCCGTCGACGACGGAGACGTTCCCCGAGTCACACCCTTCGACGACGGATTCGAGCGCCTCGCGGTAGGCCCGCGCTCGCTCGCGGTCCCCGCTCTCGCGGAGGTCGGCGTGGTAGGGGAACAGCGTCGCGCAGACGACCGGGCGGTCCGGGTCCGCCGCGGCCACCGTCTCGACGAGATACGCCGCCCGCTCGCGGAACTGTTCGACGGTGAACCCTCGGTTCGCCATGTTGACCGACAGCGCGAGCGTCGCCACGTCCCAGTCGTCGCGGCCGGCGATGTAGTCGGCGACCGCCGGCTCGCAGTAGGCCGCGCCCGACATCCCGAGGTTTATCGCGTCCAGATCGAGACCACGGGCCACCCGCGAGACGTAGTTGAGGTGGGTCGCCGACGCGGCGGCACCTTCGGTGATCGAAGTGCCGTAGGCGAGATACCGGCGGTCGGGCGTCTCGGCGGGGTCGGGCGGTCGGCACTCGCCGGTCACGTCGTGGAGCGCGACCGGCGCCCACGGTTCGAACCGGACCCGACAGACCCACGGGTCGAACGCGCTCGCGGCCTCGACGGCGGCGTCGGGGCTCAGGTCGGTCAGCGGTTCGGGCACCGACAGCTCGAACGTCGTCGGTTCGGGACCGAGTTCCAGTACCTCCTCGCCCTGGAAACTCCCCCAGAACGGGCGGGCGACCGACTCCGCGGCCGCCGAGAGCGTCAATCGAACGGTCTCCGTCCCCCGAGGAACGAAGCGTATCTCGCACCCGGCTGGGTGGCGGATCCGCTCGCGGGCGGCCACGTTGACGGTCGCCGCGACGTCCCTCGGGACGCGCCTGAGTTCCTCGCCCGCGTCGGTCCAGTCGGGGTCGGCCAGGTCGGCCACGTCGTGCAACGCTACCGACGGGTGGTCGGCTCCCGGAGACATCTGTGGATACACCACCTGTCGGCACCGGCGACGAAACCGTTCCGGTCGCGGCGCGCCGTGCCGGGAGTCGCCCCCGACGACCGCCGGCGTTTCCCGACCCAGAGAACTGTCCACGATCCAACGGAAATCGAGTTCAGATTAGCCTCAAGTCGGTACAGTCCTCACCGTCGATCGCATGTCGAACTACGAACTCGACCCGCTGCCGTACGACTACGACGCGCTGGAACCGCACGTCAGCGAACAGGTGCTCACCTGGCACCACGACACCCACCATCAGGGCTACGTCGACGGCTGGAACGCCGCCGAGGACACCCTCGCGCAGAACCGCGAGGACGGCGACACCGCCGGCTCGGCGTCGGCCATCCGCTCGGTCACACACAACTCCTCGGGCCACATCCTGCACTCGCTGTTCTGGCAGAACATGAGCCCCGAGGGCGGAGCCGAGCCGGAGGGCGAGCTGCGAGAGCGCATCGAGGCTGACTTCGGCTCCTACGAGGCGTGGAAGGCCGAGTTCGAGGCCGCCGCCTCGGACGCCTCGGGCTGGGCGCTGCTCGTCTACGACAGCTTCAGCGAGCGCCTGCGCAACGTCGTCGTCGACGAGCACGACCAGGGCGCGGTCTGGGGCGGCCACCCGATCCTCGCGCTGGACGTCTGGGAGCACTCCTACTACTACGACTACGGCCCCGCCCGCGGCGACTTCGTCGACAACTTCTTCGAGGTCGTCGACTGGGACGAGCCCGCGGCCCGCTACGCCGAAGCCGTCGAGCGCTTCGAGTGAGACCGTAGCCGCGCCGACGGTCGCTCAGCGAATCGACCGTCAATCCACGAATCGAACGCGACTCCGCGAACCGTTCCCGACCTCGGCCGGATCGGTGGGCATCGATCCACGGCCGTCCGTTTTCGACCGCGACCGGGCGACGCGACAGCCGACGAACCGGTGACGGCGCCCGGCGTGCGGGACCAGTCCACACACGCGTTCGAGAGAGACGAGTTTTTATACCCCGAGTCCAACTTCCCGAGTACGACGTGGACGCGTCGTGGGCTCCGTTGGTGTAGTCCGGCCAATCATTTCGGCCTTTCGAGCCGATGACCTGGGTTCAAATCCCAGACGGAGCACTACCACCTTATCGCGGGCGAACTTCCTCGCGAGCCTCCGGCTCGCTCCGGGAATCCACCCGTCGAAAACGGGGGTGAAGACACCGGGAGAGCACGCTCTACCGAGCCTCCGCTCGCGAGGCTCGCGACCGGTAAACCGCGCGCCTGCGGCGTTCGGTTTGGCTGTACAGGTGATGGAGTGAGCGGTCGGCGGTTGCGGTGGCGCGTGCTGTCGGGCGTGTCCGCCTCTTGGCGGACCGCTCGAAACAGCCGCGCGAGGGATGAGCACCGCACGCCGCAGGCGCGCGGAGCGCAATCGGCTGGGGAGGTGTGTGGCTGTCTACGGTGCTGTGCGGAGCGGTTGGGGCCCCTGGCGGATTGAAAGGGCGAGGCGCGCTCGCGCCCTGAGTCGCCTGAGCGGGCACTATCCGCGCGGGTGGTGCGGAGAGCGCGGATATCCCGGTCAGCGACCGCGAGCGCGGCGAGGGCTTTCGTCGCTTGCTGTCGCGTGAGGTCGATCCGTTTCAAAGCGAGCGCGGCGAGGGCTTTCGTCGCTTGCCGTCGAGCGCGGTCGCATCCGATCGACTTCGTTTCACGACTGGTCGAACAGAAACAACTGATACACTCGCACGTTGTACCGAACACCGAGAGTCACGTCCGAACGCTTAGGCCCGCGCCGACACTGGATCCCGAGTATGCCCGCCGACCTCGAAGAGAAGACCGACCGATACGAAGGACTGCTCGCCGAAGCGCTCGACGCCGCCGAAGTCGCCCCGCCGGAGAGGACGCCGATGGCCGACGCCGCCGCCGAGTGCGAGGAGATGGCCCGCTCGTACCTCGAAGACGGTCGCCACTTCCGCGAGAGCGACGACCTCGTCAACGCGCTGGCCTCCTTCTCCTACGGCCACGCCTGGCTCGACGCCGGCGCCCGCATCGGCCTGTTCGACGTGCCCGAGGAGGGGCATCTGTTTACAGTTTGAATAGACCGTTCGCTCTCGAATTTCATCCGTGATTTCTGGAGGTTCGAGTTTAAGTGACTCGCCGGGGTACGTCGAGTAACGACCTTCCGGGGGCTTCTCATGTCACGCGAAGCGACGAACGGACCGAGCGCGGACGGACGGCTCGCGGCCTTCCAGCAGTGGCTCTCGCGAGCGGCGGGGGCGCTGACGGGCTCGCGGATCCACGTCCCCAACTACGACCCCGCTCGCCACGGCCGGCTGGTCGCCGACGACCCGCCGGCGGGCGGTCGCGAGATCGACCGCTACTGGCTCAACGCCCCCTTCGCCTACGTCTCGATCGCCTACGACGACGAGGAGAACGAACACCGCTATCGCGTCGTCGAGCCGACGCTGGACGAGACCGAACGGGACCTGCTGCACCGAGTGTTCGACGACATCCGCGACCCCCTGCTGTACCGCGACGACGTGAGCGAAGACCCGGCCGACGCCCTGCGCGAGGAACTCCGCCAGCGCCTCGAAGAGTACGGCGTCGACGTCGCGACCGAGACGTTCTATCGCCTGTTCTACTACCTCCATCGCTCGTTCCTGGGCTACGGGAAGCTCGACCCCGTCATGCACGACCCGCGCGTCGAGGATATCTCGTGCGACGGCGCCGGTCTGCCCGTGTTCGTCTACCACGAGGACTACACCGACGTGGAGTCGACGGTCGTCTTCGAGCGCGACGAACTCGACGACTACGTCATCCAGCTCGCCCAGCGCTCGGGCCGTCACGTCAGCGTCTCCGACCCCGTCGTCTCGACGACGCTGCCCGACGGCTCCCGTATCGAACTCGCGCTCGGCGAGGAGGTCACGCCGCGCGGGTCGGCCTTCACCATCCGGAAGTACGCCGAGGAGCCGTTCACGCCGGTCGACCTGATGAACTACGGCACCTACGACGACCGGATGCTGGCCTTCCTCTGGCTCTGCATCGAGAACAACAAGAGCCTCATCTTCGCCGGTGGGACCGCCGCGGGCAAGACCACCTCCATGAACGCCGTCTCGATGTTCATCCCGCCCCGGTCGAAGGTGATCACCATCGAGGACACCCGTGAACTGTCGCTGTATCACGAGAACTGGCTCTCGTCGGTCACCCGCGAGCGGATGGGCGACGGCGACATCACGATGTACGACCTGCTGCGCTCGTCGCTTCGGCACCGCCCGGAGTACATCGTCGTCGGCGAGGTCCGCGGCGAGGAGGCGATCACCCTGTTCCAGGCGATGAACACCGGCCACACCACCTTCTCGACGCTGCACGCCGACTCGGTGCAGACGGTCATCAACCGTCTGGAGAACGAGCCGATCAACGTCCCGCGGCCGATGGTCCAGAGCCTCGACGTGTTGAGCGTCCAGGTCCTGACCCGATCCGGTGGCGAGCGGGTCCGGCGCGCCCGGACCATCGCCGAGATCGAGGGCATCGACCAGCGGACCGGCGAACTCGACTACTCGAACACCTACAACTGGGACGGCACCGGCGACTCCTTCACCCGCAACAACAGCGAACTCCTCGACGAGATCCGCGAGGAACAGGGCTGGACCCGCGCCGAGTTGCTCCGCGAACTGCGCAACCGTCGGCGCTTTCTCACCTACCTGCAGGACAACGACATCACGGACTTCCGACGGTTCACGGCCATGGTCAACAAGTACTACGCCGACCCCGACGAGGTCGTCGCCATGATCGACGAGGCCGACGTGACCGTCGACGAGGGGACCGATCCGGCGATCGCCGACGACACCGACCCGGCGGTCGACGACGGGTCCGAACCGTCGGTCGACGACGGGTCCGACCCGGCGGTCGGCGACCAGCAATGAGTTCGGTACTCGGGCTCGCCCCGTTGGCCCTCGCACTGGCGCTGGTCGCGCTCATCCCGTTGTCGTCGGTCTACTCCAGTCTCGACACCTGGTTCACGCGGACGGCCCGGCGCTACTTCGGCCGGTACGTCCCCGAGGCGGCCCCCGACCGCCGAACCCGGCTCAAGGAGGCGTACGTCGACAAGACCTACCGCGCCTACGCCGCCGAGACGTACCTCGTGACGGTCGTCGCCGCGCTGGCCGGCGCCATCGTCGGCGTCTACGTCTTCGGCGGTATCCTGCTCGTGCTCCCGGCGGTCGGCGAGTTCGTCCAGGCGCTGCCCGACGCGATGGCGAACGCGCTCGGCCGGCCGGAGCTGGAACCGGAACTGACGCCGAATCAGGTGTTCGCCGTGTTGACCGCCGGCGGAGCGGTCTCGGGGCTCGTCGTCGCCGGATTCACCTACTGGTACCGCTGGGAGAGCCCCCGGAGCCACGCCGAGGTCCGGCGGCGGGGAATCAACGAGGGGCTACCCCGGACGGTCGCGTTCGTCTACGCCCTCTCCCGGGGCGGCATGTCCACCCCGGGCGTGATGCGCACCCTCGCCGAGAACCGCGACGTGTACGGCCACGGCGCCGACGAGATCTCCGTGGCCGTCCGCGAGATGGATCTGTTCGGCCGCGACATCATCACCGCCGTCCGCAACGTCTCCAAACGCACGCCCAGCGAGCAGTTCAAGACCTTCGGCGAGAACCTCGCGAGCGTCCTCCAGAGCGGACAGAACCTCCCCGAGTTCCTGCGCGACCAGTACGAGCGCTACCAGGAGGAGGCCGTCGACCGCCAGGAGGACATCCTCGAACTGCTGTCGACCATCGCCGAGGCCTACGTCACCGTTCTCGTCGCCGGGACCCTCTTCCTGATGACGATCCTGCTCGTCTTCGGGCTGACGACCACCCAGACGATCAACTTCCTGCGGCTGCTCGCCTACCTGATGATCCCGCTGGCGAACGTCCTGTTCATGGTCTACCTGGCTGGCAAGCTCGACCTGCTCGGCGTCGCGAGCGGCAGCGAGACGGGGGCGCTGGCCGAGTCGATGCGCGGACGCTCGGGCCGCCCCGGTTCGGACCCGGAACCGGCCGAGGGCGAATCGACCGACGGGGCGTCGACGGGTGAGGGCGTCGACGGGGCGACCGCTGGCGAGCGCGCCGACGCCCCTGTGGCCGACGGCGGCTACACGGCCTCGGCGCCCCTCCGCGAGCAGCTGGCGGTGTACGACTCCCTGCGCCGCGTCCGGGCGCTGATCGACCGGCCGTTTCGCGGGCTCATGCGGCGCCCGACGGCGGTCCTCTACGTCACCGTCCCGCTGGCGCTGCTGTCGATCGCCCTCCGAGCGCCGGCGGCGATCACGGCCAACGGCGTCCAGGCCCGCGCCCTCGACGACGTACTGGTTCAAGCGACGCTACTGGTGGTCGGCACGTTCGCGGTCGTCTGGGAGATATACACCCGCCGGATCCGCCGGATGGAGGCGGCGCTGCCGGAGCTACTCGAACGGCTCGCGAGTCTCAACGACGCGGGGATGTCCGTCGTCGAGGGGTTCGAGCGCGTCCGCGAGAGCGACCTGGGCGTCCTCTCGGTCGAGGTCGATCGGATCTGCCGGGACCTGACGTACGGAGCGAACGTCGACGACGCCCTGCGCCGGTTCGGCCTCCGCGTTCGCACGACCGCGACCACCCGCGTCGTCACGCTGCTCACGAACGCCCTCCGTGCGAGCGGCGAGCTCGCGCCGGTCCTGCGGATCGCCGGCGAGCAGGCCAGCGCCGAACTCAAACTCCGACGCAAGCGCCGCCAGCAGATGTTCACCTATCTCGTCGTCATCTACATCTCCTTCGCCGTGTTCCTCGTCATCATCGTCGCCGTCCAGGAGGTGCTCGTGCCGAGCCTCCCGAACAACGTGCCGACGCCCGAGAACAGCAACCGGCTGGCGGTCAACGTCGAGTCGTTCGCCCGCTTCGGCCAGGTGAACAAGGCCGCTTACACCCTCGTCTTCTTCCACACGGCCATCGTCCAGGCGGTCCTCTCGGGCTTCATCGCCGGCCAGCTGGGCGAGGGGTCGCTCAAACACGGGGCCAAACACGCGGCGATCATGCTCGCCGTCGCCTACGGCGCCTTCCTGCTCCTGTCATCGCCGGTCGCGCAGGTCACCTTCGACGACCAGACGATGACCGGCGAGACAGTCACCGTCGACTCCGTCTCGCTCTCGGAAGGCGGCTACGTCACCGTCCGCGCCCGCACCGCCGACGGCGAGGTCGTCGGCCACAGCGAGTACCTCGCCGCGGGCGAACGAGAGGAGCTGCGCATACGTCTCGAATCCACCTACAGCGAGGAGATGGAGCTGTACGCGGTGCCACACCTCGACACCGACGGCGACGAGCGCTTCGGCTACACCGGCGGCTCTGTCGACCGCACTTACCCGACCGAACGGACGCGGATCTACGACGTGGCGCAGGTCCAGCGGTCCGACCGGGGCGGGAGCCAGTCGCTCCAGCGTGCGGTGGGGCGACCGGCGTCCGTCGGGTGGCCGACCCCGCCCGGGGTCGGCAGCTTTTAGACCGCCCGGGGACCTACCGACGAGGCGATGGAGCTGGCCGCCTTCGCCGAGCGCGCCCGGGCGATCGAAGCCGAGAGCGCCGACACCGACGTCGTCGAATCGGTGACCGACCTGCTGAGGGTGTCGAGCCAGGACCTGCCCGTCGTCGCCCGCTACGTCCAGGGCCGCGTGTTCCCGGCCCACGACTCGACGAAACTCGACATCGGGCCGGCGCTCTGTTACGAGGCGATCGCGAAGGCGGCCGGCCGGAACGTCACCGCCGACGACGTTGAGGAGCGCGTCGCCGACGTCGGCGACGTGGGCGAGGTAGCAGCGAGCTGCGACTTCGGCGGCCAGCGGGGGCTGGCCGCGTTCGGTGGGGGTGGCGGGGCAGGCGCTGAGGCCGGTGAGGGCGGGACCGGTGGACTGACCGTCGCCGAGGTGGACGCCGAGTTGCGCGCTCTCGCCGCGACCGACGGGTCGGGTAGCCGCGACACCAAGCGGGACATCCTGTTCGGGCTGTTCAACCGGACGGGCGACGACGAGGCGCGCTATCTCGCTCGGCTCGTCCTCTCCGAGATGCGGATCGGCGTCGGCGACGGCGCCGTTCGAGACGCGATCGCCGACGCGTTCGACGTGCCGGTCGACGCGGTCGAGCGAGCGCTGCAGGTGACAAACGACCACGGCGAAGTCGCGGTGGTCGCCCGCGACGAGGGCCTCGGCGGGCTCGAATCGCTCGGGCTCGACGTGGGGCGGCCGGTCGGCGCGATGCTGGCCCAGGCCGGCACCGTGACCGACGCGCTCGACGACTGGGAGCGGGTCGCCGTCGAGACCAAGTTCGACGGGGCCAGAGTACAGGTTCACTACGACGGCGAGGAGACGACCCTCTTCTCGCGGAACATGGAGGACGTGACCGACCCGCTCCCGGAGGTCGTCGAGTTCGTCGAAGACACCCTCGACGCGCCCGCGATTCTGGACGGCGAGGTCGTGGCCGTCGCCGACGACGGCTCGCCGCTCCCGTTCCAGGAAGTTCTCCGGCGATTCCGCCGGAAACACGACGTCGCGAAGGCCCGCGAGGACGTCACCGTCGAGTTCCGCGCGTTCGACTGCCTGCACGCCGCCGGCGACGACATGCTGGACGAGCCGCTCACCCGGCGCCACGACCGCCTGGCCGACGCGCTCGGCGATGCCGGCGCCAGGGCGCTGTCGGAACTGACCGTCTCCGGAGACTCCGACGAGATCGCCGCAATCGAGGCCGACGCCCTCGATGCGGACCACGAGGGGATCATGCTGAAAAACCCCGAGTCGGCCTACACCCCCGGCCGGCGCGGCAAGCAGTGGCTCAAGCGCAAACCCGACGTGGAGACGCTGGATCTGGTCGTGACGGGCGCCGAGTGGGGCGAAGGCCGGCGGGCCGAACTGCTGGGGACCTTCGAGATATCGGCTGCCACCGACGACGGCTTCGCCGCGCTCGGCAAGGTCGCGACTGGGATCACCGACGAGGAACTCGAAGCCCTGACGGCCCTGCTCGAACCCCACGTCCTGGCCGAAGACGGCGCCGATGTCGAGATCGATCCCACGGTCGTCTTCGAGGTGGGCTACGAGGAGATCCAGGCGTCACCGACCTACGGAGCCGGCTACGCGCTGCGGTTCCCGCGGTTTCTCGGCGTGCGCGACGACATCGACCCGGGAGACGCCGACTCGCTGGAGCGGGTCGAACGGCTGGCCGACCGGCAGTAGCGACTCACCGGTTCGCGACGCCCGAGAGCCGGAAGGCGCCACCCGAAGCCGAACCCTTAACCGCGTCTCGGCGGAAATCAGGGGTATGACTGTCCGACACGACGGCCTGACCGTCGACTGGCTCGGCTACGCCACCCTCCGAATCGAGAGCGACGACACCGTCGTCTACCTCGACCCCGGCCGCTACGGCACGCTCACCGGTGAGTGGGAGCCCGACACCCCCGACGTCGGCCACCCGCCGGGACAGGACTACCGCGCCGAGGACGCCGACGTGGTCTGTGTCACCCACATCCACCACTACGACAGCGACGGCGTCGAGCGCGTCGCCAACGAGGACACGACCGTCGTCGCCTTCGAAGGCATCGACGTGAGTGACACCGGCCGCGAGCTGACGCCGGTCGACGAACTGCCCTACGAGGTCGTCGAGGTTGGGATGGAAGACGAACTCGTCGTCGGCGACGTGCCCATCATGACGGTTCCCGCCTACAACGACCCCGACGGGAAGAACGTCGACGAGGACGGCGACCCCATCCACCCGAAGGGGATCGGCTGTGGCTTCGTCGTCACCGTCGACGACACCAACGTCTTCTGGACCGGCGACTCCGACGCCCTCGACGGTCACGAGGCGCTCGACGTGTCGCTGTTCGTCCCCTCGATCGCGTCGTCGTTCACGATGGACCGCCACGACGCCGCCGACCTCGCCGAGGCGATGGACCCCGACCTGGTGCTCCCGATCCACTACAACACGTTCGACGCGCTCGAAGCCGACAGCGGCGCCTTCGCCGAGGACGTGGCGAAACGCGGCGTCCCGGTCGTGCTGGACGAGTCCTGACTCGCCACGAACGCAGCGCCGTTCTCGGGGTGGTTCAGGGTCGCTCGATCGTCGTCCGTTCGAGCGTGTGTCGCTCGCCCTCGGACTCCCAGTCGACCCTGACGGTCGCGCCCGTCGGTACGTCCGCTATCGACAGGTCGTCGCCGACGGTCACTTCGCCGTCGTCACCCTCCACGTCCGACCAGACAACGCGCTCGTCGCCGTCGACGAACACGTGTACGGTGTCGCTCGCGACGGCGTCCCCGTCCGAGTGAACGATCTCGATGCCGCTTTCGGTCGGCTCGATCTCGAACGACGCGTCGGGCGCTCCCGGACCGGCACCGACTCCCAGCCCGAACACCACCGATCCGATCGCAGCGGCGCCCACGATAGCCGTCGTGATCAGTCCGATCAGCCAGACACTCCGATTCCACAGTTCGTACACCCGATCCGTCTCCCCGGAACTCTCGTCGGTCACGCCGTCCTATCAATTCGATTTTAACATAAACCGTTCGGTGCTCGCCGTGTTCGGACGGACTTTGCCTCGCCGACGGCCGGCACGTACGCCCGCTCACAGCACGCCCATCTCGTCGAGTCGCTCGGGCAGATACGTGTCCGTGACGAAGTCCAGACCGTACGACGCGAGACTCTGCTGTTCGGACTTCTTCCCGATGTCGAGCTGCAGTTCGATCTGTTCGGTCCAGTAGTCGGACTGGAATCGCGGGTCCTCGAGTTCGCTCTCCAGCGCGTTCACGTCGGAGTCGCTCAACGGATCGGTCGGCAGGTCGTACTCGACGATGTCCTCGGGCTGGACGCCGATGAACTGCGCTTCGGGCGTCGCGAGGTACTCCGAGAGGTGCGCGCTCTTGATGGAACCGTAGGAGACCGACCCGAAGATGCGGTAGGACCACGGGTCACCGTCCGTGAAGACCGTGACCGGCAGGTCAAGTTCGTCGTGCAGGCGCTTGGTCAGCCGCCGGGTCGCCCGCGCGGGCTGGCCGCCGAGGTGAACCACGAGCGCGTCGTGTTCGTCGTCGAAGCCGTTCTCGACGAGGCGATCGCGCATGCCACCGGTCTCGACGCAGAGGACGAACTCGGCGTCGTTGTCGAGAAACTCGATGGTGTCGGGGTTGTTGGGGATCTGGTAGCCGCCCTGTCCGACGTCGTCCTGACAGTGGATCTCCCGGTCGCCGCGGTTGGTCTGCTCGCGGAGCAGCAGCGGCCCCATCACCTTCGCGCCCGACTCCTCCGGGCGCATGTGGAAGTCCTCGCGTTTGACTTCCGAAACGATCTCCAGGTCCTCGATGAGGTTGTTCGACTCGTCCTGACTGGAAAACTGCGCCTCGTCGACGTCCCACGATTCGCTGAGATAGTAGAGTTCACGCAGGGTCGACGAGCGGTCCTGGTCGAGCTGGCGGGCCAGGAAGTCGATGGTGTAGGTGGCCTTCAGCAGCTTCTCCGCCCCGGAGATGGTCTTGGCGGTGCGAGTGCTCTCGCGGTCGCCGTACACCCAGACGTTCTTGTCCTCGTCGTACTCGATGTTGGACTTGGTCCGGGTCGGAATCCGCATCGTCGGTACGTCGCCGCCCTCGAACTGCTCGTAGAACTCCTCGGCCAGGTCGATCAGCTGTTCTCTCGCGTCGGCGTCGGTGTCTGTGTCTGCGCTCATTGGTGTGTGTCAGTGTGTGCGCTCGTCGCTACGCGTCGATCGTGACTCGCTCGTCCTCGATGCCCTCGACGGAGATGTCGAACTCCGCGTCTGCGCCCACGTCGTACTCCAGCGTGGCCTCGTCGCCGGCCGACACCGAGGTCGACCACTTGACGAACCACTCGCCGTCCATCTCGACGACGCTCGCGTCGCCGTTGGCCAGGACGGGCTCGCTCCCGGCGACGATGTCCGTGATCTCCACGTCCGCCGCTCGGTCGGAGTTGTTCTCGACGACCAGCTGGACGGTGTCGCCGTCGCGCTGGCGCTCGACGAGGACGTTGTTCATGATCCGGGCGAGCGTGTCGTCGATGTCCAGGTCGTCGTTGTCGGTGACCGCCGAGAGTTTCTCGGCCATCTCCGGCAGGATCGTCGCCAGCTTGTCCTGCTTCTCGCGGCGCTGTTGCATCGAGCGCCGTTTCTTCAGGAACGACTTCAGCTCGCGAGCCGCCTCGCGCATCGCGAGTTCGATCTCCGATTCGAGCTCGGGAACGTTCGCGACGGCGTCCTTGGACTCGCTGGTGAAGGGCACGTTCGTCGAGGCGACGTGGACCATGATGACGACCGGGCCGTTCGGGATGCCGCTTCCACCGGGCTGGTCTAAGTTGTAGTTGCGCCAGTTGATGTCCTTGACCACGTCCGTCGTCGCACAGGCGCCCCGTTGATAGACGAGCGGGACGCGGTTGGCGAAGCGCATCACCTCGGCTTTGCCCTCGGCTTCGACGTCGCCGCCGTACGCCAGGCCGGCCTCGACGATGAACGGGTCGCCGCCGTGGACGGAGGCGTCGCGGGTCGACGCCGCGTAGAAGTCGGCGTCGTACTCCTTGCGCAGCCCCTCCTCGATGAGGTCCGACTCGATGGGCGAGAGACAGTCCGTCGGCGGCGCGATGATGTCCGTCTCGCGCATGGCGTCGAGCAGCTCGCTGGCGGCGTCGCGGTCGCCGGCGATGGCCGTCACGTTCGGCGGGTCGTCCGGGACGCCGCGGGCGCGCTCCCAGATGGCTTCGACGACGTTCTCGCGGGCGGTCTCGCCGAAGGTCGCGTCGTCGTACTCCTCGGTGGCGTCGGCCGCGCGGCGGACGAACTCGCGGATCTCGTCGCGAGTGAACCGGTGACGGGCGTCGTCGGCGTCCCCGAACTTCGGGGCGAGTCGGTCGGCCAGCCCCTGGATCGTCGCGTCGTCCTTCTGGGTGGTCGTCACCTCGTCGACGACGGCGTAGAGGTCCGAACGCAGGTGTTCGTACTCCTCGGCGTCGTCGTCGACGCCGACGGCGTCGCCCGCGCCGAGGACCGCGGCCCAGCCCGCTTCGACGGCGTTCTCCCGGACCGTCGAGCCGAAGGTCACCTCGTATTTGTCCTCGATATCGTCGGCCACGTCGTCGACGAGGTCGGCGAACTCGTGGTGTGCGACGCGGTCGTAGCCGTCCAGCGCGTCGGCGACGCGGTCGGCGAACTCAGCGGTCGCCTCGGCGCCCTTGTTGGCGACGGCGGCGTCGAGCGCGCGGGCCACGTCCGCGGGTTCGTGGGCCTCGGGTGGCTCCCACGACATCTCGCGGCCGAAGTGGCGGTCGCGGAAGTTGTCGATGACCGAATCGGAGGTCTTCCCGCCGACGCGGGTGAACTCGTTCTGGAGGAAACCCGACACCGAGTAGGAGTCGGTGGCGTCGAGCATCTTGATCAGGGTGCCGAGCTCCACCCCGTGGGGGTGGGGGCGGATCTCCTCGGTCTCGGCGGGGAGCTGGTCGGTCACCCGCTCGTATTTCATGTGCTCGCTCGGTTCCCGGAGCTCGATGCGAGCGTGGGGGTTGACGACCGCGGTGTCTTTGATGTAGTCGTGGAGCTGGTTGCGAGCCCGCATGTTCGCCTCCATCTCCAGTTCGATACGCGTCCCGTGGGGCCGCTCCCAGGTCGTCGTCTCCTCGACGTCGATCTCGGGCTCGTTCGTGTCGGTGTCGATGATGAGCTCGAAGTACTCCGCCTCGGTGCCGCCCTTGGTCCGGGAGGTGATCTTCGCGGGCTTGCCCGACGTGAGCTGGGAGTAGAGAACCGCCGCGGAGATCCCTATCCCCTGTTGGCCGCGGCTCTGCTCTCGTGAGTGAAACCGCGACCCGTAGAGCAGCTTCCCGAAGACCTTGGGGATCTGCGCTTTGGTGATCCCGGGGCCGTTGTCCTCGACGATGAGGCGGTAGTAGTCGCCGGCCTCCTGGATCTCGACGTAGATGTCGGGGGCGATGCCCGCCTCTTCGCAGGCGTCCAGCGCGTTGTCGACCGCCTCTTTCACGGCGGTCACGAGTCCCCGGGCCCCGCTGTCGAACCCGAGCATGTGCTTGTTCTTCTCGAAGAACTCGGCGATGGAGATCGACCGCTGGCTCTCGGCCAGCTCCTCGGCGATCCCCTCTCCCTCGCCGAGTTGCGACTGATACGATGTCATCCGTGGAACCCCCTACTGTCGGACGGCTTAAAAGGCGTTCGCCGGCGGGGTGAAAGTGAAACCGGCCACCGGAGCCCGTGGGGTGCGACCGGCGGGGGATCAGGTCGATGCGGTCGGAGCGGCCGGGTGGGGAAAAGCTGACCGTGATATCACGGGCGAGCGGATCGCTGCACGGCGAGTCTCGCGCGAGCGCGCGTGCGAGAGCTTTAAGGGAGCCGGTCTACTACGGGGAGACAGATTCTATGTCACGGGAGCCTGAAGAGTACGGCGCACAGCAGATCCAGGCCCTGGAGGGGCTGGAGGCCGTGCGCAAACGCCCGGCGATGTACATCGGGTCCACGGACGACAGGGGCTTGCACCACCTCGTGTACGAGGTCGTGGACAACTCTATCGACGAGGCGTTGGCCGGGTACTGCGACAGCATCTCGGTCACCATCCACGACGACGGGTCCGTCTCTGTCTCCGACGACGGCCGGGGGATCCCGGTCGACACCCACGAGAAGTACGACAAGCCCGCCGTCGAGGTGGTGATGACGATCCTCCACGCGGGCGGGAAGTTCGACAACAAGTCCTACCAGGTCTCCGGGGGGCTCCACGGCGTCGGCGTCTCCGTCGTCAACGCCCTCTCCGAGCGGCTGGAAGTCGAGGTCAAGCGCGACGGCGCCGTCCACCGCGAGTCGTTCGAGCAGGGTGCCCCACAGGGGGGACTCGAACGTGTCCGCGACATGGATACCGACGAGGGAACGGGCACCACCATCCGCTTCTGGCCTGACGCCGAGATCTTCGAGGCCGACGAGTACGACTACTCCACGCTCGAATCCCGCCTGCGCGAACTGGCCTTCCTCAACTCCGGCGTCGAGATCACGCTGGCCGACGAGCGCGACGACACCGAGGACACCTTCCGGTACGACGGCGGCATCCGCGAGTTCGTCGAGTATCTCAACGAGACGAAAGAGCCGCTCCACGAGGAGGTCGTCTACTTCGAGGACGAGGACCAGGACATCCACGTCGAGGTAGCGATGCAAGGCACCAGCGAACTGCAGGGCTCTATCCACGCCTTCGCGAACAACATCAACACCCGCGAGGGCGGTACACACCTCACCGGGTTCAAGACCGCGTTGACCCGTATCGTCAACGACTACGCCGAGGACAACGGCCTGCTCGGCGAGATCGACGGCACTCTGAAGGGCGACGACATCCGCGAGGGATTGACCGCCGTCATCTCCGTCAAACACCCCGACCCGCAGTTCGAGGGCCAGACCAAGACGAAACTCGGCAACAGCGAGGTCCGGGGTATCGTCGAGTCGGCCGTCCACGACGGGCTCGGCACCTACTTCGAGGAGCACCCCGACACAGCCGAGGTCATCGTCCAGAAGGCCGTCGAGGCCGCCAAGGCGCGCAAGGCCGCCAAGAAGGCCAAGGAGCTGACTCGCCGCAAATCCGCGCTCGATTCGACGGCGCTGCCCGGCAAGCTGTCGGACTGTCAGACACGCGACCCCGAGGACGCCGAGCTGTTCATCACCGAGGGCGACTCCGCCGGCGGCTCGGCCAAGCAGGGACGCAATCCCGAGTTCCAGGCCATCCTCCCCATCCGCGGGAAGATCCTGAACGTCGAGAAACACCGGCTGGACCGCATCCTCGAGAACAACGAGATCCGTGCGATGATCACGGCCATCGGCACGGGCATCGGCGACGAGTTCGACATCGAGGACGCTCGCTACGAGAAGATCGTGCTGATGACAGACGCCGACGTCGACGGCGCCCACATCCGGACGCTCCTGTTGACCTTCTTCTACCGGCACATGCGACCGCTGCTCGAAGCGGGGTACGTCTACGCCGCCCAGCCCCCGTTGTACCGGGTTCGCTATCGTGGCAACACCTACGACGCGATGAGCGACGAGGAACGCGACCGCATCGTCGAAGAGAAGTGCGACGGCAACCCGACCCAGGTCCAACGGTTCAAGGGCCTCGGCGAGATGAACCCCCAGCAGCTGTGGGACACGACGATGGACCCCGAACAGCGGATCCTCAAACAGATCACTATCGAGGACGCCGCCGCGGCGGACAAGATGTTCTCGGTGCTGATGGGCGACGCCGTCGAACCGCGCAAACAGTTCATCAAGGACCACGCGCCCGAGGCGGAGTGGGTGGATATATGACCCGGAGCGGAGCGAGCGCTGACGACGCCGACCGACGGGAGGAGCGACGATGAGTTCCGACGTCCCCGACTCCGACGCGACGCCGGCCGCGCAGGTCGACCGCGTCCGCGTCGAGAACGAGATGGAGCAGAGCTACATCGACTACGCGATGAGCGTCATCGCGGGCCGAGCGCTCCCGGACGTGCGCGACGGGCTCAAACCAGTCCACCGGCGCATCCTCTACGCGATGCACGAGATGGGCGTGTCGAGCAACACCTCTCACCGGAAGTGTTCCTCGATCGTCGGCGAGACGATGGGTGACTACCACCCCCACGGCGACAGCCCCATCTACGACACGCTCGTCCGGATGGCCCAGGACTTCTCGATGCGCTATCCCCTCGTGGACGGCCAGGGGAACTTCGGCTCGATGGACGGCGACCCCGCCGCGGCCATGCGGTACACCGAGGCGCGGATGGCCCCCATCGCCGAGGAGATGCTCGCGGACATCGAGAAGGACACCGTCGACTTCCAGTCGAACTACGACGACCGGCTGACCGAGCCGGGGGTCCTGCCCGCGAAGGTGCCGAACCTGTTGATCAACGGCTCGTCGGGCATCGCGGTCGGCATGTCGACGAACATCCCGCCGCACAACTTCGGCGAGGTCGTCGACGCCGTCGTCAAGCTCATCGACGAGCCCGACTGCGAGGTCGACGATCTGGTCGACACTCGCGACAGCCGCGGCAACGGCACGCCGGGCCCGATCAAGGGCCCGGACTTCCCGACCGGCGGCACGATCGTCGGCCGCGAGGCCGTCTACTCGGCCTACGCGACGGGACGCGGCCGCGTGACGGTCCGCGCGAAGTACGAACTCCAGCGCGAGGCGGGGCGGATCGTCCTGACGGAGATCCCCTTCCAGGAGAACAAGGCGCGGATGGTCGAGCGCATCGCCGAGGACGTCAACGAGGGGAAGATCGAGGGCGTCTCGGACCTGCGCGACGAGTCCGACCGCAACGGCGTCCGCGTCGTCATCGAGCTCAAGCGCGGGGCCAACATCGACGTCGTCGAGAACCAGCTGAAGAAACACCACTTCGAGTCGACCTTCGGCGTCATCAACCTCGCCTTGGTCGACGGCCAGCCTCAGGTCCTGACGCTCAAGGAGACCCTCGAGGAGTATCTGTCTCATCGCAAGGAGGTCGTCCGTCGGCGCTCGCAGTACGAACTCGCCGAGGCCGAGGATCGCGCGCACATCCTCGACGGCCGGCTGAAAGCGCTGGACCAGGTCGACGCGGTCGTCGACCTCATCCGTAACTCCGAGGACCGCGACGCGGCCAAGGCCGCCCTGCAGGGCGAACTCGACCTCGAAGAGCTCGACGCGGAGTTCGAGCACCTCGACGCCCAGACCGCCTTCGACTTCTCCGGCGACCAGGCCGACCACATCGTCCGGATGCAGCTCGGCTCGCTCACCTCGATGGAGGCAGCGGAGATCGAGAGCGAGTACGAGGACCTTCAGGCCGAGATCGAACGCCTGGAGACGATCCTCGAGGACGAGAGCGAGCTCCTGGCCGTGATCAAAGAGGAGCTGGAGGAGATGAAAGCCGAGTACGACGACGAGCGCCGGACGAACTTCGTCGAGAGCGACGAGATCACCAACGAGGATCTGATCCCCGAGGAGGACGTGGTCGTCGTCATCACCGAGGACGACTACATCAAGCGGATGCCCGTCGACCGCTTCGACCCCCAGGGTCGCGGCGGCAAGGGCATCATCGGCGCCGACCCCAAAGAGGGAGACCGGGTCTCGAAGGTGTTCCGGGCCAACACCCACGACTACCTGCTCTCCTTTACCAACCAGGGGCAGGTGTACAAACTCAAGACCTACGAGATCCCGGAGATGAGTCGGACGGCCCGCGGGAAGTCGGCGGTCAACCTCATCGACCTCGACGACGGCGAGGAGATCACCGCCGTCGTCAACACGGACGACTTCGAGCCCGAGGAGTCGATCGCGATGGTCACTCGCGACGGCTACGTCAAGCGGACCAACGCCGAGGAGTTCGAGAACATCCTCTCGACGGGGATCATCGCCGCCGACCTCGAGGAGGGCGACGAACTCGTCGACGTGGAGGTCACCGACCACACGAAGGATCTCGTCATCGCCACCGAACGGGGCATGACGATCCGCTTCGACGAGAGCGAGGCCCGCGAGATGGGCCGCAACGCCCGTGGCGTCGGCGGGATCGACCTTCAGGGCGACGACAAGGTTGCGGGTATGGTCGCCACCGACGAGGACGACGACCGCTGTCTCCTGACGGTCACTCGCAACGGTTTCGGCAAGCGGACCACCCTCTCGGAGTATCGCCGCCAGTCACGCTACGGCAAGGGGCTCATCGACATCAAGACCGACGAGCGCAACGGCCTCGTCAGTACCGTCAAGGCCGTCAGCGAGGACGACCACCTGATGATCATGAGCGAGCGCGGCCAGATCATGCGCATCCGCGCCGGTGACGTGAGCGAGGTCGGGCGCAATACGAAGGGCGTCGTCGTGATGAAACTGGAAGAGGGCGACAGCGTCGCCAGCGTCGACGTCGTCCCGGCGTCCGTCGAAGTGGCCGGTGACGACGAAGGCGAAGCCGAGTAGTAACGCTCACGATATCGACCTCTTTCGGCCGATCGCACCGTCCAGCGCGTCGCTTCCCCGTGACAGGTCACAAGAACTTTGCCGGAGTCGGGCGGACCTCCGACAGCGACGGGGGAACCCGACGACTCAGCTATGTTCGATAGACGTGCAGGTTCGGCGGTCGGCGTACTGTTCGTCCTCGCGGTCGCGGTCGCCGGTACAGCGGTGCTACCGGCGGTCGCGGTCGCCGGGTCGGAAACACGGCCAGCGGGAGCCTCGGTCGGCGCCGCTGGGTCGGGGTGTCCAGCGGCTGGCGTCGCGGCGGGCCCGGCCGCCGATCTGGACGCGGATAGCGGTCCGGCCGCGTCCGGGACGGCGAGCGGCCACTCACTCGCCAGCTATCCGGAGGCGCCGCAGATGGACGTGGCCCGGGGCGACGTCGCGGCCATCGAGACGGGGATCCCGAACGGTCGAACGGGGACCGTCCGGATCGAGTCGGTCGACGGGGAGTTCGACGTCTCGCTGACGTTCGCGAACAACGACGGCCGCAAACCCGCGACCCTGTACGTCAACACCTACCTCGCGGGCAACGAGACGGCGGTCGCGAACCGCGCGTACACCGCCGGCGACAGCGACCGCGTGGCGGTCGCCGGCAGGGAGTCGGTCACCGGGACGCCGATGCCGGTCGGCGCCTACGACGTGACCGTCGAGACCGAGTCCGGGACGACCACCCAGCGGCTGACCATCGACGAACCCGAAGTCGGAGACGTGACCCTCCTGCGCGCGCCCGGCGACCGTTTCGAGGAACTGGACACCGACGAGGACGTCGTCGCGGCCCGCGAGACGGGGCTGATAACCGAGCTACCGATGACCGACGATGGCCCGGCGGTCGCGCTGGGTGACACGATGGTCTACCGGCTGAACGCCAGCGGCTTCTACGGCCTGTTGGCCGCCCAGGGCGGCGCGACGAGCGAGTCGAACTTCCTCGCGGCGACCGGCGACGACGGTGTGTTCGACCTGTCGATCACGTCCTCGGGCGACTGCGAGTCGGCCGTCGACGTGGCGGGTAGCGTCGACGACGGTACCGCTCGCGTGATTCCGGACCCGTCCAACGAGACGCTGTACGTGACCGCCGACCTGCGCCGCGTGGCCGTTCCGGAGGGCATCGAACGCGGATTCCTCGGCCCGGGCCGAGCGACGTACGTGTTCGCCGGCGACACACACGTCACCGAGTCGGACACGACGACCGCGGTGGACTACGCGGTCGCCGAGCGGACCTACGGCTACGATTCCGACGGCGGTATCATCGTCCGGTCGGCCGAACCCGGGCAGCGGGTCGCCGGCGAGACGAACCTGGCCCCGGGGACGAACCTGACGGTCGAGGTCGCCGGACTCGACGGCGACTACGACGCGAGCGCGCGGACGACCGTCGACGACGACGGGACCTTCGGCGTCGACGTCGACCTGAGCGACGCACCGAACGAGAGCCGGTTCACCGTCTCGATCGCTCAGATCGAGAACTCGCAGACGCTGCTGACGACTGGGTCGGCCGAGGCGACGGCCGTCCTGTTCGAGCAGTACGAGTCGGCGAGTTCGAGCGAGGCCGACCGGGTAGAGAGTGCCCGCGTCGCGCTCGAGGACGGCGGCTTCCTGGCTGTGTATCTCGTCCCGCCGGACGAGCAGGTGACCCGCGAGAATCTGATCGGGCGCTCGGGATACCTCCAGCCCGGCGTGCACGACCCGACGGTCTCGCTCGACCGGCCGCTGACCGACAGCGCGAACGTCGTCCTCGTGGCACACCGCGACGACGACGGGGACGGTCGCTTCGACTACCCGGCCGACGACAGCCCCTATCGGATCGGCGGTGGCGCCGTCTACGGCGTGGGTCGAGTGCTGCTCGCCGGAGACGGTTCGACCCCGCCCAGAGACCCGCAGTACCTCGGCGTGACGCTCCCGCCGGCCGACGATATCACGGGAACGCCGGTCCCGACGGCGACGCCGACCGAGGACCCGACGGCGACCGCGACGCCGTCGCCGACGCCGACCGCGACGGACGCGGACGGCTCGGTCGGGACGACCGAACTCCCGCCACCGACGCTACGCGGAACGGACGCGCCGACGGTGACGGCCGTTCCGAACGGCACCGCCGTCGGCACGACCGGCCCGAACGGCACCGTCGGGCCGAACGGAACGGTCGCGAACGGGACCGTGACGGTCACGGACGGGGCGACCGACGGGTTCGGCCCCGGGTTCGGGGTGACCGTCGTGGTGGTCGCCGTCGTCCTGTTCGGCGCGGTCGCGCTCTCGCACCGCGAGTGAACGCCGTGGGCCGGTCGCAGTACGGACGCTAGAGGATCCGTTTGCCGAGCGCGCTCGCGGCGAGTTCGACGGCGAGTTCTGCAGTCCTATTGTGGTCGTCGAGGATGGGGTTGACTTCCACGATCTCCAGGGAGGTCAACGCCGAGCCGGCGGTTCGTGAGACGAGCTCCATCGCGGTGTGGCCCTCGCGATAGGAGGCCCCGCCGCGGACCGGTGTACCGACCCCCGGGGCCTCGGTCGGGTCGAGGAAGTCCATGTCGAGGCTGACGTGGACGCCGTCGGTCCCGTCGGTGGCGACGTCGACGGCCTCACGCGTCACCTCGGGGAGCCCGCGTTGGTCGATGTCGGTCATCGAGAACGTCGTCACGTCGCTCTCCCGCAAGGCGTCGCGTTCCCGGTCGTCGAGGTCCCGGAGGCCGACCATGGCGACGTTCTCGGGGTCGACGGTTCGGGCCTGCGCCCAGTCGCTGTCGGCGAACGAACCGCGGCCGAGGATCGCGGCCACGGACATCCCGTGGACGTTCCCGCTGGGGGAGGTGGTCGGCGTGTTGAAGTCGCCGTGGGCGTCGAACCAGACGATCCCCAGGTCGCGGTCGCGGGCGGCGCCGCCGACGGTTCCGATGGCGATGGAGTGGTCACCGCCGAGGACGAGCGGCACTGCGCCGCCGTCGACGGCTCCGGCGACTTCGTCGGCGAGGTCCCGACACACTCGCTCGGTCGCGCCGAGGTACTTCGCGCGCCCCTCTCGCGGGCGGCCGGCGTCCGGTTCGGTCCGCTCGGGGCTCGGGACGGCGACGTCCCCGCCGTCCTCGTAGTCGATCCCCAGCGAGGGCAACTCCTCCGCGAGGCCGGCGTAGCGGATTGCCGAGGGTCCCATGTCAACGCCGCGCCGGTCCGCGCCCAGGTCCATCGGCGCGCCGAAGACGCGCACTGGTCGGTTCATACGCTCGCAAGGAGGGCGAGCGGCAAAACCGTCGGGGGACGACGACGCTACGACCGTCCCGACGTCTCCCCCAACCTCCCACTGGACTTGCTCGCACCCCGTACGACAGTTGACAAATGGATCTGAGTTATCGCCCGCGTACCGTCGGACCGCGAGCGGATCCGCTGTGTGAGGGACTGACTGTCGCGACATCGGAGTCGGGAGACGGCGAAATTCGCCGCTCGCACGGACGGCCACCGCCGGCTTTAATAAAATCTATGACCAAAACGAGAGTATGTCATCAATCGAACTGACGCCCAGCCAGAAAAACATCCTACAGGAGCTCGTCAATCTCTATCGGGAGTCCGAGAGCGCGGTGAAAGGGGAGGACATCGCGGAGAAGGTCGACCGGAACCCGGGGACGATCCGCAACCAGATGCAGAGTCTCAAAGCCCTCCAGCTGGTCGAGGGCGTCCCCGGTCCGAAAGGCGGGTACAAGCCGACGGCGACGGCCTACGACGCCCTCCAGATCCAGGACATGGACCAGGCGGCGGACGTGCCGCTCGCTCACAACGGCTCCGATATCGAGGACGCCAACGTCGAGGAGATCGACCTCACCAGCGTCCACCACCCCGAGGAGTGTCGCGCCGAGATCAAGCTCCAGGGATCGATCGCGGACTTCCACGAGGGCGACACCATCACCGTCGGCCCGACGCCGCTCTCGAAGCTCCAGATCATCGGCTCGCTCGAAGGCAAGGACGACACGAACAACAAGCTCATCCTCACGATCGACGACATGCGCGCACCGGCCGGCGAGCCCGAGCACTGACTCGCCCCCCGGCGACACTTCGACACCATCGAGACGCTCACCCCCGGTGACGCCCGCTCGTTCTCCCGTGTTGACGCTAACTCGGTGGTCGATCCCCGACGTTCGTGATAGAACGTGGTCGAACCGTCGGATCCTCGGGCCGGATTCGCAGGCTTTGTATCACCCCGCCACAGAGTGGGCCGCATGAGCGACAACGTCGTCGTGCTCGGGTCCGGTTACGCGGGCGCGGGTGCGGTCAAGAGTCTCGAATCCCATCTCGACGGTCGAGCCAACGTCACCTGGATCTCGGACGTGGACTATCACCTCGTCCTGCACGAGTCACACCGCTGTATCCGTGATCCCAGCGTCCGCGAGAAGGTCACGATCCCCGTCGAGGAGGTCAAATCGCCGTCGACGACCTTCCGTCAGGCAACCGTCGAGGGTGTCGACACCGACGAGCGCGTCGTCGAACTCGAAGACGGGTCGGACGTCTCCTACGACTACCTGCTCGTCGGCATCGGCTCGCGCACCGCCTTCTTCGGTATCGACGGCCTGCGCGAACACGCGCTCACGCTCAAGAGTCTCGACGACGCGCTCGACATCCACGACGCGGTCTCGGAAGCCGCCGCGGCCGCGACCCGGGACGATCCCGCGACGGTCGTCGTCGGTGGCGCCGGCCTCTCGGGCATCCAGACCGCCGGGGAGATCGCCGGGTATCGCGACGACTACGGTGCCAGTATCGACATCGAACTCGTCGAGGGCCTCGACCGGGTCCTCCCCAACAGCGACCCCGAACTGCAGGGCGCGCTCCGCAAGCGCCTGGAGGCCGCCGACGTGAACATCCACACCGGCGAGTTCATCGGCGAGGTCGACGAAGAGACCGTCTACGTCGGCGACGACACCGAGATGGACTACGACGTGCTGATCTGGACGGGTGGCATCACCGGTCGCGAGGCCGTCGCCGAGGCGAACGTCGACAAAGACGAGCGCTCGAACCGCATCTTCTCCGGGATGACCTTCGAGACCGACGACGACCGCGTGTTCGCCATCGGCGACGCCGCCATCGTCGACCAGCCCGGTGACGACCCCGCGCCGCCGACCGCCCAGGCCGCCTGGCAGGCCGCCGAGGTCGCCGGCGAGAACCTCGCCCGACGCGTCAAGGGCCAGCCGCTCACCGAGTGGACCTTCGACGACAAGGGGACCGTCGTCTCCGTCGGCGAGGAGGCGGTCGCCCACGACGTGAAACTGCTCCCCATCTCCACCTTCGGCGGCCTCCCCGCCGAGCTCCTCAAGAAGGGCATCGCCGCCCGCTGGATCGCCGACGTGTCCTCCGTCGGCAACGCCATCGACGCCTGGCCCGACATGTGACATCCTCCGCGCGGTAAACGGAGAGGGGGCAAAGCTCCCTCAGGCAGTCGGGCGTAGCCCGACGGCGGCGCGGTTTCCCCCGTGAAAGTCTCAGCCGGTTAAGACGCTCCGGAGACAATATTCCCGTCACGGTGGACACCCGTCCCCCCCACGCCTCCCGGTCGGTCGAACGCCCTCGTCCGCAACGAATATATCCCGGCCGAGTGACGGTTCGGTTCGATGTCACAGAACCCCCTGGCCAACCCCGCCATCAGATACGGTATCGGCGCCTCCGGCGCGCTCGTGATCGCCGTCGTCGCGTACCTCTTCCTCGACGGGACCACCCAGCTCGTCGCCTACGCGGTGGCCGTGCTCGATCTGCTCGTCACGCCGCAGATCCTCAAGCGAGCCGCGACCGCCTGACCGGCGACGAGCGACCGGGCGGTGATGTCGGTTCGTGAGGACGTTACGCTCGGAGATTTCAGCAGTTGATACTGACGCCGGTGTGTTTTTGTCCGAATAGTCCACTGAGCATGGTATGCCAACCGACGGAGTCGCCGGGGCGGCCTCACCGGGTGGGGGACTGCGGGCCAAGTTCGAATCGTTCGTGGAGTTCACGCCGAGCGGGGACACGATCCCCGACGAGTCGTGGCGGCGTCGGCACCGAAACATCCTGCTGGTCGTGCTCGCCCACGTCCCGTTCCTGTTCCTGTTGGGGACCTTCGAGGGGACCGAGACGACGTTCTCGGGGGCGACTATCCCGTCGATCCCGCTGCCGACCGTCCTGCTCGAACTCGGCCTGCTGGTCGCGCTGGTCGGCGCGGCGAGCCTCCCGCGGCTCCCCCGGCGGGCGCGCACCGCGCTGGGGACGGTCAGCATGTTGACGGCCTCTATCCTCCTCGTCCAGTTCTCCGGCGGCTTCATCGAGGCGCACTTCCACTTCTTCGTCGCGATGGCGGTGGTCGCGGTCTACGAGGACTGGTTCCCGTTCGCGCTGGGGATCGGGAAGGTGGTCCTCACACACGGCGTCTTCGGGATGATCAACCCGAGCCGGGTGTACAACCACGAGGCCGCGATTTCCAACCCCTGGGCCTGGGGGCTGATCCACGGCGTGTTCGTCCTCGCACTGGCCGTCGCGCTGATGTCGCACTGGTACTCGACGGAGCGCTCCCGGGCGGAGGCGAGAGCGCGCCTTCGGGAAGCCGAAGAGAAGACCCAGCAGGTCACCGACCTGGAGGAGCAGCGGGCGGAGATCGAGGAGGCGAAGGCGGAGGCCGAGTCGGCTCAGGAGCGGGCCCAACAGCGTCGGCGGGAGGTCGAGCGGCTGAACGACCACCTCGAAGCCAAGGCCGACGACTACAGCGCGACGATGTCACGGGCCGCGGACGGGGCGCTCCACGTCCGCCTGGACGCCGAGAGCGAGAGTGAGGCGATGACGCGGATCGCCGAGGCGTTCAACGAGATGATCGGCGAGACGGAGTCGGCGATGGCGGAGATCCAGAGCTTCGCCGCCGAGGTCGCCGAGGCGAGCGCCGAGGCCGACGACGGCGCCGCCGCCGTCGAGCGGGCCAGCGAGGAGGTCAGCGAGTCGATCGACGAGATCTCGACGGGCGCGAACGACCAGTCGGCGAAGCTCGACGCCGTCTCCGCGGAGATGAGCGACCTCTCGGCGACGGTCGAGGAGGTGGCGGCCTCGGCCCGGACGGTCGCGGAGACCTCGCGGGAGACCGCGGAGATAGCCGACGAGGGCGAGGCGACCGCGCGGACGGCCATCGAGAACACCCGAGAGAGCCGCGCGGTGATCGACGAGACGACCGACCGCGTCGAGGCGCTCGACGACCGGATGGCCGAGATCGGCGAGATCGTCGACGTCATCGGCGACGTGGCCGAACAGACGAACATGCTCGCACTCAACGCCAACATCGAGGCCGCACGGGCGAGCGGTGGCGGCGGTGCGGGCGGCGACGGGTTCGCGGTGGTCGCAGACGAGGTCAAACAGCTCGCCGAGGAGACGCGGGCGTCGGCGACGGAGATCGAGAACCTGATCGAGGAGACCCAGGAGCAGACGACGGCGACGGTCGAAGAGGCGCGTCGGGCGGAGCGACACATGGCCGAAAGCGTCGAGGTGGTCGAGGCGGTCGTCGAGGCGTTCGAACAGGTCGCCGAGAACGCCGAGGAGACCGACCGGGGGATCCGGGAGATCAGCGCGACGACGGACGACCAGGCCGCGAGTACCGAGGCGGCGGTCTCGACGGTCGAGGAGGTCGCGGCGATCAGCCGGTCGACCGCCGAAGAGAGCGAACGGGCGGCAGCGGCCGCCGGGGAGCAGGCGACCGCAATCTCGGAGGTCAGCGCGAGCGTGGGGTCGCTGAGCGACCGGGCCGAACGCCTGCAGTCCCTGCTGCGGAGCTTCGAGGTCGACGAAGCGGGGGCGGGTCGGCGGACGAGCGGGGCGGCGACGGCGACCGTGGTCGAGGACGGCGGACGGCCGGAGTAGCCCGGCGAGAGCGCGGACGGGCCGACAGCGCGCTCGCTACCGAAGCCGGTGGTCGCCACAGGTCCTGTCCCGGCCGAACACCGTGCGGAAGCCGGTGGCGAGATCCGATCCGTGGCGTCCTCCGCCCGAATCCATAATATAGATATAATATAAATATATATACGTACGGCTGACCGAACTGTCTCTGTAGCAGATCAATCGCACCGGAGACCCCGAATGCACGCCGAGAACGTCGCCAATCAGGTGCTGAATCGGATCTACGAGCCGGCGAAGCGAGCGGTTTCGATGGCGTTCACCGTCGCGCTACTACCCGGAACGATCGTTCACGCTTCCTCGCGTCGCCTCGCCGCCGCACTGCTTGGTCTCGCCGTACGGCGGTTCGCGTGGTTCGGACTTCCGGGGTCCGACGTGTCGTTCGGTCGCTCGTTTCACGGAGACGTGCGGGTGCCCCTCGACGGTCGGCCGTGGAGGAGCCTCGCGGTAACGGTCGCACCGACGGTCCTCGGGCTGCCCCTCGCACTCGCGACGTTCCGGTCGCTCCGGCGATCACTGGCGCTTCCCGCTATCGACACCGGAATGAGCGTCTTCGCGGTCGTTGGAGCGTACGGCTCGTCGATCCTGGGCCTCCCGCCACTCGAAGGAGTCGTCTCGGTCGTCGGTCTGTGGGTCGGTTGTTCGGTGGCTCTCAGGTCGCTGCCGGATCGAACTGACGGCATTCGGTCGCTGGAAACGGTTCGATCCGGAGAGAACGGATCGATAGCGACGCGTCTCTGTGGTGACGCCCTGTTCGCCGTGGGCACGATACTGGGCGTGCGGTTCACACTGCAGGTCGCCGTACTCGCCGTGTTGGTATCGGGCGTCGAGTTCGCCGTCTCGATGTGGCCGTACTATCTGGCGGGGCTCGCGTCCGTCTGGTACTTCGAACGGGACCTCGTCGACGCCTGGAGAGACGACCGCCCCATCGAAGAATCCACCCCTGCGCTTCGCGTGCTGCTCCGGGGCAGGAAGCGGCGCGCGACCTACGGCGTAGCGCCGACGAAAGCCGAGCTCGACCGCTCGGTCGACCGTCTCGACCACGCCGACGAACAGGTCCGTCGTCTGGCCGCGCAGTTCCTGGGAGCCGCCGCCGCGGACGATCCGGAGCGGCTCGCGGCGCACGCTCCCCCGGCGTGTGAGCGCGTCGTCGAGGAGTGGGACTTCCTCACCGAGTCCGCCCTGGTACGATACCTGATCGAGGTGACTCCGCACGTCGACGCGTACGATCCGATGGCAGAGGCGGCGGTCGCGTTACTCGCGGACGATTCCGACGCGATCCAGCAGTTGGCGACGGAACTCGTCGGACGGCTCTCCGAGCAGAACGCCGACGCCTTTCGCTCACGCGTCTCCGAGCTGGTCGAACGGCTGGAACGGGAGTCCGACCGGGCGGCCCGACAGAACCTCGCGGTCGCGATCCGAAACGTGGCACGTGATTCACCGGGCGCGGTTGCGCCGTACGAGTCACCCCTCCGTCAGTTCGCGGAATCGAAGGACGGGGCGGATGCCCGGGCGCTCGACAGCGCGATGGAGGAACTGCAGACCGACGGGGTCTGACCGTCTCACTCCCCGAGCCCGAGCCCGGGATGCCATCGGTCGACCCCGGCCGCGTCGGCCGCCGCGTCCATCTCGGCGAGGATCGAGACGGCCTCGCTGGCCACCTTTGCGGCCTTGCGCTCGCCCTCGGTTCGGAACTCGCCGGTGACGCGGTTGGCGTAGACCGTACAGACCGCGCCCGCACGGAGCCCGTAGAGGTTGGCGAGCGTCAGGATCGCCGCGGCCTCCATCTCGAAGTTGAGGACGTTCGCTTCCCGAAGGTTCTCGACGATTTCGTCGGCGCCCGCCGCCTCGAAGCCACGGAATCCGGGGCGGCCCTGGCCGGCGTAGAAACTGTCCGTGCTGGCCGTGATCCCGACGTGGTAGTCGTAGTCCAGCCGCTCGGCGGCGGTGACGAGCGCGCCCACGACGCGGTCGTCGGCGCTGGCGGGGTAGTCCTCGCGGACGTACTCGTCGCTGGTACCCTCCTGGCGGACGGCGCCCGCGCTGATGACCAGATCCCCGACGGACGCCTCCTCGCGGATTGCGCCACAGGACCCGACTCGCAGGAGCGTATCGACGCCGACCCGGGCGAGTTCCTCGACGGCGATGGCCGCCGACGGCGATCCGATCCCCGTCGACGTGACCGAGATCGGGGTCCCGTCGTGGGTCCCCGTAGCGGTGCGGTACTCGCGGTGTTCGGCGACGGTCTCCGAGGCGTCCCAGCCGTCGGTGATCTTCTCGACGCGCTCGGGGTTTCCGGGTAGGAGGACGCTGTCGGCCACCTCGCCCGCCGAGACTTCGAGGTGGTACTGCTCGTCCTCGTTGGGGTCCTCGCTGGCGGGAGTCTCGCCGCCGTCCGTTACCGGTTCGCGCTCGCCGAGTTCGTCGTCCTCACTCATCGCTCGACCATCTCCCGGGAGATCGCCTCGGGCAGCAACTCGCCGAGTTCGTACTCGACGCGGCCGTCGGGGCCCTCGCAGACCACGACGAACGACTCGTCGCAGAACTCGGCGAGCGACTGACGGCACATCCCGCAGGGAGTCACGCCGTCCTCCGCGGCCGAGGAGACGGCGAGACGCTCGAACTCGCGGTGGCCGTCGCGGACCGCCGTCCCGAGCGCGACCTCCTCGGCGTGGAGGCTGTTGCTGTAGTTGGCGTTCTCGATATTACAGCCGGTGTAGACGCGGCCGTCGGCGGCCCGCAGCGCCGCGCCGACGGCGTACTCGGAGTAGGGCGCGTAGGCGGCCTCGCGGGCTTCGCGCGCCTGGTCGAGCAAGTCGGTCATGGACCTACAGAGCGGTGGATCCCACTTAAGCCGTCGCCCCGCGATCCCCTCGCGGCGAGTCGACGCGAACGGTCGGAGGTGGCGAGGGGTCGGACGAATCGATAGAATAAATACCATTTTTCGAGAAGGACGGCCCATGCGATACGAGAACCCGATACTACCGGGATTCCACCCGGATCCGACTATCTGCCGGGTCGACGGTACCTTCTACCTCGCGACGAGTTCCTTCGAGTACTTCCCGGGCGTCCCGCTCTACCGGAGCGAGACCCTCGTCGACTGGGAGCCCATCGGCCACGCCCTCACACGCGATTCCCAGCTTCCGCTGGGAGGTGTCGGTCCCTCCGGCGGCATCTTCGCACCGACGCTCCGGCACCACGACGGGACCTTCTACCTCGTCACGACGAACGTCAACGACGACGGGCACGTGCTCGTCAGCGCCGACGACCCGACCGGCGAGTGGTCCGACCCGACGCTGATCGACGCGCCCGGGTTCGACCCCGACCTGTTCTTCGAGGACGACACCTGCTATTTCACCTACCACGAGGAGGACACCGAGAACCCGATCCGACAGGCCGAGATCGACGTCGAAACGGGCGAAATCGGCGAATCTAGGACGATCTGGACGGGATTCCGCGATCCGCACGTCGAGGCCCCGCACATCTACGAACGTGACGGAACGTACCACCTGATCCTCGCGGAAGGAGGGACCCACGCGGGGCACATGGTCGTCTCGGCGCGCGCCGACGACCCGACGGGTCCCTACGAGGGGTGCCCGGACAATCCCGTGCTCACCCACTGGGGCCGGCCACGAGCCGATATCCGCGCGGTCGGCCACGCCGACCTCGTCGCGGACGGGAGCGGGAACTGGTGGCTCGTCTGTCTCGGCATCCGCCAGCGCGGGCCGTGGCCGCGGTACCACCACCTCGGCCGCGAGACGTTCCTCGCTCCCGTCACCTGGGAAGACGGGTGGCCGGTGGTCAACGACGGGAACCCGATCCGAGCCGAGATGGACGGGCCGCTGCCCGGCGAGCGCCGGACGGGAACGGACCCGGTCGAACACACCGAGACCGAGTTCGCGGACGGACTGGGCGTCGAGTGGCAGTTCCGCCGCAATCCCGACCACGAGCGCTATCGGACGGATGCGGACGGACTCCGCCTCCGCGGCGGTCCGGAGCGCCTCGACGAAGCCGGGGCCACCTTCGTCGGCCGCCGACAGACCGCCTTCGACTGCCGTGCCGACCTGTCGCTGTCGTTCGACCCCGCCGACGGTGAGGAGGCCGGACTCGCGGTGCTCGCCAACGAACGACACCACTATCAGCTCGGCGTGACCCGTCGGGACGGGCGGCGAGAAGCCGTCGTCCGTCTCCGGATCGGGGACGCGACGGACGTGGTCGGTCGCACGCTGGTCGGGCCGTCGACCGACCTGGCCGTGGTGGCCGACACCGACGACTACCGCTTTCTCGTCGACGGCGAGGCACTCGCGTCGGCGGCGACTCGCTACCTCTCGACGGAGGTCGCCACCGGGTTCACGGGCGTGTTCCTCGGTCCTTACGCGACCGGGCACGGAACCACGTGCGAGTCGGACGCGCTGGTCGAGCGTTTCGCCTACGAGTCCCGAACGCGGTGAAGTCACGGACGGCCGCCCGACCACGGGGCGACGGCGCGTCTCCACGCCACCGGGAAATCTCGTGTGATTTTTGTTCTCCGGACGAAACGTCCCCTCAGATGAGTTTCCAGACGCAGATTCCGGACGACTGGGAGCGCAGGTCCGTCGAGGCGAACGGTATCCAGTTGCACTACTGTCGATCCGGTGGTTCGGGGCCGACGGTCGTCGTCTCTCACGGCTTCACCGACGACGGGTACTGTCGGCTCGATCTCGCCCGCGAACTCGCGACCGACTTCGACGTCGTGCTGTACGACGCTCGCGGCCACGGCCGTTCGGACGCTCCCGACGGGGAATACGGCCCGCCCGAGCGGGCGGGCGACCTGCTCGGGCTGCTCGACGCGCTCGCGCTCGAAGACCCGATCCTGTTCGGCCACTCCATGGGCGCCGACACGGTCACGATGGCCGCGGCCCGCAGTCCGGACCGGCCGCGAGCGGTCGTCCTCGAAGACCCCGTCTGGGTACTCGACGGAGTCAACGACGACCTGATCGAGGGGGACCCGGGCGCCGGGATCGAGGAGCAGATCGCGTGGTGGCGGGACCACAGCGTCGAGGAACTCCTCGAAGCCGACACGATGTTTCGGGACCTCGCAGAGCGCGGACAACCCGACCTCGCGCGTCGAGTGGCCGAAGCCAGACGTCGGCTCCGTCCGGAGGTCGGTCGCGTGTCCGATGCCGAGTTCGTCGACCCCATCGAGACGTACGGCGATATCGAGGCACCGACGCTGATCCTGAAAGCCGACGCCGACGAGGCCGAGCGCGAGCGCGAACGGGAGGTCGCTGCCTCGCTCCCGAACGGACGACTCGTGCACGTCGAGGGCGCCGGACACTGCGTCTTCTGGGACGAACGCGAGCGCGCGACCGAGGAACTCCGGTCGTTTCTCGCGACGGTCTGACGGTGGCCCGACCGCCACCGGACAGCTGAAGTCGGGCAGTCGATCGAACGGCGGGTCGTTATCAACAGCGAGACTGTTCACGAAACGCTAACGGTAGCAGCGGAGGTATCGCAGACGACGGAATGGACCCCACTCTCGCGTCGTACACGACAGGAACGGCAGGTGTCCCGGTAACCGACCTCGTGATCGGGAGCCGATGGCTGGTTCGATGGGACGTGAGCGGTGCACCGCTGGGAGCACTGCTCGTGATCGTGCTCGGTGGCCCACTCCTGCTGTCTGTCAGACAGTTCCGCCGCCGCATCGATCGGGAGGTTCTGGCGACGGTGGTGGTGTGGGGTGTCGGCGGGGCACTCGGCGGCGCTGGGCTGGGGCTGTGGATCGTCGGTGACGGCACCGACCTGCCGGTCGCCGTCGCACGAGCGGCCATCGGGGGCGCGATAGGAGGTGGGTTCGCCGGCGCGAAGATCGGAAGGGCCAGACAGGCCGCGGCACGCACCGAACGCGACCGACGGCGGTGGCGGTCGCTGTTCGCGAGGGCGCCGACGGCGGCCGCAGACCTGTCCGTCCGTGAGAACGCGTTCTCCATCGTCGCGGTCAACGACGAGTTTCGGAGCGCCTTCCCGACCGACGGAGACTACGAGGGACGACGGCTCAGATCCGTCGTCGATCTCGAACGGGTCGACGACGATCTCCACGGCACCGTCGCGACGGGGACTGCGACGACGACCGACTTCTCCGTTCAGTCGTCCGACGACACCCGGTACTACCGTCTCCGACTGATACCGTACCGGCTCGACGATACGCGACGCGCGTTCGCGATCATCACCGACGGGACGAACCTGCGCAAAACCGAGCACGACCTCCAGACCGCCGTCTCCGAGCTATCCGAAAAGAACGACCGACTGGAACAGTTCGCAGGCGTCGTCAGTCACGACCTCCGGAACCCGCTCAACGTCGCGCTCGGGCGTCTCGAGCTCGTGGACGCTCCGGGCGACGAGCAGCATCTGGAGAAGATCGCCACCGCACTCGCCCGGATCGAGGATCTGATCAGCGATCTCCTCGCGCTCGCCCGGGCGGGCAACTCCGTCGGCGACCGCCGCCCGACCGCCCTCGGTTCGACCGCCGATCGGGCGTGGGAGACCGTCGAGCAGCGGAACATGGAACTCTGTGTGGACACCGACGCGGTCGTACTGGCCGACGAAGACCGCCTCCAGCAGCTGTTCGAGAACCTCTTTCGGAACGCTCGCGAACACGCCGGTACCGACGGTACCGTCACCGTCGGCGATATCGACGACGAGGTCGGATTCTTCGTCGCCGACGACGGGCCGGGTATCGCTCCCGACGAACGCGAGACCGTCTTCGAGCCGGGGTACTCGTCGAAATCCACCGGTACCGGTCTCGGCCTCGACATCGTCCGTGCGATCGCTCGTGGCCACGACTGGCGGGTCGACGTGACGGAGTCGTCCGAGGGCGGCGCACGGTTCGAATTCCGGGACGTTCGGCACCCTTGACCGGTCGCCACCGGACAACGAGCGCCGCCGCTGTACGGCGAGAGACTCCCGCCACCGTCGCCGGTCGCCGCGCGAACGGAACGCGATCCAGCTTCGGGTCACAGTGTCCGGTTCGTGACAGCACGATCGAGACGACCGAGACGGGCGAGGAACCCGGTCCCGGACGGGCCGTCGCCAGCTCGCGCGGTGCTCCCGACCCCTGGATCGCCGCGGGCGAGCGCGACGCCGGCTGGGGACAGACTCGTCCCGCTGTCGCCGTGCGGTCCGCAGCTCGGAACCCCCGAGCGGTGGGCCCAGCGACCCGCTCGCGGCCGACTCGACCCACGGCCAGTCGGCCTCCGAGGCGACACACACGGCGGACGGTCGATCTCCCGACCCCCTGTTCGCGGATCTCCCGCCCGCAGGTCCCGAAGCGACCCGGACGGTTCTCGAACGGACCGTCGAGTGACGGGCCACCGGATCGAACGTAACCGATTTGGTTTTTGGGCTACACGTCTCGGACGATGCGACGTTTGCTCCGCGTCTCGCTGACCGCCTACGCTGCAGTGCTCGTCGCGCCGGTTGCGACACTGGCTCCGGCGCCGACCCGACCCGCCTTCGCCGCAGGCGCGGTCCTCGGTGGCGCCCTGGGATTCGGAGCGACCGCGACGCTCGACGGTCCGGACGGAGTGGTGACGCTCCCGCGGGTCGTCGTCGGTTTCGCGCTCCCGCTGGGATGGCTCTGGCCAGCCTGGCACGGCGCCACGTCGATCCCTTCGTTCCTGTTCACGCCCTGGACGGCGGGCGCGCTGGCCGTAGTCCCGTGGGTCGTCGCCGTTCTCGTCGCCTCGGACTGGCAGACCCGCGAGCGGATCGACGCGCTGACCGAGCGGGTCGTCTTCGAGGCTCGCGACCCCCCAAAGACGCGTCGGCAGACGCGGATCGCCGCCGCGGCGGTCCTGGGAATCGGGGTCGTCGTCGCCGTCGTCGTCTTCGCACTCGGGGACGCCAGTGCGTCGATGTACTGGCTCTTCCCGACGCTGCTCCCGGTCTGGATCCCGCTCCTCACCGACTCCGACGGCAATGAAGTCGCCGTCGCAGACGGCGGTCTCCGTGTCGAACGGCAGGTCTACGGCTGGGACACCGTCGACGACTACGAACTGACCGACGACGCGCTGACGCTCACGCGGCCCAAGTGGTACCGCGCCGACCTCTCGTTCGACCGCGAGGATATCGACGACGTAGCCGCCGTGACTGCGGCTCTGGACGACCTGTTGACGCGGAACTGATCCGCCACGCAATCGCGGTCCGCATTCAGGCGTCGGTGACGGCCCCACGGACGACAGTCGTGACGGTGTCGACCAACTCCGAGACGTCCCCGCTCTCGGCGTAGACGCGGACGTACGGCTCGGTCCCGCTCGGGCGGACGAGCGCCCACGAGCCGTCCGGGAGTTCCAGGCGCACGCCGTACTCCGTATCGACGCTCGCGTCGGGCACCTCGCCAGGGAGCCGTTGCTCGACCAGCGCCATCGCGTCGGCCTTCGCCTCGTCCGGGCACTCGACGCTGACCTTCCGGTAGGGCCGTTCGGTCACCGGGTCGCGCAACACGGCGAGACCGGGGCCAGCGACGAGGCGGGCGAGCACCGCCGCGCTCGCGACGCCGTCGATCCAGCCGCCGAAGTCGGTGTGGACGTGTTTCCACGGTTCGGCCGCGAAGACGACCTCGGTGTCCGCGTCGCCGGCCGCGCGGGCGGCGGCGATCCCCTCGTGGAGCGCTCCCAGACGCACGCGCTCGACGCGTCCGCCGCCGGCGCGGACCCGCTCGTCGATGCGGGCGGAGGCGTTGGGCGTCGTGACGACGACCGGGTCGGCGGCGTCGCTCTCGACGGTGTAGTGCTCGGCCAGGACGGCGACGATGGTGTCCTCGTGGACGACCTCACCGCTCGCGTCGACGACGACGATACGGTCGGCGTCGCCGTCGTGGCCGATCCCCAGGTCCGCCTCACCCTCCGCGAGATACGAGCGCAAGTCGCGCAGGCTCTCGGGCGTCGGCTTGCTTTCGCGGCCGGGGAAGTGGCCGTCGACGTTGGCGTGGATCGCCGTCACGTCGGCGCCCAGGTCGCGGAGGACCTGCGGGGTCGCGACGCTCGCCATCCCGTTCCCGCAGTCGACCGCGACGGAGAGCCCGTCGAGCGGTTCGCCGTGGCCGCGAGCGAACTCGGCGACGGCGTCGCGGTACGCGCCGAGCACGTCGGCGCGGTCGCTCGACCCCCACTCGTCCCACGCGACGGGGTCGAGGTCGTCGGCGACCCGGCGCTCGACCCGCGCCTCGGCGTCGTCGCCGTACTCCTCCCCGTCGGCGAAGAGTTTGAGTCCGTTGTCCGTCGGCGGGTTGTGACTGGCCGTGACCATCACGCCGCGGCTCCGCTGGGCGGCGTAGGCCAGCGCCGGCGTCGGCACCTGCCCCACCCTTGTCACGTCGGCCCCGCTGCTGAGGAGTCCGGCTTCGACGGCCGCGACCAGTCCCTCGCCCGTGGTTCGCCCGTCGCGGCCGACGACGAACGAGTCGCCGTCCGCACCGGCGGCGCGCCCGACCGCGCGCGCCAACGCCGGCGTCACCCGAGACTGCACGTCGCCGCGGATGCCCGCGGTCCCGAACAGATCCATACCGGGCTCACGAGCGGGCGCCCATTAACCGTAGCGGCACGCGGTCGGGCGGCGGCGAGCGCGGTCGAGCCGTCGCCGCGGCCCAGTCGCTGGCCGTCCACGAAAGAGCGAGAGAAGGGGGCGGCGTTACTCGACGCCGTCGAAGTCCGGGTAGTCTTCGATGTCGACGCCCTCGTCGGTGACCTCGGCGACGTAGACGCCGTTGCCGGAGCCGGTGTCGCGCTCGGCGGCGGCGCGGACGCCGGCGACGGCGGCGCTGCGGGCCTCGTCCATGCTCATGCCGTCCTCGTAGCGGTCCTCCAGGGTACCGTAGGCGACGGTGAGCCCGGAGCCGGTGACGGTGTAGTCGTCTTCCATGACGCCGCCGGCGGGGTCGATGGAGTAGACGTGACTCCCTTCCTCGTCGATGCCGCCGAGGATGGGGTTGATGGCAAAGAACGGACCGCCGCGAGCGAAGTTACCGGCGAGCGTCGAGAGGGCGGTCATGCTCATGTCCTCGCCCTTGCGGGCCTCGTAGAGGTCGACCTCCGCGCGCAGCGAGCGGATGAACGACTGGGCACCACCCACGGAACCGACGAGCGTCAGCGCGGCCGTCGGGTGGATCTGCTCGACCTTCTGGACGCGCTTGTTCGAGACGAACCGCCCGCCCAGGGAGGCGCGCATGTCCGTCGCGACGACGACGCCTTCGTCGGCGGTGATGCCGATGGTCGTCGTCCCGGTCTCGGCGACCTTGCTCTGGTCGCCCTGCGGGGACTCGTCGGGGAACGAACCGATCTCCGGCTCCGTCGGGTCGGGAATCCCGGCGTCGCGGCGCTGCAGATCGTTCGAGAACTCCGGGCCTGCGGATGGGTCGCGCATGATAAGCTGGTATCAGTCCTGTGCTGATAAAACCACCTTTTCGATCCCCCGTCCGGCCCGGACGCGACCCACCGTGGTCACTGGACGGTGGCGGCCTCGGCGACCCGACGGCCGGGCAAAAAGCGTTATCGCGCGGTGTCCGTCTCCACTTCCTCGTAGGTCTCGTTGACGCGGCTGACGGCCCGGTGGACCGGCAGGGAGATCCCCGCCTTCCGCATCACGAGTGCCAGCGGCAGCAGCAGGATGCCGGCGAACAGAGTCAACTGGTACAGTGCGAATACGATTGCACGGTTCAGGGTGGTACGCATCGTGGTATGATCTCTTCTCCACCGGTTAGAGTATATAAACCTTCTCCCCCGACGTCGGGTATTCGATAATGGATCGTGAGGGTATACCCCGTCGCGGTCTTGCGATTAAACTCAGATTGTCTCTGGGACAAACCGATCGGTACTCCCTCACGTTTTCGGGTAAGGGGCCGCTTGGTGAGTGCGGGAATCCTCATAAGTTATGGCCACCTTCGCGGTTACGTGCGCGGGGCGCCGAGCGGGCCGGGCGACCGGATTCGCGGGTCACGAGGGCTGGTCGCTGGGATGGGGCAGGACGTGTGGTCACCGGTGCCCGCGGCGTCGCGACGGGATCAAAAACAGGATTACGGAGAAAGGCGGAGTAGCGTGTATGAACTACATCGTAGTGATGGAAGCTGCCTGGTTGGTTCACGACGTGGACAACATCGACGACGCCATCGGCGTCGCCATCAGCGAGGCGGGCAAACGGCTCAACCAGAAGGACATGGACTACGTCGAGGTGGGCGTGGGATCGACGAACTGTCCGGCCTGCGCCGAGCCGTTCGACTCGGCGTACATCGCCGCCGACACCGCACTGGTGGGCCTGGTGCTGGAGATGGAAGTGTTCAACGCCGAGAGCGAGGAACACGCCCAGCGCATCGCCAAGAGCGACGTCGGCGGCGCCCTGCGCGACGTGCCCCTCGACGTCATCGAGACCATCGAGACCGAGAGCGACGAGGAGAACTGACCTCGTCGGGGCCGGCGACCGCCGGCCGCCGCTCGGCGCGCCCCAGTCGACCTCTTCTCACCGCGCAGCCAGTCGCGTCCCCGTCTCGGCGCTGACCAGCAAGTCCGCCACTCGGTCGGCGGCGTCGGTCACTTCCGGCTCGCTCTTCAACAGCACCGTCTCGCTCGGGAACAAGTGGTCGCCCACTTCGAGGCCGTGTTCGCGCGCGGTCCCGCCGGAGACGGTCAGGTAGACGCCGATGCCCGTGTCCCCGATCGCGGCTTCCTCTTCGTCGTGGTCGGTCGTCGGATAGGTGAACTCGACGCCCTCGATCGCGGCAGTGCCGAGGACGCCCTCGACGAGGCGCTCGTAGCGCGGCGAGATGCAGAAGTCGCCCTCGTAGGCGTCGACGAGTTCCCGCGTCGGCTCGGCGTCGTACTCGGCGGCGAGTTCGGGCGTGACCAGCAGCGAGTGCCAGACGGTGTCGCCGAGCCCCGCGACCAGACGCACGTCGGTGTCTCGCGGGTCGACGCGCTCGTTGACGTCGCCGAGTTCGGTCAGCGGTTCCTCGCGGAGTTCGACCACCTCTTCGAGGAAGAGATCGGCGCTGTCGAACCCGAGCGGCATCTCGTGTTTCCGGAGCGCGCGGAACGGCTCCTCGCGACCGACGAGTCGCAACTGCAGGTCCTCGTCGACGGGGACGATCACGCTGTCGAAGACGATCCGGCGGGGCATCCCCGAGCGGTCGTCGCGGACGAGCGTGTACTCCGGTGCCGTCGGGTCGTCGCCGTCGCTGTAGGCGGCGAGCCGTTCGTACACGTCGCCGGTCGCCGACTGGTCGCCCTTGGTGACAGCCTTCTCGTAGCGCAGGGTCGAGATCACGTCGTCGGCCAGGCCGGCGACGCCCGTTTCCTCGGCGAGCCTGTCGAGGACCGCTTCGAGCGGGCGTCCCTTCCGCGGCACCGCGACGCTGACGGTCGTCATTGCCAAGGGGCACGCAAGCGGCGCGTAAAACGAGTCCGATCTCCGTGGCGTTCGCCGGCACGGGACCGTCCATCCCGACGAGTCCCCGGCCGGCGGTCTGGCGGCTCAGTTCCCGCCGATGACCGAGGAGAGCTGCTCGCGCCACTCCTTGAGCTCCTCGATCTCCTCGTCGATATCTTCGATGTCCGCGCGCACGTCCTCGACGTCGATGTCGCCGACCTGCGATTCGAGCTCGTCGAGGTCGCTCTCGACCTCGTCGACGGATCCTTCGACGGAGTCGACCTCGTCCTGCACCGAGTCCACGTCGCTCTGGACTGCTTCGACGTCCTCGAGGACCTCGTCCATGTCGGACTGGAGCGCGTCCATCGACGATTCGACGGAGGCGACGGTCTCCTCGACTTCGGAGATCGACTGTTCGTGACCCGAGGCCATCTCGCGGACCTGCTCCAGTTCGGACTCGAAGGACTCGACCTGCTCGCGGAACTCTTCGATCATCTCGTCGCCCGTCCCGTTCTCGTCGAGGAACTCCTCCAGCGCACCCGTGTACGCGAGCAGGTCCGACACCTCGGTCTGGAGGTGCTGGATGCGCGCGTCGACGCTCCCATTGTCGTCCTCGGCCAGGTCGAACGCCTTGCGCAGCAGCTTCACGTCCTCGGCGTCGACGTTCTGGTTGCGGATCTCGGCGGCCAGCGCACCGACCAGCGAGTCCACGTCGGCGTCCTCGACGGCGACCGTCCCCCCCGAAGAGTCGCCGGAGGAGTCGCCGTCGCCGCCACCGCTACCGTTGGATCCGGCGTCCGCGGGCTCGTTCGGGTCCTTGAGGTTCAGCGTCTCCACGTCTTCGTCGCTCCCGTCGGGGTCCTCGTCGTCTTCGAGCCCCGGCACGTCGCCGTCGCCGGAGATCACGTCGCGTACCACGTCGCTACTACCCTCGTCGACGACGGAACCGTCCCCGTCCTCCAGCGGCGGGTCGACCGTCTCGATGGTCGGCGTCGTGAGGAACTGTTCGACGTTGTCGGTCCCGGTCGCCCGGATCCCGTAGACGGTCGTGTACTCCGCACCCGCCTCCAGTTCACGTTCGAAGGTGATCTGCTCCTCGTCGATGGTCCAGTACTCCGAGCCGTACTCCGGGTGAAAGCCCAGGTCCTCGACGGCCACGTCCTCGGGTACCCGGTCGACCAGCGTCACCGTCACCGTCTCCGAGCGCGCCGACTGGATCTCGAAGGCGATCGCCGGCACCGGAAACTCGTCCTCCTCGAACCGCTTGTCCACCGCCACCCCGTCCGACGAGACCGACACTTTTTCGTACTGCTGTGAGTCGCTCATGTGTTCCCTCTCGTTTTGGGACCAACTTAATGATACTTATTGTCCGGAATATTTCATCTCGGGCCAGCGGGAGGTACGCGCGGAATTTCGGGTGTTCGGCGATCGAACTCGGCGATCGAACGGCCGACGGTGGCGACGGCCCCGAGACGCTCGTCACTCGCGGTGGTCCACGTTCGACGGGGATCGACCGGCCGCCTCAGAGGTCGAATCGGTCGCCGATCTCGACGATCCGGAGGTTCTCGGGGTACTCGAAGCTGGCGGCGTGGTTGTGCAGCACCGTCGGCTCGGTCGTCATGCCCTTCCACATGTCCCAGTGGCTCGGCACCAGCGTGTCGAGCTGGAGCTCGTTGGCAGCTTCGATAATCATGTTCTCGTCGCTGTACCACCGGGTGCGCACGTCCTCGCCGGTCTCCTTGTCCGGGATGTTGCCGACGGCACCGAACGCCAGCACGCCGACGTCGATGTCGTACTCCTCGCCGACCGCCTCGAACTCGCCGGGCCGGGCGTCGCCACCGTGGAAGAACGTGCCGGCCTCGTGTTCGAAGACCAGCGAGACCGGGTGGACGGCGTCGGGGTCGTTGGCGGGCTCGACGTGGACGGTCAGCTCGCCGAGCTCGACCGTGTCGCCCTCCTCGATTTCGTGGAGCTGGTCGTCGTTCACGTCCCAGTTGCCGGTCCAGTCCTCCTCTTCGATCACGTCGTGGCCCGCGTCGGCCGTGTAGTAGTCGGCGCCGGTGTTTTCGAGGATCGGCGCCTGGCTCGGGCCGTGGACGTGGTCGACGTGTTCGTGGGTGCCGAACATCGCGTCGGCCTCGGACACGTCCTCGGGGTCGAACGGCACGGGGATCATCCGCAGCGTCCGCGGCGGGTCCCCGAGGCCGAGATAGGGGTCGACGTACACCGTCGTGTCGTCGCTCGCCTTGAGGATGAAGCCGTTACAACCGAGATACCAGATCGCGAGGGTGTCCGGCGACGCCGATTCCACTGCACGGGGGAGCCAGTCGCCCCAGTCGCTGCTGCCAACAGTCATGACTCACCCTGCACGTACCAGCGGCTAAGGTATTGCGTTTTCGCGCACGGGAGACGGGCGGCCGACCGCGCCGCGACCGACGGTCAATCCTCGCAGCAGCCGCCGGCCTTGCCGCCGAAGTCGACCGTCAGCGGCTCGGAGATGATCTCGTTGAGCTCCTGCAGGCGCAGTTCGAGTTCGCTCTGCAGTTCGAGGTACTCCGACATCTTCGGGTGGTCGTGCAGGTCCTCCTGGGCGTCCTGCAGCGTCCGGAGGCCCTCTTGCGTGGCCTCGTTGGTCTGGCGGGCGAGCATGAACTCCTCGCGGATCTGCTCGAACTCGCGGATCTGCTCCTGGAGGTCCTCGTCGGCCTCGACCTCGGCCTTGGCCTCGCGGTAGCGCTCGTAGATCGGCATGTCCGCGATCCGATCGCCGAGTTCGCGCGCGAGCGCGTCGACCTCCTCGCCGCCCTCCGCGTTCGCCGCGTCGGTCTCGATGCTCATTCTACTTCCAGTTGGGACTTCGCGGCTTTCAAACTGCCGACTCCGGGTTCCGGTCGGCACCGCGACCGCCCTCACGGACCCGTGAGGTCGTCGGCGTCGAGCGGCCGGAACCCGAGTCGGCGGCGGACGCGGTCGCGGAACGCCGCCCCCGTGGCGACCGGATACGCCACCGCGAGCGCGCCGGCGCGCGCCAGGACCGTCGAGGGAAGCGTCACGTCCATCGACTGCAACAGCGCGAGTCCGACCAGCCCCGCGGCGCCGCTGGCGACGTACAGCGCGACGACGAAGACGGCCAGCCGCCGGTACGACCAGTCGCCGGCGACGAACGGGTAGCTCCCGCCGACGGCGACGACGACCGCCGCGGTCTGGGGCGGCTGCGCGAACAGCGTGGCGTCGGCGACGAGCGCGTAGCCGACGGTGAACGCGGGGACGACCGCGAGGTAGAGCCCGAGCGTCGCGAGGCCGAAATCGACCGTCGCGGACGCCCACGAGCGGAGAGACATACCCGGTCCTCGGGCCGCCGGCGTCATAGCTCCGACGGACGCGCCGCGACGCTGCCAGTCGTGCCGGCCGACGGGGGCAGTCACCCCGGCAGCGGCCCGTCCAGCGCGATCACCGCTCCCGTGAACGCGATCCAGAACGTCACGAACGCGAGGACGAACGGGTTTAGCCCGTCGCGGTCGGCTCGCTCGGAGCCGCCTCTCGGACGACCGTGCCAGGTGTCGGGCTCCCACGCCGGGATCGAGAAGTAACGCGTCCGGGTCGCCAGCCGGGTAACGGCGGCGGCACAGCCGACCGCGACCCCGAACGCGAGGAGCCAGACGACGCCGTCACGGAAGAGCGCGAGGACCGAGCGTTCCATCGACCGAACCTACGCGCGGGCACGAAATAAGCAAGACGGTCGACAGGACCGACGGGGCGGCCACCGCGAGAGCGCGAGCGACGGGTCGCAACTCACCCACGCGGAGCACGACCGGAGACGGTCGCACGCTCCCCGAGCCCTTTTCCGACGGGGGCCCGAAGCGGGGGTATGGTCTCAGAACTCGTCGTCGGCGGGCTGCTCGCGACGCTCGTGTTCGGCTTCCTCCGATTCCAGGACCGGATCGTCTCGGCGCTGACTCGCGCCCGCGGCGGCGACGAGCGCGTCGTTATCGAGGACCCCTAGACCGGGGGCCGGATTCTCGCGACCGCACGACGGCTGATCACTGGTCCGCACTCGCCGGTGGGACCGTGGGCTTCGTCGCCGATGCGGCGTCGGACCGCGGAGGTTTTACCGCCACGGCCGATACGACTGCCCAATGAGCCAGGATTCGCGCGGCGAGGCCGACGACCCGGCCCGTACCGAGGGCGACCTCACAAAGACGGGGATGTCGCTACGCCACGACCGCGAGTGGGACTACGAACTCGACCGCATCGTCGACGCCGTTTCAGAACGCGACGCCGAGACCGTCGGCCTGCAGTTCCCCGAAGGACTCAAACGCCGCGGCCCGCGCGTCGCCGACGACCTCCGATCAGAGCTGCCCGACGACGTGAGCGTCATGATCTCCGGCCAGCCCTGCTACGGCGCCTGCGACCTGGATACCTACCTCATGCGCCGCACCGACGTGTTCGTCCACTTCGGCCACTCCCCGATGAAGGAGTCGGACAAGATCATCTACGTCCCGCTGTTCTCGAACGTCGACGTCTTCCCGATCATGGAGCGGGCCGTCGACGAGGAGCTCGCCGCCGCCGACGAGGACGCCGACGTGGGCCTCGTGACGACCGCCCAGCACATGAACAAGTTCGACGAGATGCGCTCGTGGCTCGAAGAGCGCGGCTACACCGTCCACACCAGGAAAGGCGACGAGCGGCTCACCCACGAGGGGCAGGTGCTGGGCTGTAACTACGCCAGCGCGGACGTCGACGCCGACCAGATGCTGTACGTCGGCGGCGGGAAGTTCCATCCGCTCGGGCTCGCGATGGAGCACCCCGACAAGAACGTCGTCATCGCCGACCCCGTCAACAACGCCGTCTCGGTCGCCGACACGGAGAAGTTCATGAAACAGCGCTACGGCGCGGTTCACCGCGCGATGGACGCCGAGGAGTGGGGCGTCATCTTCTGCACGAAGATCGGTCAGGGCCGCTGGGACCAGGCACAGGAGATCGTCGAGAACAACGAGAACGCCTACCTCATCACGATGGACGAGGTCACGCCCGACCGGCTGACCAACTTCGGGATGGACGCCTACGTCAACACGGGCTGTCCGCGCATCACCACCGACGACGGCCCGCAGTTCAAACAGCCGATGCTCACGCCCCAGGAGTACCGGATCGCCGTCGGCGAGGAACCGCTCGAGGACCTCGCGTTCGACACCTTCCACGGCACCTGGTAGCTCGCGGTGCGGCCGCGCGGTGGCCGAGACCGCGCCCGACCGTCGAGACGGCGATCGCGATTGGGTCGCATTCCGTTCTCATACCTGGTAATCGGACGGCTAGTTCCTTGTGGCCGGACGTGGACGAGCGGGTATGGGTGAGCAGGTGTTCGACGACGCGCTCTATCGGGACGTGTTCGAGGCGGCTCCGGGCCCGATATTTCTGCACGACGTCGACACGGGCGAGATCCTCGACGCGAACGAGGCGGCGGCCGCCCTGGTCGGGGCCGACCGGGAGGCGGTGGTCGGCGCGGAGATCGGGACGTTCAGTCCCGACAGCTACACGAACGAGGAAGCCGCACGCCTCGTCGAGAGCGCCCGTCGAACCGGCCAGGAGTCGATCTCGTGGACGCTCGACGACGGGAGCGGCGGGACCCGCTCGGTCGACGTGTTGTTGGAGCGAGTGACGCTCGACGGAGCGGAGTACGTGCTCGCCTTCGTCCGTGACGTGACCGAACACCGCGCGATCCAGGAGCGCTATCGGACGGAACGGGACATGCTCGACCGGCTGCTCGACGTCAGTCCGGTCGGGATCGTCATCCACGGCGCCGAGGGTACCATCCTGAAGACGAACGAGCAGGCCGAGGCGATCCTCGGCGTCGACCGCGGGGAACTCGTCGGCGGGCCCGCGAACCCCGAGGAGATCGAGATCCTCTCGGTCGATGGCGACCCCCTCGAGACCTCTCGCGTGCCGTTTCGGTCCGTCGCCGACGGCGGCGAGCGTATCGAGGGGCGCGAACTCACGGTCGAGCGCCCGGACGGCGAACGAGTCGTCGTCTCCGTCAGCGGCTCCCCGCTGTTCGACGAGGACGGCGACCTGAAGCGCGTCGTCGTCAGTATCGCGGATATCACCGAACGACGCGAGCGCGAGCGCGAGCGGAAACAGCGCAACGAACAGCTGCGGACGCTGATCTCGAACCTGCCAGTCGTCGTGTTCACGCTGGACTCCGAGGGGGTCTTCCAGCATTCGGCGGGCAAGGGTCTGGACGCCCTCGGGCTCGAACCCGGCGAACTCGAGGGAAAATCGGTGTTCGACGCCTACGCCGACCAACCCGATATCGTCGGCTCGGCCGAGCGTGCGCTCGCCGGCGAGGAAGTACGGGCGACGCAGACTATCGGCGACCTCACTTTCGAGACCTGGTACCGACCGGTTCGCGACGACGACGGGGAGATCGAACTCGTCGTGGGCGTCGGCCGCGACGTGTCGGCACTCAAAGACCGTGAGAATCGGATGCAGGACCTGGCCCAGGCGTCCCAGGAGCTCCCGCACGCCCGGACAGAGCGAGAAGCGGCGAGCGTCGTCGTGGACATCGCCGACGCTATCGTCGGCTACCCGGTCACCGTCTACTGGTCCCACGACGCCGAGGACGACCGGCTCGAACCGCTGGTCGCCTCCGACCGCGCGCTGGAACTCGTCGAGGCGTCCGAGGCCACCGGGATCCCCGATATCGGCCACGATTCCGACGAGATGGGCCGGTTCGAGGCGGGCGACCTCGCGATCGTCGAAAACTACAACGACCTGGCGAACCCCGCGGCGCCGGAGGCCGACTTCGGCACCGTCGTTCTGGTCCCCATCGGTGATCACGGGCTGTTGAGCGTCGGCGCGCTCGAAGAGACCGTCTTCGACGAGTACGACAGGAATCTCACGGAGATCCTGGCGCGGTCGGCCGTCGACGCGCTCGACAGGATCGAACGTGAGCGCGAGCTTGAAGCCAGCAAGCGCGAGCTCGAACGCTCGAACGAGAGCCTCCAGCAGTTCGCCTACGTCGCCTCACACGATTTGCAGGAACCCCTGCGGATGGTGTCGAGCTACGTCTCGCTGCTGGAGGCGGAGTACGGCGAGCACTTCGACGAAGAGGCAGAGGAGTACATGGACTTCGCCGTCGACGGCGCGACGCGAATGCAGGAGATGATCGACGCGCTCCTGCAGTACTCACGGGTCCACACCCAGGGCGAGGAGTTCGTCGAGGTCGACACCGAGGCGGTGGTGGCGGAGACGCGCAAGAGCCTCGAACTGCTGGTCGACGACCACTCGGCGACCGTCGAGGTCGGCGAGCTGCCGCCGGTGCGGGCCGACCGGAGCCAGCTGGGACAGATATTCCAGAACCTCCTCAAGAACGCGGTCCAGCACGGCGGGGCCGAGCCGACCGTCGCGGTCGACGGGGCCCGCGAGGACGACCGGGTGCGCTTCGCGGTGTCCGACGACGGCGAGGGGATCCCCGAGTCCCAGCACGAGCGCATCTTCGAGATCTTCAAACAGAGCAGCGACAGGGACGACAGCACCGGGATCGGGCTGGCGATGTGCGAGCGCATCGCCCACCGTCACGACGGGGAGATCTGGGTCGAATCGGCGCCGGGCGAGGGCGCGACGTTTCACTTCACGATGCCGGCGGTCGGCGAGGAGAACGCCGACGACGACGTATCACGAGTCACCACGACCGGCGGAGCAAACCAATGAGCGACCAACAGGGACAGCCGGTCGAGATCCTCCTCGCGGAGGACAACCCCGGCGACGCCAAACTCACGCGCAAAGCACTCGAACAGGGCAACGTGATCAACAACCTCCACGTCGTCACCGACGGCGTCGAGGCCGTCGAGTATCTCCGACAGGAAGGCGAGCACGCCGAGAAGCCGCGGCCGGACCTGATACTACTCGACCTGAACATGCCCCGTAAAGACGGCCGGGAGGTCCTCGCCGAGATCAAAGACGACGAGGACCTCAGACGGATCCCGGTGGTCGTGATGACGAGTTCCGAGGCCGAAGAGGACATCGTCCAGTCCTACGACCTCCACGCCAACGCCTACCTGACGAAGCCCATCGACTTCGACGGGTTCATCGACGTGGTCCAGCGCATCGAGGACTTCTGGTTGACCGTCGTCAAGATGCCGCCCGAGTGAGATGGCCGGAGCAGTCGACACCCTCCTGATCGAGGACAACCCGGGCGACGCGAAGCTGGTCGAACACTACCTCGACAACCCATCGGTCGCCGCGTTCTTCGACGAGATCAGCCTGACGCACGTCGAGACGCTGACCGACGGGCGAGACCGCCTCCGGTCGGCCCAGTACGACGTGGTCCTGCTCGACCTGGGCCTGCCCGAGTCCGACGGTATCGAGACGCTCCACGCGGTGACCGACATGGACCCCGAGGTGCCGATAATCGTGCTGACGGGCCTGGAGAAGACCGAGATCGCCGTCGAAGCGATCCAGTCGGGCGCGCAGGACTACCTCGAGAAAGGCGACATCGACGCCGACAGACTGGTCCGGTCGCTGCGCTACGCCATCGAGCGTCACGAACACGAGCGGGCGCTCGCCCGGCGCAACGAGCAACTGGACTTTTTCAACAGCCTGCTCCGGCACGACCTGATGAACGCGCTGAACGTCATGATGGCGCGGGCAGACATGCTCGAATCGGAGGTCGACGACCCCGAACTGACCGACTACGCGCACAGTATCGGCGAGTGGGGTCGCAACATCGTCGATCTCACCGACAAGATCCGGTCGATCCTCGACACCGTGACCGACGACGGCGACGACTCGCTGGAACCGACCTCGATCTCGCGGGTGGTCGACGAGGAGGTGGCCCGCGTCAGCTCGCTCAGCGACCGCGTCGATATCGTCGTGGACGTGCCTAACGCTGAGGTGCTGGCGAACGACCTGCTGTCGGACGTGGTCGGGAATCTCCTCACCAACGCCGTCGAGCACACCGACGGTCGGACGACCGTCAGGGTCGACGGCGAAGTCACGGGGCCCCACGCCACGCTGACCGTCGCCGACGACGGCACCGGCGTGCCCGAACCGCGCCGCGACGACCTCTTCGAACGCGGCCAGAAAGGGACCGCCTCCTCGGGGACCGGCTTCGGCCTCTTTTTCGTCTCCTCGATGGTCGAGTCCTACGGCGGGTCCGTCTGCGCCGAGGAGAGCGAGCGCGGCGGCGCCGCCTTCGTTCTCGAACTGCCGCGGGCCTGACGCCGCCGCGAGTGCGACTCGACCGGATATTACTTTCGGGCATTCACAAACGTTTTTGCATACGCCCGAGAAATTTAGGAGGGATGACCGACACGGCGCGGCGCGCGGACGATCGGGAGCATCGCGAGGTGAGAGCGTGAGTACGAAGACCCGTCTCGCACAGCAGCTCGGGGTCGTCGCGGGCTTCGAGGACCCGCGGGTGGACCTGGAGCAGTACCGGACGCCGCCGGAGATCGCGGCGCACCTGATCCACACCGCGGACCTGCAAGGCGACATCGAGGACCGGACGGTCGTGGACCTGGGCACCGGGACGGGGATGCTGGCGCTCGGTGCCGTGTTGCGCGGGCCGAACCGTGTCGTCGGCGTCGACCTGGACCCCGGGCCGCTGGCGACCGCGCGGGCCAACGAACGGCGCGTCGCGGCCGCCGCGGACGTCGAGTGGGTGCGGGCCGACGCGACCGCGCTCCCGCTCGCCCCGGACGGACCGACGACCGTGGTCATGAACCCGCCGTTCGGCGCCCAGTCGGGCAACGAACACGCCGACCGGGGCTTCCTCGCGACGGCCGCCGCGGTCGGCGACGTGTCCTATTCCGTCCACAACGCCGGCAGCGAGGCGTTCGTCGAGTCGTTCGCCGCCGACAACGGCGGCCGCGTCACCCACGCCTTCGCCGCGGAACTCGACTTGCCCCACCAGTTCGACTTCCACGAGGACGAATCGCGGACGGTCGACGTCGAGGTCTTCCGGATCGCGTGGGACGCCGAAGACGCCCACGACGTTGAGGCCGACACGGAGTGACCACGGAGGCGTCGCAGCCGCCGCCGTTCAGCCCCGTTGTGCCTGCGGGACGGACTTGCTCGCGACCTGCACTCTCGTCCGGTTGCTCGTGGCGATCAGGTCGCGACCGGTCCGGTTCAGCGTCAGCCCGCCGACGGTCGTCGCGTTGGAGCGCGCGGGCAGCGGTGCCCGACCGAGGACCGACCCGTTCGTCGAGACGACCGCCTCGAACCCGCCGTCGACGGGCGCGATCGAGACGTTGCGGCCGTCGATGGTCGGTCGGGCGCGCCGCGCGTCGCTCACGTAGGCGAGCCGCGCCCGTTCGCCGGCCTCGCGGAGCGACACCTTGTACACCGAGCCGTTCCCGACCAGTGACCACCCCTCGCGGTCGGCGTACACCGTCTCGCGCCAGCCCAGTCCGCCGACGCGGACGCGCCCCCAGCCTCGGAACGCCAGTCGACTCTTCGAGACCGCTTCGAGCCAGATCCGCCGGTCCTCGCTGAAGACGACCACGCCGCTGGAGCGGATCGTCGCCGCGTCGCCGTAGAGGTACTCGTTGACCAGCGAGACGTACTGGTTGGGCTCGTCCTCGACGTACGTGACCGTGTAGTCGCGGACCTCCACGGTCGCCGTGTCGGCCGGCAACTCCCCGGAGACGGTCGAGAAGCCGAACGGCACCGCGAACGACGAGAGCACGACCAGCGCGACCGCGAGGACGGCGACCGACCCGTCGGGCCCGGGCACGCGGAGCGACCGCCCGTCCAGTTTCGGGACGAGCGACCGGTCCGACGACGAGACGGCGACCGCGATGAGCGCCGCGGCGAGGAAGATCGTACCGACGCCGATCGCGCGAAAGAGGGCGTAGCTGTTGGCCCCCAGCGGCGCGTAGATCGCCCACAGCGACTGTCGGATACCGAGCACCAGCGCCGCGAACCACAGGTACAGCGGGTTCGGATACTCCTCGCGGACGGCGAGGACGGCGATCCCGACGAGCACGCCGGCGAGGATCCCGATCGCGTGACCCTGGATAGCGATGTCGGCCCACCACGGGGAGGTAAATCCCGGACCGGGCTCACGGGTGATGTAGGGGTTGCGCAGGCTCCGGTAGACCAGGTCGACGACCCGTTCCGAGACCAGCACGAGCACCGCCAGCATCGGCCGGGTCACCATCGCGAAGCCGACGTAGGCGTAGACGACGCCCGAGAAGCCGATGACCGGCCCCATCGAGAAGGCGCCGGTGAACACGCCGATCGCGACGGATCCGGCGGGGACGGCGAGCAGGCGGACGAACGGGTTCGTGCGCAGCGAGGCGAACGACTCCGACCCGCGGTCGGTAGGGTAGTGGCTGAGGTAGTACTCGACGACCGGGGCGAACACGACCGTGGCCAACAAGTTCCCGGTGATGTGGCCGACGCCGTTGTGGGCGAAGCCGGCGACGAGCACACCGAGCGGGTAGAAGTACGACCACGACCGGAACGGGATCACCAGCGGACTGTTGGGCCGTGCCCACCCGCCCTGGACGACCCAGTAGACGAGCAGGACGCCGAAGACGGTCAGCAGCGTCCCCCAGGGCACCCCGAGGACGAACCGGGCGCGCAGGCGGTCGCCCCAGCGCTCGCCGGGGACGAGCCGGCGGAGGACGGCGAAGGAGGTCGCCACGGCGACGACGAGGAAGAGCTGTTGCCAGGGGGCGAGCGCGCGGACGACCTCCACGACTCCGGCGACCGTCGCGGGCGACGACTGCGACATGACCGCCACAAAGGGGGCCGGTTAGTTATCCTTGGTGGCGAGGCGGTCCCGTCGGGCGGTCACGCGGACCGAAGCCCGCACCCGGTCGTGTCGCGGGCCCGCTGCCATCCACGAACGGGCTGCTCGCGGAGGGGGCGAGCCGCAGGATTTTCGGAGGTCGATGCCGATGTGTCGGGTGATGGGAGTTCGGCCACCGTCGAACGACGTGGACGAGGAACCGGACGTCGTCGAGTTCGGGATCGCGGCACTCGACGCGCGACTGGCCGACGCGGACGCGAGGTTCCCCGCGACAGCGGCGGAGCTACGCGAGTACTTCGGCGACGCGACCGTCCCGTACGACGCCGCCGGCAACGAGATGCCCGTCGCCGAAGCGCTGGCCGAGACGGACCGGGAGTCGTTCGACTCCGAAGACGACCTGCTCAACGCCTTACACCCCGTCTTCGAGCGCAAGCGCCAGGCCGCGTCGACGAGCATCTTCAAACAACTGCGCGGGCTCGTCCCCTTCTGAGGCGGGCCGTCCGCTGCGGTCTGTTCCGCCCGCGTTCACCCTCGGCGCTCGGGAGCCGACGCCTCCTGCCCGGCCGGGGATTCCTGGGGACGGTCACCCGTGGCCCCGTCGGCACCGTTCGCGCTCTCGGCTGCGTTGGCGCTCTCGGACCCGTCGACGCGGGCCCTGGCACGGGCGTCGTCAGCGGTCAGCCGCTCGGTGAGGTCTTCGAGCTGGCGAGTCTGCTCGCGGTTGACCGTGACGATCATGTCCGAGAGCACGCCGAACATCAGCAGCTGTACGCCGAAGATGATCGCCAGGCCGCCGAGGAAGGCGATCACCTCGTGGGAGGTGTTGGCCGTGATCCACTCGACGGCGACGTACGTGCCGAGGACGAGGCCGACGACCAGGCTGACGGTGCCGACGCTCCCGAAGTAAAATAGGGGGTTGTTCGTCTTCGCCATCTTGTACAGCGTCAGGATGATGTCGGCGCCGTCGCGGAACGGTCGGAGGTTCGTCTCCGAGTCGTCCGGACGAGCGAGATAACGGATCGGAACGACCTCCGTCCGGACGTTGTGTTTGACGCACTCGACGGCCATCTCCGTCTCGACGCCGAAGTAGTCCTCGGTCAGCGAGATGCGACTGATGCTCTCGCGAGTCAGCGCTCGGTAGCCGCTGAGGATGTCCTGGTAATCCCGGCCGTGGATGATCGAGAACGCCCGGTTGATGACGCCGTTGCCGAACTCGTTGAGTCGGGTCATCGCACCCTCCTCCATGTCGGCGAAGCGGTCACCGATGACGTGGTCTGCCCGCCCCTCGAAGATCGGTTCGAGCATCGCCGCGGCGTCCTCGGCGCGATACGTCTGGTCGCCGTCGAGCATGAGGACGACCGGCGCGTCGGTCCGCTCGAAGCCTTCCTGCAGCGCCTGGCCTTTCCCCTTCGAACCGCGTTGCTGGACGACGCGCGCACCTTTCTCCTCGGCGATCGACTGCGTGCCGTCGGTCGACCCCCCGTCGATTACGAGAATGTCGTCGAACCCCTCGGCTGCGAACGACTCGACGACCGGCCCGATCGTCTCGGACTCGTTCAGCGTGGGAACCAGCACGCAGACGTCGTCGTACTCCATCGTCCCCGCTTTGACGCTGCGGGAGAAAAAGGTTCCCCGTTGGGCTCGCCGGGACCGCGGGACGATCCCGTCACCACGACAGGGCGGTCGGTTCGAGCCGACCGGCGCCCCCGGGGACGGCCAGCCGCCGGACGGTCAGTCGTCGGCCCGCTCCTCGCTGAGGTGCTCCCAGATCTCGGTGCAGCCACAGCCGTCGGCCACGTCGTCGAGGTGGGCGTCAGCGCGGGCAGCCCCGTCGGCCGGTTCCTCTTCGGCCCGGTCGCCGTCCGTCACATCGGCCGCGTCGCCGTCCGCGTTGTCGAGTTCGACCATAGTTACTCAGCTTGTGAGTAACTCACGACAGCGACAGGTAAGTACCTTTCGGGGCCGTTTTAAGCCCGCGCGGCGAACGAGGGGGTGAATGAGTGGCGACGGGAGCGCGGTCTTCGATCGACTGGGGCTGACCGAGTACGAGGAGACGGCGTTGCGGGAGTTGCTCTCGCTCGGGAAGACGACGGCGCCGAACCTCGCGGAGGCGACCGATATCCCGAAGGCCCGCATCTACGGCGTCCTCGAGTCGCTGTCGGACCGGGGGTTCGTCGAGGTCATCCCCGGACGTCCCAAGGAGTACCAGCCCAAACCCCCCGAGGCGATCCTCGACCGCGCCGTCGAGAACCACCGTCAGGACTACGAGACCTTCGCCGCCGCGATCGACGACCTGCGCGAGGAGTTCCTCGCCGAGTTTCGGCCCCGGTACGAGCGGGCGAGCGAGGACGTGACTCCCACAGAAGAGCTGTTCCACGTCGTCGACGTGGGCGAACCCAGCGAGCGCGAGACGCGCCGGCTCTACCACGAGGCGGTCGACGAGGTACACGTCGTCACCAAGAGCTTCGAATACTTCGATTCGGTCGAGCCCGCGTTCGCCGACGCCCTGGACCGGGGCGTCGACATCTCCGTCCTGCTGCTCGTCCCCGAGTTCCTCTCGACGGACCCGCGCGACGAGCCCGCCATCCAGCGGGCGATCGTCGAGCGGATCCGCGAGGACTACCCTTCGGTCGAGATCCGCTTTTCCACCGGGAAGCTCCCCTTCCGCGGCCACGTCGCGGATCCGAGCCCCGACTACGAGACCGGTTCGGCGATCCTCCTCGTCGAGGAGGAAGACGTGCCCAACCACATGCGCCAGGCCGCCATCACCGACAACGGCGCGTTCGTCGCCGGGCTAAAGCGGTACTTCGACCTCATCTGGGAGCACGAGAGCGTCGCGACCTACCCCGAGGAGTGAGCCGGGCCGCCCGCGTGCAACTCGCTTGAGGCGGTCGGCAGGTACCACGACGGCCCGCCAGGCCACCCCGTCACCCCGGCGACCGGCCCACGAGCGAGGCGGCCTTTGTCCGAATACGCTCGGAGACGACGAACAGTGCGGCCGTGTAGACGACACTCGCGCTCACGACGAGCGCGAGCGTAGCGACTGGCCCGCCGGGAGCGTACTTCAGAACCGCTGCGAGGTACCCGACCATCACGAGCGTGGCGAGTGACTGCGCTCCGAAGGCGCGCCAGGGGACCGCCGGTCGACCGATCAGGCGCGCCAGCGAGGCGTAGCCCAGCACGAGTAGGCCGACGCCCGCTAGCAGCGTCGCGACTGCCGCACCCATCCAGCCGAACTGCCAGACGAGGATGACGTTGAGCACGACGTTCACCCCGATGAACAGGCCGCTGATGCGGAACGCGACGTCCGGGCGGTCGATGGCGTTGATCGCGGAGATAAATTGCTCGCCGAACGCCGCGAACAGCCGCGCGAGGATCAACAGCAGGAGGATCTGCGCCCCTTGGCGGAATTCGGTGCTGTAGACGGCGAGCACCCGCGGTCCGACCATCGCCGCCCCCGCGAGGCCCGGGATCGAGAACACCGCCGCGAAGACGAGCCCCTCGTTGAGGTAGTGGTGGATCTGCTCGTAGTCGTCCTCAACACTGAGCTCGCTGAACTCCGGGAACAGTGTCTGCTCGATGGAGTTGCTGACCAGGATGAGCGTCGACGCCAGCGTCCAGGCGACCTCGTAGATGCCGATCAGCGACGACGAGACGAAAAATCCCAGGACGATGGTGTCGGTCCAGCCGAACGTCCGGCCCTTGAGCTTGCCCATCCAGGAGTAGCGGACGAACTCGCCGAGGTGACGGACGTGGTGAGCGTCGGGCATCCGCGGCCACGAACGGGCGACGAACAGCCCGACGAGCGAGCCGACGAACAGCGAGAGCGCGTGCCCGAGCACCAGTCCCGTGACGACGAACCCCAGCAGGAGCAGGGCGACCTGCGTGACGGTGCGGAAGATGCGTTCGAACCCCTGGACCGACCCGGAGCGCGCGACCTGCTTCTCGCCCTTGAGGACGCCCTTGACGAGCCGGAACGTGCCAGCCGCGGCCAGCAGGAGCGCGAACTCGACGGCGACGGGGGCCCCGACGTAGCGGTCAAGGTGTGGGCCGACCAGCAGCGTCACCGCGACCAGGCCGGCGATGGCGCCGCCCATGAGGACAACCCCGGCCCCGAAGTACTGCTCGGGCGCGCGCCCCTCGCTCATCCGCTTGGTCACCGCCGCCCCGATGGCCGCCGCGGGGATAATTACCATGAACAGCACCGCGACGGCCTTCGAGTACCGGCCCAGCGGCGCCGAACCGAGGACCGAGGCGATGGCGTAGGTGGCGAAGAACCCGGACAGCGAGACGACTGCCTGCGAGGCGAAGTGCAGGGCGGCTTCCTTCCCGAGCTTCGGGGCCATTCGGCGTAGGGTTGCTCGGGGGTATTTGTGTATTCTTCTATTCGCTGGAGCCGGCGCCCGTCCCGCGGGCGGGGAGCGCCGTGCGACACCGAAGGGGGTCGCTTATTACAGCCCACGACGCATGGACGGTCAAATGTATTCGCTCGATCAGGTGCGCAAGGGGCTGACCGACCCCGGGATGGCACTTCAGGAGCTGAACCGCTGGTACTACGCCGCCCGCAACGACGGCGGGTACCACGACCGGGGGGTCGACATCTTCGGCGCCGACTGGGACAACCTTGTCATCCTTGACGCCTGTCGCTACGACGAGTTCGCCGCCCGTGCGGACCTGCCGGGCACGCTCGAAAAGCGCCGCTCGCGAGCGAGTATGACTCACGAGTGGGTCCGAGCCAACTTTGAGGGCAAACAGCTCCACGACGTGGTTTACGTCTCCGCGAGCGGCCGGTTTCTCCACGCACAGCAGGATCTTAACGCCGAGGTCCACGAGTTCGTCAGCCTGATCGACCAGAGCGAGGCCTACGGCGAGGCGAAGGTCTGCCCCCCCGACGTCGTCACCGATCGCGCTCTCGAAGCCGCCCACGAGCACCCTGACAAACGGCTCATCGTTCACTACCTCCAGCCCCACATGCCGTATCTCGGCCCCTCCGGCGAGACCTTCGAGTACCACTCGTCACTCGACGAATCGGTCAGGCGCAGTAGCGTCAGCGACGAGGCGCTCCGGCGGGCCTACCGGGAGAATCTGGACATGGTGCTCGACGACGTGTCTAAACTATTCGAGCAGTTACAGGGCAAGACGGCCGTCACGTCTGACCATGGGGAGCTGCTCGGCGAACGCGAGCGACCGCTCCCGGTCAAACGTTACGGCCATCCCTCGGGCATCTATGTCCCCGAACTGGTCGAGGTGCCCTGGCATATCTACACGAACGGTGGCCGCAAGGAGGTTGTAGCCGAGCCGCCCGAGGCGGAACTGGAGTACGACGAGGAGGCGATCAAGGACCATCTCAAGGACATCGGCTACGCCGTTTAGACGTAGCCCAAGTCCTCTAGCTGGCGCTCCATCGCGTCGGTAAACTCCCCCTCTACTCCCTCGGTCACGGGCTTCGCGGTCGTGTCGAGCCACTCCTCGGCGACCGCCGCCAGGTCCCCGTCGACCTCAGGGTAGTCCTCGGCCATGTCGGTCTCCTCGTCGGGTAGCTCGAACAGCTCCGATTTCCTCTCGCTGGTCAGGTGTTTAAATTCCTGCGTTCGCACCGCCGTGAGCATCGTCTCGTGGTACCGCTCGGTGTCGAAGTCGGGGTTGTGTCCGAGGTATGGCTCGAACTGGCCGGCCTCGCGCTGGGAGAAGGCGTGGTCGCGCTCGCCGCTCCGCAGGTCGATCCCGTCGGTAGAGACGGTGTCGGCGTCAGCGATCTCCAGCAGCGTCCGCATCACGTCGATGTGCTGGATGAGATCGTCGGACTCGACGGTCGTGTCAAGCCCGTGGGTGATCATCGGGACGTTGACCAGCCCGTCGTGGAGCGCGAGGTTATGCCCCAGCAGTCCCAGTTCGCCGAACAGCTCGCCGTGGTCGGCGGTCACGACGAATATCGTCTCACCGATGTCGAGCGACCGGACGAACTCGAACAGCCGCCCGATCATCTCGTCCGTGTAGGCGATCTCGGCGTCGTACATCGCTTTCAGGACCGCGAGATCCTCGCCGGTGAAGTCACCGAAAGCGATCCTCTCTTTCTGCGAGTAGTGCAGCTCCATCGCCCGCTCGCTAGCCTCGGCTGGCGAGACGTCCAGATCGTCGGTGTATCGGTCGAGATACGGCAGCGGCGGGTAGTACGGTCGATGGGGCTCGTTGTAGTGGAGATAAAAGAACGAGGGGTCGGAGCGGTCCGCGGCCGATTGGAGCCACCGCTTGGCCACCTCGTTCATCAGGAACGGTGTGGCGTGTTTCGCGGTGTTGGTCGTCAACCCCGCCGAGTGGCGCCGCAGGTTGAAGAAATACTTCAGCAGCGTTCGTGGCCCGGCCCGGTGGATCGTCGAGGCGGCGAGCCACTGGAACTGGTCGAACCCGCGGTCGAGGTCGGTCGCGGAGCTGACGAAGGAGTTCCGGGAGAGACAGGCCGTGTGATAGCCGGCGTCGGAGAGCAGTTCGGCGACCGTGGGTATCGAGCCGGGCACCGTCTCGCCCGTGATCCCGACGGTATTGTGCGATGGCGGCGTGCAGGTGAGGATCGCACCGCTGGCCGGCAGCGTCGACTTCGAGTGGCCGATGCAGTTGCGGTAGGCCTGTCCGTCGGGTTCGTCGGCGATCCGCTGGATCCGCGGCGTCGTGTCGCGGCTGTAGCCCGCCATTGACGTGTGGTCTTGCCGGACGCTGTCCAGCGTCACCCAGACGATGTTCGGGCGATTCACACCCGAGCCCACTCCGCGGAGAATGGTATAGTTGTTGCTTCGCCGCCCGGTCAGTCACCGCTCGCCGCCCCCGAGGACCCGCCCCGGAGCGCCCGCAGCCCGGACTGCTGGACCCGCTCCAGCAGCCGGAACGCCCGCCGGTTGCCCGCCGGGAGCAGCGACAGCCCGAACAGCGCCAGCGTCTGCGCGTCGCGCTTGCCGGACCGCAACACGTCGAGGAAGACGCGGCGCGCCTCCGCGGTCCGCCCCGCCTGGAACAGGTGTTTGCCGTACCGGTAGGCGGCCATCCGCTCGCGCTCGACCCGATAGGACCGCAATTCGGGGATGCGCTCGACCAGATCGTCGATGGCCGCCAGTTCGTTCTCGTACATCATGTCGGGGTCGGCGGTCAGCGAATCCGCCCGGCGGCGCTTGAACGCCAGCGACTCCAAGATCATCGCGGGGATTCCGTTCCGGAACAGCCGCACCCACAGGTGGGGGTCCTCCCTGGCCTGAAGACGCTCGTCGAAACGCTCGTCCTCGAAGCACTCGCGGCGAGCCGCGACGGTGACCGTCGGCACGCCGTGGCCGGACCGGAAGAACGCCACGTGGTGGCGGTCGGGGTCCTCGACGGGGAGCGCCGATAGCTCCGTCCGCGAGCCGTCGGGTTCGATCACGGTGACGTTCGAGTAGACCACGTCGGCCTCGCCGTCGAGCGCGGCCACCTGCCGTTCGAGCTTCGCGGGCGCGTAGAAGTCGTCCGCGTCGAGGAAGGCGATAACCTCCCCTTCGGCCTCGTCGAGGCCTCGGTTGCGCGCCGCCGCGACGCCGTTCGGCGGCTCGTAGACGTACCGCGCCCACTCCAGCGGGTCGAGCAGGGTCTCGAGCCACTCGACCCCGGAGCTGTCGACGACGACCACTTCGAGGTTCGCGTAGGTCTGCTCGCTCAGGCTCTCCAGCGCCCGTTCGATGTACCGGGCGTCCTCGTAGGTCGGCGTGACGACCGAAACGAGCGGCCCCTCGGTCTCCTGCAGCGTCGTCGGCAGCGAGATCTCGGGTGGATCGCCGTCGTCCATGTCCGTTCGTTCAAGCGGGTCGGCTTCACTCTTGTGGTCCGTGGAAATGCGCAATTACGTCGGTTTCAGGCTCGGACGCGTCGATCGAACGCCCGACAAGGTTCGGACAGATCCAAAAGCGGTAGATAGGTGGCCCGCTTTGCCGAGCACAATGGACCGTAACGTCGTACTGCTCGTGTTGGACACGGTCCGGAAGGACTATTTCGACGAGCACGCGCCGCGACTGCGGGCGAAGTCGGACCTCTCGTTCGAGCAGTGCCGAGCCGCGAGTTCGTGGAGCACGCCCAGTCACGCGTCGATGATGACCGGGACGCTCCCGTCGGAACACGGTATCCACGCGCGCAACGTGGACTTCACCGGGCTGCGTCGGGAGGACACCTTCCTCGCGGATCTCCCCGGATACACTGCGAGCGGCGCCAGTACCAACATCTTCGCCGGGACTCCGTTTGGCTTCGACGGCGTCTTCGACTCCTTCGCCAGCATGTCCCGCCACGCCCTGTTCCCCGACGGGCTGGACATCGACAAGTTCCTCAGCGAGACCGACCGCGATAGCAGCGGACGCTACGTGGAGTTCTTGCGGGCGGTCGCCGGCCACGAACACCCCGTAAAAAGCGTCCTGAACGGCGTCTTCCTGAAGCTCAACGACGTGCTCGAACCGCTCCCACTCCCGCGGCTGTACGACTACGGCACGGCGACCGTCTCCCGCGAAGTACTCAGCCAAGTCGACGACAGCGAGGGTCCTCGGTTCGTCTTTGCCAACTACATGGAGGCACACACGCCGCTGCAGGCCACCCGCGTCTACGACGGGTCGCTGCACGGCGTGCCGACCGACTGGTCGTCGAACGAGGTCGACATCTTCGGCATCAACAACGCCGACGACATGGCGCAGTTCGACGAATATTTCAGGAACTTCCGGCAGCTGTACGGGACCGCCATCGACTACCTCGACCGACGGCTGGTCGCGCTCGTCGACGAGATACACGAACGGACCGACCGGGAGACGACCGTCGTCGTCACCGCCGACCACGGCGAGAACCTCGGGACCGAGGCCGACGACCACCTGCTCGGCCACGTCAGCACGCTTACCGACGCGACCCTCCACGTGCCCCTCGAAGTGTTCAATCCGCCCGAGGGCTACGACGAGACTGTCGACAACTACGTCTCACACCTCGACCTCCCCGAACTGCTCGTCGCGCTGGCCGAGGGAGAGGTCGCAAACATTCGGCGCGAGACCGTTCCAGCCGAGCGGATCGGACTCGGCCTCTCCCACGACCCCTCCAACTACGAATACTGGGATCGGATGATCCGCTGTGCCTACCGGGACGAGGAGAAGTTCGAATGGGACTCGCTTGGCAATCGCTACCGCCACCGCATCGATTACGATCGGGCGTCCTGGCAGGAGCGCGTTGAGACCGATGTCGAGGTGCCCTCGTGGGCGCTGTCGCCGTTCCCCGAAGACCTCGAGAGCTACGACAAGCGGGCCCGAGGCGGCGGCACTGACGCCGAGGAGATGGACGAACACACCCGCGACCAGCTCGAAGAACTCGGCTACCTCTGACCGGCGGTCGGTCGTCCCGGAAGACCGAACTCGACCGATCGCGACCTCGGCCGACCGCGCTCCGCTCGCTACTCCACGTAGCCAAGGTCGCGCAACTGCCCCTGCAGTTCTTCGGGCACCTCGTCCTCGACTTCGGTCTTGTCGCCGCGGTGTTCGAAGGTCACGTCGGCGTCGCGGCTGACGAGCCGGCGCTCGAAGTCCTGCCAGAGGACGGTCGCCTGTTCGTGCCACGGCGCGATCGTGATCGTGTAGTCGGTCTCGGTTTCCAGCAGATCGTTGCCGTCCCAGCGGTCGGCCACTTCGGCGCCGGCGCTGGCGGCGATGGTCGGCGTCAGGTCCAGCAGGCTGCACGGGCCCTCGGCGTCGATCCCGTCGAAGACGACCGGCACCTGGACCAGGCAGTCGTCGACGCGACGCAGTTGTGGCTGGTGGAAGTAGTAGCCCTCGTCGCCGAATCCCTCGCCGTGGTCGGCGGTGAAGACGAATTTGGGGTCGTCGCTGTCGATCCCGTCGAGGAGGTGGCGGACGTTCTCGTCGGCCCGTTCCAGCGAGTCGCAGTACTTGCGCTCGATCTCCGCCTCCTCGGCGTCGGTCAGTTGCTCGGGCTTGAAGAAGGCTTTCTGGTCGAGTTGCTCGGAGACGGCGTCGTCGCCGGCGCCGTAGGGCCGGTGGGTCTCCATGAGGTGGACCCACAGAAAGCGGGGCCCGTCGGCGGCGTTGAACCACTCGATGGCCTGGTCGACGACCTCGCGGTCGCGCGGTCGGTTCTCGCTTTTGGCGTGGGGCGGGTAGAACTTGTAGTAGATCCGCCGCAAGAGGTCGAAGTTAGCGAGGTACTGTCGGAGGCCGCTGCCGCGGTTGCCGGGCTCGATGAAGCTGTCGTAGCGGTCGAACCCCTCCGCGAAGCCGAACGTGGCGTCGGTGTTGGGGTTCGGAGAGCACCCCAGGCAGGTGTAGCCGGCCGCCGAGAGTGTCTCGGCGAGCGTCGGCTCGTTCACCCGCCCCGTCAGAACCGACTCGTAACTGGACGCGTGGATGCTCGCCAGACTCGGCCGCGTGTACTGGGCGGCCGTCATGCCGGTCTCGACGTCGAACGAGGAGACGAACTCCATCTCGTCGACGTAGTCGGCGCGCACCGAGTCGGCGGTGACGAAGACGATGTCGTCCATTCGTTCGCGTACTCTCCCAGCGTCGGGATGACGTTTTTGGTCGGTGGCATCGGCGCCGATGGATCCGCGGACGGTGGACGCTCAGCGGATCCAGGTGACGACGATGGTCCGCGCGAGCCCGACGGCGTAGCCCAGCCCCGGCTTCTTCGTCTCGCCGGCCTCGCGCTCGCGGATTGTGACCGGCACCTCGCGGATCCGGAACCCGTTCTTGCGGGCCTCGATGATGAGCTCCGGGGCCGAGAACCGCTCTTCGGTGAGCGTCAGTTCGTCGAGCCGCGACCCGCGGATGGCCCGGTAGCCGTTCGTGCAGTCGGTGATCTCCGCCTTGGTGAGGCGGTTGATGAGCCACGTGAACGCGCGGATGCCGCCGCGGCGCGTCATCGAGTTGCCCGAGCGGTCGCGGCCGCGGTAGCGCGACCCCATCACGTACTCGGCCTCGCCGTCGACGACCGGCGAGACGAGCGCGTCGAGCTGGCCGACGGGGTGTTGCCCATCGGCGTCCATCGTCACGACCACGTCAGCGCCGTGTTTGCGGGCGATCTCGAAGCCGGTCTTCAGGGCGCCGCCCTGGCCCTGGTTGAGCGGGTGTTCGACGACGATGGCGTCGTGGGCCTCGGCCGTCCGGCGAGTCCGGTCGTCGGAGCCGTCGGAGACGACGACGGCCCGCACGTCGTGGTCGCGGACGGCGTCGGGTAGCGACGCCAGCACGTCGCCGACGGTGTCGGCCTCGTTGTACGCCGGGATCACGACGTAGACCGTCCGACTGTCCGGGGGCTCCTCCAGCGGCGCTTGCTCGACCGCCAGCTCGCGCGTGAGTTCGTTGACGACCGACCGCGTCGCACCGATCCGCCCGATCAGGTAGAGGATCAGGAACAGAAACGCGGCGTTGGTGAAGATCTGAACGAGCAGGAAGCGACTCTCCAGATTGAACGCAGTCGCCAGCGCACCGTACAAGCCCGGTGCCAGACCGATGGTCAGCAAGCCGACCGCGAGAGCGATGGCGAGGCCGAACTCCGCCTTCGAGAAGGTCGTCCGGTAGCGGTCGAACCCCCACAGGAGCGCGACCGCCGCCAGAGCGACGAACAACAGCGTCAAGGCCTCGTTGTCCAGCCCCGGGAGGGCACCGAGAGCGAACCCGACGGGAACCACTGCCATACGTGCTAGTACTCGCGAGTGTGTGCCGTTTATATTCCTCGATCCGTGTTCATATCTCTACTGATATGTCCGCGACTCAGACGGTCGCTCGGATTATCGGACGTCGACCGCTACCCGCATCACCCAAGTGGGACGGGAGTGAAGCGGGAGGTGAGTCGAGCCGCCGATGTCCCAGCCACAGGCCGCCCTCTCGGTCGACTTCGAGCACTTCACCCACCTGCCGGCCTACCGCGGCGCGAGTGGAACGACCGACCGGCCGGCGGTGGGGCTCGGAGGCGTCACGGCCCTCCTCGACGCCCTCGACGAGGCGATCGGGGCGGCGACGTTCTTTACCGTGGGCGAGCTGGCCGACGAGCACCCGCGCGTGATCGAGCGCATCGCGGCGGCCGGTCACGAGGTCGCCTCGCACACTCACACCCACCGGCACCTCTCTGAACTCGACGAAGGTGAGCGCCGCGACGAACTCGCGCGTTCGAGAGAGCGCCTCGAAGCCGTCACCGGCGAGTCGGTCACCGGCTTCCGCGCCCCCTCGTTCGACATGGGGCCGGACCACTTCGAGGCGCTGGCCGACGCGGGCTACGACTACGACTCCAGCGTCGTCGCCTGTCGGTCGATCCCGGGCTGGTACGGCGGCGAGTTCGACGCCGAGCGCCCGACGGCCGCGAGGGCGGTCGAACCGACGGCGCCGGACGGACTCGTCGAAGTTCCCGTCTCGGTGATGCCGCGCCTGCGCCTCCCGCTGACGGGCACCTGGATCCGGTTTTTCGGCGTCTCCTACACGATACTGGGGATGCGACTGCTCGCGCGCCGGGGGATCGCGCCGGTGCTGTACGTCCACCCCTGGGAACTCGTCGACCTCCCCGCCGTCGAGGGCGTGCCCAGTCGTGTATACGTCCGGACGGGCGCGTACATGCGGCGAGCGGTCCGGCGGATCCTCGCCGAACCGTTCGAGTTCGTCACCGTTCGGGAACTGGCGGACGGGGCCGAGTCGCGTGCACGGACGACCAGTGACGGGACGCGGACAGTGCGGAGTGACCGAGCGTGAGCGATGGCGAGGGCGACCTGGACGGCGGGTCCTGGCGCCGCCGCGGGCTCTCGCTCGTCCAGTGGACCCTCGCGGTCGGCGCCTTCTGGTACGTCGCCAACGGCGTTGACTGGTCGACGACGCGCGCCGAACTGGTGACGCTCGACGCCGCCGTGATCGCGGGCGTCCTCGCGATTACCGCCGCCGAGTTCGGCTCGCGCTTCGCGATGTGGTACGCGCTGTTGAACGGGCTCGCGCCGACGGGCCTGCGGACGACCGCCAGCGTCGATCTGGTAATCAAGTTCGTCAACCACGTCGTCCCATCCAAGGCGTCGGGCCACTCCGTCGCGCCGCTGGTCGTCCGCCACTACACCGAGGCCGACTGGGCGGAGGCGGTGAGCGTCTCGGGCCTCAACACAGGCCTCTACGCCGCCCTCTACGGACTCGTGGCGCTGGCAGGGCTCGGCCTCTTCGCCCCCAGACTCGGCGACGGGTGGCTCCTCGTCATCCTCCTGTCGACGGGTGTCTACCTCGTCGCGGGTGCGCTCGTCCTGCTGGCCGGCCGTCGGATGGACGCCGCCGGCCGTCTGGCGAGTCACCTCGGGGGTCTCCTGCGTCGGGTTCCCCGCGTAGGTGCCCGACTCGCCGGTGTCGCTGGCGCGCTCCCGTCGTTCACTGCCGATTCTGCGGGCGTGTTCCGCCGACTCTCCGCGACGCCGTCGGTCGTCGGCACGTACGCGCTGGGCTGGGCGGGGACGCTGCTGGTCTTCCCCGGACTCCGGGTGTGGCTGTTGCTCACCGCCCTCGGCGGCGAGTTCTCGCCGGCCGCGCTCCTGCCGGTCGTGCTCGTCACGGCTTACAGCGTGACCGTCCTGCCGCTGACCCCTGGCGGCGTCGGCGTCGCGGAGGCCTCGGCGACTGCCGTCCTCGTCGCCCTCGGCGTCGCCCCCGAGCTCGCACCGATCGTCGTCCTGCTCGATCGGACCTTCGGCGTCTACCTCCCCGCCGTACTGGGCTGGCTCCCGGCGGCGAGCCTCGATTTCGGGGACCTGTTCGCCCGTAGCGACGGGGACAGCGAGTAGCGAGCACCGGCTCGTCCGGGTACCGCGGTCGACCCCGGAGACCGCCCTATACAGCGCCTACCGTTCGCACGAACGAAATGTATTTCCGCCCGCCTCGCGGGATTCCGACAATGACGCGGACCTTCGCCGTCGGGCTCGACGGCGCCAGCTGGCTGCTCACCGAGCCCTGGATCGAAGAGGGCGTCCTTCCCAACCTCGCCGCCCTCCGCGAGTCGGGCACGTATGCCACCAGCCGCAGCTGCCTCCCGCCGGTCACCTACCCCAACTGGAAGTGCTACGCCTCGGGGAAAAATCCAGGCAAGCACAGCGTCTACTGGTGGGAGCGAATCGACCTGGCGGACGAGCGCATCGACATCATGAGCGGGAGCGACTACGAGACCGCCGAGCTGTGGGACTACCTCGACGCCGAGGACCAGCGGGCGGCCGTCGTCAACATGCCGTCGATGTACCCGCCCCGCGAGATCGGCGGCTACGTCGTCTCGGGCGGCCCGGACGCCGTCGAGGGCGAGTACCGCTCGCTCGACACCGGCTACACCTACCCGCCCGAGTTCGAGGAGACACTCGCCGAGCGCTACGACTACCAGGTCCATCCCGACCCGTTGCTGTCCTCGAACGACGAGCGCGGCGCCGAAGTCGACGAGATCCTGCGACTGTTCGAGCTCCGATTGCAGGTCGCGAAGGACCTCTTTCTGGAGGAGGACCTGGCGTTCACCCACGTCACCCTCTTTTACCTGAACGTCCTCCACCACTTCTTCTGGGACGAGGAGCCGACCAGGCGGGCGTGGCAACTGGTCGACGAGTGGCTCGGCGAACTCGCGGCGCTGGAGGACACCAACCTCGTGGTCATGTCCGACCACGGCGCCGCGGCGACGACGACGGAGTTCTACGTCAACGAGTGGCTCGCCGAGAACGGCTATCTCACCCGTGCCGGCGGCGTCGAGGACTACTTCCAGCGCGTGGGGCTGACCCGCGAGAACGCGCTCGCTGTCGCCAAGCGGTTCGGCCTCGTCGACGTCCTCGCCGAAACGGTCCCCGAGAGCGTCCAGCAACTCGTCCCCCAGAGCGCCGGCGCCAAGCGCGAACGCAAGATGGAGCTGATCGTCCCCGAGCAGACGAAGGCACTCGCCAGCGGCCAGGGACCGGTCTACGTCAACCCGCGCTTCGACGTGGAGTCCGTGCGCGAGGAGCTCATCGCCGACCTCGAAGCGGTCACGGACGAGAACGGCGAGGCGCTGTTCACCGGCGTCTACCGGGCCGAAGAGGTGTACGACGGCCCCTACGTCGACATCGGTCCGGACGTGGTCGTCGACCAGCGGCCGGGCGTCCACGTCAACGACGGGATGGGCGGCGACGCCGTCCAGACCGAGCCCGACCGCTGGGCCGCCGAGAACACGCCGACGGGCATCTTCGTCGCCGACGGGCCGGACTTCCGAAATCGCGGCGAGATCCCCGAGATCGACATCCGCGACATCGCGCCGACGATTCTCGCCGCTCATGGCGTCGACATCCCGAGCGATATGGACGGGGAGGTGCTCGATATCTTCGCCGACGACCCCGACGTGGGCACGCAGGAGCCGATCGACCACGAAGACGCCCGCGCGGGCGGGCCGTCCGACGAGGTGGCCGACCGGCTGACCGAACTCGGCTATATGGAGTGAGTTCGCCGCGGGCTTTGACTGGCCCGGCGCTTCCGGCGGCCGGCGAAATGTTTTGAGACCGCACTGAGAACACGACCGCGTGAAGCTCTTCGAGTACGTCCGTCGGGGAGCCTGGCCCGAGGTGGTCGGCTACGGGCTGTTCGTGACTCTGCTGGCCGCGGGCTACTACTACAACATCACGTTCGTCCAGCTGGGCCTCATCGACCTGGGGACGCGACTCGTGGGGCTCCCCGCCACGACGGTCTCGGCGTGGATGGGCGCGCTCGCGCTGGTCACGTTCGCCGCCGCGGTGGGATTCGGTATCCTGATGGACCGACGGGGCTGGTCGAGGGAGCTGCGGACGAAGCTCCGCGCGCTGTTCGCCGTCCTCTGCGTGCAGTTCGTGCTGACGATGGCGGCGCCGCACGTCCGCGACCCGGCGGCGTTCGGCGCGTGGATCGTCGCCGCGTCCGTTTCGATGGGCGTCGGCTTCCCGGTGACGTTCTCGCTGACGATCGATTTCGTCCCCGTCCGCGACCGGGGGTACGTCGCCGCCGCCGCGACCGCGGTTGCCTACTTCGCCGGCAACGTCTACCCGCTGGAGTGGTCGATCGGCGCGTTCAGCCGCGTTATGGCGGTCGCGATGGTTCCCGGTCTGGTCGTCCTCGGCGCCCTCGCCCTCCGCGACCTCGGCTTCGTCGACGCCGTCGCGGACAATCACCGCGAGTTCGGCGTCGGCCGCTTCTGCCGACCGGACACAGTCCAACTCCGCAGCTTCGCCTTCCTCGGGCCGCTCGCGCTGATGTTCGGCGTCTTCTTCGTCGACAGCCTGGGCTTCCTTCGGATCGTCGAGACGCCCGCGCTCGTGCGCTCGGCCTGGCAGTCACCCGACTTCTCGGTCCACCTGCTCATCGGCGCCGTCCACGTCGTCGGCGCGGTCGCCGCGGGCGTCCTCTACACGAACTTCGACCGGAACTGGCTGTTCGCGTGGGTGTTCGGGCTGTTCGCGCTGACGCACCTGCTGTACACGTTCGACCTGCGACTCGCGTCCGCCGTCCCGGGACTGGCTGGCGGCGCGCCGCCGCTGGTGAACCCGATCTTTTACGCATTGACGGTCAGCTTCTACACGACGCTCAACTTCGCGCTGTGGCCCGACCTCTCGACGCCGGCGACGATCGGCACCCACTCGGCGGTCGGCGTCGGCTTCGCCGGCTTCCTCTCCACGTTCCTCAGCACCGCCGTCGCGCTGTACTTCGAGCACGCCGAGGTCACGCTGATCTCGCATCTCTCGCTCGTGAACGCGCTCGCGCTCCTGTTGTTCGTGGCGCTCGGGCTCTCGCTGTACGGGCGAGCAGTGTACCGACACGCGCGGGCCGGACCGGTGACGACCGGTCGGGCGGAGCGGGGCGCGCACGACGACGCGCCCGGAGGTGAGCCGTGAATCCGATCGAACTCGCGCTCTCGCTCGTGCTCGCCGTCCTGCTGATCGGGGCGTTCGGCGGCGAGCCGGCGACGCTACAGGTGGTCGCCGACGGGAGCCACGAGTTCGAGTCGGCGCCCGACGCGCTCGTGGTGGCGGGCGGGACGGCTACCGTCCCCGCGAACGAAAGCGTCGACGGGTCGGTGTACGCCGTCGGCGGGAGTCTCGCCGTGGACGGCACCGTGGAGGGCGACGTGGTCCAGGTCGGCGCCAACGTCTCGGTGGGGAGCGGCGGCGCCGTAGTCGGCACGCTCCGAGTGCTCGCAGGCGACCCGACGGTCGCCGACGGCGCGAGCGTGGAGCGGGTCGAACGACTGGAGCCGACGGCGACCGACCGCTCGCCGGTCACCGCCCTGACGGTGCGACTCGTCCAGTGGCTCTTCGTCGCGGCGCTGGCCGCCGGGTTCGCCCGTCGCCGGCCGGACCTCCTCGACAACGTGGCCGCGGCGGCGACCGACCACCCCATCGTCAGCGGCGTCGTCGGCGCGCTCACCGGCGCGACCGCCCTCGCGCTCGTCGTCTTCATGGCGTTGACGCTCGTGTTGATCCCCGTGAGCCTCCTCGGTGTCCTCGCCGGAATCGTCTGCGTCGCCTACGCCTACGCGGTGTTCGGCTACCTGCTCGGCCGCCGGCTCCCCGTCGACCGGCCGGACCTGGCCGCGGCCGCCGGGAGCGTCCTCTTCGTGGCCGCGCTCGACCTGCTCGGCCGTGTCCCTCTGCTTGGAGGGACGCTCCAGCTCGCCCTCACGGCCGTCGGCGTCGGGGCGGTTCTGGTCTCCTATCTGGGATTCAGCCGCTTCGAACCCGTCGAACTGCCGGCGTAGGGGAGTGATCCGCGCGATCCCTGGAGTAATGGGCAACCAGTCCGTAGTTTCCGATACCGATGTCCCTCCGGTCGCTGCTCGACTTGCCGGTCGAGATGGGCTGGCGCCACGTCCTGTTCGCCAACTGGCCGGTCGACCCCGCGGTCGTCCAGGCCCATCTCCCGGAGTCGCTGACCGTCGACACCCACGACGGGCAGGCCTGGCTCTCGGTCGTCCCGTTCACCAACGTCGGGGTCCGTCCGCACGGCGTTCCGGAGTGGACCGGCTTCCGACTCCCGGAGCTGAACCTGCGGACCTACGTCAGCCACGAGGGCGAACGCGAGCGAGCGGACGGCCGTGGCGGGTCGGGCGACGACACCGGCCCGACCGACGACGGCCCCGCCGCCGACCGCGGTGTCTACTTCTTCAGCCTCGACGCCGACGGGATCCTGGGGGTGACCGGTGCGCGCGTCTTCCACCACCTGCCGTACTACTTCGCGAGCATCTCGATGACGGACGACGGCTCGCGGGTCGCCTTCGAGAGCGAGCGCTGGCACCCCGGCGCCCGCCCCTGTGACTTCGACGCCCGTTACGGCCCAGCAGGCGACCAGTTCAGGTTCGAACCGGGGTCGCTCGACGAATTCCTCACCGAGCGCTACCGCTACTACACCGAGACGCCGGGCGGTGAGTTGCGCTACGCACAGATCCGTCACCGGCCGTGGCCGCTCTACGAGGCCGACGTCGATATCGATGACAACGAGGTCTTCGAGACCAACGGTTTCGCGATGCCCGAGAGCGACCCGGTCTTTCGCTACAGCCCCGGCGTCGACGTGACCGCGTCGGGGAGCCGACGGCCGGAGTAGCCGGCCCAGCGAAGCCCGGGTTTCGCTCGGATCCGTCGCCCATTCGCCCGTCGTGCCCGGAGTGTCGGGCGATATGACGTCGGAGATGACCGCCTACGTCGCCGACGAGTACGGCGACCCGGACGTGTTCACCGAGTGGACCGTCGAGGATCCTGCGGGTGCAGGGGGGGCCGGGTCGCCCCTCGACCCGCGAAACGGGACCGTCGTCCGGCCGTAGCGCCTTCGGAGCCGTCGGACGGACCGGATCGCCACGACGAGCCGTGAACGAACACAAAACACTTGTCGCGGTAGGCGGTCTCTCGGCAGTGATGCCCTCCACGATACCGTCCACAGTACCGTTACAGTCCGCCGAGCTAGGTCTCGTTCTCCTGTTCGGGCTGGTGCTGTTCGCCGTCGGAATCGCGCTGATATTCTGGACGTACAACGACGCCCAGAAGAACAGCAGCCACCCCGCGTTCCTCTGGGCAATCGTGGTCTTTTTCGCCCCGTTCCTGGGACTGGTGCTGTACTTCCTGCTCGGTCGCGACCGGAAGTACTGAGCCGGCGGCCCGGTATCGGCCCGGTAGCCACCCGGTCGGCCGCTCCCCGTCGCTACCGGCGACGACGCCGGACGACCCGCTGTAGAATATCTCGATACCGTTCCTGGGAAGCCTCGAAACTGTATTCGTCCTCGATCAGTTCGCGCCCGTTGCGGCTGATCGCGGGCAGGTCCTCGCGCTCCAGAACCGCCAGCAGTTCCCGGCGGATGTCCGCGGGGTCGGTGCTGTCCATCAGGAAGCCGGTCTCCCCGTCGCGGACCACGTCCGGGACGCCCGAGACGGGCGTCGCGTAGACGGGCGTCCCGCAAGCGAGCGCTTCGAGGATCGTCGTCGGCAGCCCCTCCGTCGGCTCGGAGGGGAGGACGACCAGTCGCAACCGGTCGAGTTCGGCGGGCACGTCGTCGTGGTCGACCCACCCGCGCATCTCGACCTGGCCGGCCTCGATCTCCGCGGCGAGTTCCGTCTCCAGCCACTCCCGTAAGTCGCCGTCGCCGACGAAGGTGAAGGTCACGTCGTCGGGCAGCTCCTTCGCCGCGGCGGCGAGTTCGCGGACGTTCTTCTCCTCGTCGAGGCGACCGAGGAAACCGACACGACGGCCCCGCTCTTCCAGGGGCGTCCGCACGCGGAAGTCGTCCGTCCGGACGTAGCGCGCGCCGGTGGGGTACACGTCCGTGTCGTCGGGGTCGAGATCGAGTTGCTCGGCCATCGACGGCGTGTAGGTCACGACCCCGTGGGCTGCCGCGAAACCCGCGCGTTCGAGCGCGCTGACGAGCCCCGCCAGCGTCCGCGCGACCGGCGAGGGAAGCGACTCCTCCCAGGCGATGCGCAGGGTCAGCGGCACGTCGCCGCGCGGTTCAACGAGGACCGTCTTCCCGATAGCGCGGGCGAACAGGATGGGGAGCAGGTACGAAGTCGCACCGTAGAAGAGGACGACCGCCTCCTCGCGACCGGCGACCACCTGGCACATCCGGAGCTGGTTCAGGAGGAAGCGGACGGCGGCCACGGCGATGGAGTCGCCGGCCCCCTTCCGGGTGAGTTCGACCAGCTCGTGTCGGTCGCGGATCTCCGAGTCGGCGGGCAGATCCAGGGTGACCAGCGCGACGCCGGTCACCGCCGAGAGGATGTCGAGCAGGCTCCGCGTCGCGTTCTCGCCGGCCGCCGCCAGCGGGTGGGTGACGACGCACACGTCGGGGAGGTCCGCCATTACCGATGGGGTGGCTCCGGCAGTCGCTTAACGCTGGTCATCCCGAGTCGGACGGTCTCCGGTCGTACGGTCCGCTCGCGTACGTCCTCACCGCCGGTCAGCGCCACTTGTATATCCCGTAGAGGTAGCCGAAACCGACGACGCCCGTCAGGACGAGGAGCCAGACGAGTTGTTTGGCGGCCGTGAGGTCGGGGTCGCGGACGAGGCCCCCGAACCGTCCGGGGAGATACTCGCCGAGGATCTTCCCGAGGAAGTCGCCCTCCTCCGCCGCCGAACCGGGGACGAACTGCTGCATACCGCGCTTGGAGTAACCCTGCCAGAACGCCCGGTCGAGCAGCCACTTCGGTTCGGTGCGGTAGGCGAACACCTTGTGGCCGACCTCGGCGTCGGGAACGTACCGGACGCCCTCGCCGTACTCCTCGCGTAACCGGGCGCAGACCTCCGTCTCACCGCCCTGGAGGTTCTTGTCTCCCTTCCGCCCGCCGATCCCGTCGTCGAACCCGCCCAGGTCGAGGAACACTTCCCGCCGGAAGGAGATGTTCGATCCGTTCGTGTTGCGGACCTCCGCGGGAGTGTCGCGGCCGTCGCCGAACCCGCGGTAGGTGGCGCCGACGAGAAAGTAGAACTCCGCCGGGAGGAAGTCCACGGGGTCGTCGACCCAGATGGGGTCCATCCGGCCGCCGGCCGCAACCGCGTCGTGCTCGTCGTAGGCGGTGACGAGCCGTTCGATCCACTCCGGATGGGCCACGGCGTCGTCGTCGAGGAACGCGACCACGTCGCCGCTGGCGGCCTCCGCGCCGTTGTTCCGGCTGACGAGCAGGCCGCGGTTCTCGTCGTTGCAGCGAGTGAAGACGTTCTCTCGGTGGCCGAAATCCGCTTCGAACCGCTCGAAGACCTCGGGGTTGCCGTCGCTGACGAAGACCAGTTCCACGTCGTCGTAGGTCTGGCCGAGGACGCTACGAGCGGCCTCGACGACCGCGTCGTAGCGGTCCATCGTGTGCTCGCAGAGCACGACGGAGACGCGCATGTCGATTCATGGACCGGGGTCCGGGATAGGCTTTCCGTCTGGCCGTCCGCGACAGGCCGCGTTTCGAAGCTGTTCGGAGAATCGAGAACCGCAAGACCGCGGTTGAATCGGGGGTCGACGGGGAGTCCGATTTATCGGAAGATGACAAGGCTTATGCGCGCGATGGGACTGGTTCCGTCAATGAGTCAGTGGCGTGGTCAGATCCAAAATATCGACGAACCCGGTGATCTCGCCGAGGTTGTGGGTGAGTACTACCACATCCCGGCGATCGTCGCCCTCCTCGGGTTCATGCTGTGGAGTCGCGTTCGCGATTGGCAAGAGTTCCTGATAGACGGAACGGTGTTCTTCAGCGGGAACGACCCGTGGTACCACTACCGGATGGTCAAGTACACGGTCCAGCACTGGCCGGAGACCAGTCCGTTCGACCCCTGGACACAGTTCCCGCTGGGGACCCACTCCAGCCAGTTCGGTACCGTGATGGACCAGCTGGTCGCTACGGCCGCGCTCGTGGTCGGGCTCGGGAACCCGAGCGACCACACCGTCCGGCTGGTCGTCCTGTTCGCACCGGCCGTCTTCGGCACGCTGGTGGCGATCCCGACGTACTTCCTGGGGAAGCGACTGGCCGGGAAGTTCGCCGGTGTGTTCGCCGTCGCGGTCCTCGCGCTCGCGGGGAGCACGTTCGCCCAGCGCGGAACCGTCGGCTTCTACGACCACCACGTCGCCGAGGCGCTGTTCATGACCACGGCGGTCCTCGCGACGATGGTCGCCGTCTCCGTCGCCGAGGAGGAGAAGCCGGTCTGGGAGCTGTTCCGGGCGCGTGACGTCGCCGCCCTGCGCCGCCCCGTCGGCTGGTCGCTGGTCGCCGGCGCCGCCGTCGCCATCTATCTCTGGACCTGGGCACCGGGCGTCTTCCTCGTCGGGATCCTCGGTGTGTTCTTCATGGTCGAGATCTGCTCGGAGTACGCGCACGGCGAGAGTCCGGAGCACGTCGCCATCACCGGCGCGCTGACGCTGTCGACTGCAGGCGTCCTGAGCCTCGCCGTCATGGAGAACGCCGGTATCGGCGCGACGAGCTACAGTCTGTTGCAGCCGATGCTCGCCTTCGGCGTCGCCGCGGGCTGTGTCTTCCTCGCGTGGTTCGCACGCGAGTGGGAGTCCCGGGACCTGGCCAACTACCAGTACCCCGCCGCGGTCGGCGGCATCCTCGTCGTGCTGGCCGGTGCGATGGCGCTCCTGCTTCCCGACCTGTGGGGCTTCTTGACCAACCAGATCACCCGCGTCGTCGGGCTCACGGTCACCGATACCGCACAGACCGTCGGTGAGGCCCAGTCGCTGCCGTTCGGCGAACTGTTCCCCCGGTACGGCTTCACGGTGTTCATCGCGCTGCTCGGCGTCGCTTACGTCGCGGTTCGGCAGTTCTACGACAGGCCCCGCGCCGAGATGACGCTCGTCTCCGTCTGGACCGTCTTCCTGCTGCTGGCGACGCTGACCCAGCAGCGTTTCGACTACTACCTCGCCATCGCCGTCGCGACGATGTCGGCGATGGTCCTCGGCGAACTCGCGCGGTTCTCCGGGCTCTCGGCGCCCGACACGGACATCGAGACGTATCAGCTGTTGACGATAGGCGCCATCGTCCTCGTGGTGTTCGCCCCGCTGGTCTACCCGACGCCCCTCGCGATGCAGATGACATCCGCGCCGAACGGGCCCGGGCAGGCCCAGCCGGCCTGGAACGAGACGCTCGGCTGGATGCAGACGAACGCGCCCGACCAGGGTACCTACGGCGGCGCCGACAACGCCGAGGAGGTCCCCTACTACGGCACCTTCGAGAACACCGAGGACTTCGACTACCCCGAGGGGTACTACGGGACGCTCTCGTGGTGGGACTACGGCCACTGGATCACGGTGATGGGCGAGCAGATGCCGACCGCCAACCCGTTCCAGCAGGGGGCCAACCAGGCGGCGAACTTCCTGCTATCGACCGACGAATCACACGCCAGCGAGGTCATGACCGACCTCAGCGAGGACGACGCCCAGAGCCGCTTCGTCACGGTCGACTGGAAGATGGCCGAGACCACGACCTCCTACCAGCGTGCCGGCGCGGGCCCGCTTCGGATCGGCGGGAAGTACTTCGCGCCGTTCGCGTTCTACTCCGACGGGAACATCTCTCAGAACGACTACTACCGCCCGCTCTACTACCAGACGGGCCAGCAGGACCGCGTGCAGTACCGGATCTTCCAGCGCCACCAGCAGGCGTACTACAACTCCACGGCGGTCCGGCTGTACCGGTTCCACGGCAGCGCGAGCGAGCCGGCGCCGGTCGTCCTCGACTGGGAAATCGAGGATATTCAGGGACAGCAGGTCCCGATCAGCAACGGAACCCGCCGCTTCGGTTCGATGGCCGAGGCCCGCGAGTACGTCGAGAGCGACCCGACCTCGCAGATCGGCGGGTTCGGGAGCTACCCCGAGGAACGCGTCCCGGCGCTCGAACACTACCGGATGGTTCAGGGCAGTAACACGACTTCGACCGAGTCGGTCCGCAAACAGCTGGCACTCCGGAAAGAGGCCGAGGGCGCCTTCCAGACCTCGCTCCGCCAGCCCGGCGTGCTCGGCGCGCTCCAGCCGAAGAGCTCGAATTGGGTGAAGGCCTTCGAGCGCGTCCCCGGTGGGACCATCGAGGGCGAGGGGCCCGCGAACGCGACGGTCACCGCGGCCGTCGAGATGCAGGTCCCCTCGACGAACTCGACGTTCGTCTACCGCCAGGAGGCCCGGACCGGCGACGACGGGACGTTCGAGATGACGGTCCCGTACTCGACGACCGGCTACGGCGAGTGGACCACCGAGGAGGGGTACACGGAGCCGAGCGTCACCGCGAACACCTCCTACCAGCTCCGGACCGACGCGGTCACTAACGACACGCACGCGTTCCGCTACCGCGGAACGGTCGACGTGACCGAGGGACAGGTCCTCGGTGAAGACGAGTCCGCGTCGACGGTAACGCTCGAGAAGGGCCAGGAGCAGGCGCTCCAGAACGGCCAGTCCGACGACGAGACGACTGGCAACGAGACGACTGACGACGGGAGCGCCGACGACGGCACCGCGAACGACGGGACGAGCGGCGACACGTCCACCTCCGACACTGCGACCGCCACTGCGACTCCGTCGGATACCGGGACTGCGACCGACACCGGCACCGACACTGCGACTGACACCGGCACCGCGACCGGCACCGATAGCGCGACGAACGGCTCGACCGGCTCCGCACTCGTCGACCCCTCGGCGCCGGCGACGCTTATCGCGTTGCTGGGCGGCGGATTGCTCTCGGTCGTCGGCCTGACGAAGCGCGACTGACGCTCGTACCGAACGACGCGCACTTTTCTCTGTCACCCGCCGGCTATCCGCCAGTACTAACTACCGGCTCCGACTTCCGTCCCCTATGACACGACAGTGCGGCCGGCCGATCGACGGCCGTCGACCGGGCGTGCCCGCGGGTGAGACCGATGGCAGTTGACGGCGGCCTGCTCGCGGTCGACCTGTTGCTCGTGGCGTTCGCGGGCGGCGCCGTGGGCGCGGCGGTCGGCGGCTACGCGGCGTACGGCCTCGCCGGTCTCGTGATCACGGTCGGCGAGATCGCGCGCGTCACGAGCGGCGCGGGCGGGACCCCGCTGGTCGCCGGTTCGACCGACCTCGGGACGGCCGGCGTGACTGGGTTGGTCGGCTACGGCCCGGTTCTGGGTCCGCACGTCGCGTTCGCCGGCGCCGCCGCCGCCGCGGCCTACGCCGGCCGGAAGGGGCACCTCGACACCGACTTTCCCTACCACGAGGCCAAGCACCTCGCAGCACCGCTCGGCCCGCGGCCCGGCGCGCTGGCGGTCGGCGGCGTCTTCGGCGTCCTCGGCTACTGGCTCGCGCAGCTGTCGCTCCGGCTGGGACTGCCCTGGGACCCGGTCGCCGCCAGCGTCGTCGCCTCCGCGCTGCTCCACCGCGCCGTCTTCGGCTACCCCCTCCTCGGCCGTCTCGACACCGACCTGCTCGACATGTCGCCGTACCGCGACGGCGACCGGCGGATGGCCGCCGACGGCGACGGTGCGCAGTCGCTGGCCGGCCGGTACGTCGTCGAGCCGTGGCTCCCCTACCAGTCCGAGTGGCTCTCGGTCGGCGTCCTGGGACTCGTCGTCGGCGTCTTCGGCGGCTTTCTCGCCGTCGCGACGGGGAGTTACTTCCTGGCGTTCGGGATCGCCGCCACCGGACTGCTCTTCCTGACCGCCGGCGTCGACCGGTTCCCCGTCACCCACCACATGGCGCTGCCCGCCGGCATCGCCGCGCTGGCGCTCCCGAGTGCCGGCCCGACCGTCGCGGTTCTGGTCGGCGGTGCCTTCGGCGTCCTCGCCGGCCTGGTCGGCGAACTCGCCCAGCGCGTCCTGTACGCCCACGCCGACACCCACCTCGACCCACCAGCCGTGGCTATCGTCGTCACCACCCTGCTCGTCGCGTTGCTGGACCTGGCGGGCGTGTTCCAACAGACCGCTGTGCCGACCATCGGGCTCGTCTGACGGCCCGCCTCGCGTCCGGCGATCGACTGGAGAGAAATACACGTATTCACAGCGTTTTTATACCGACCTCGGCATGTTACGATAGATGCAGCAGTGGCTGGGCGGCGACGCTATCGGGGGAGTACTGGCGGCCGGGGCGGGGACAGCGCGAGCGACCGACGCGCGCGGATGGCTCCCCGTTTCGGCCGTCGCCAAGCCACCGACGAGCATCCTACAGTCGGCGAGTTCGGGGGACGTCGGCGGTATGATGGTCGCCGCCGTGGTGCTCGTCGTTCTCGGACTCGGCGGCGTCGCTGCCTGGCACACCGGGATCCCGTCGTTTCCCTCGACCGGCGGCAGCTCGGAAAGCGAGTCCGCGACCGAGCCCGACGGCCCGGCGACGGCCGAGAGCCCCCCCGAACCGGATCCGGCGGCCGAGCCGAAATCCCAATCTGACGAGCCCGCCGGGAGGACCGACCGGGAACTCATCATCGACATCCTCGAATCGAACGAGGGGCGGATGAAACAGGCCCGGATCGTCGACGAGACCGGGTGGTCGAAGTCGAAGGTCAGCATGCTCCTCTCCGAGATGGCGGAAGAAGAAGCGATCAGCAAGCTCCGCGTCGGCCGGGAGAACATCATCAGCCTCAGTGGGAACGAACCGGAAGCGGCCGGCTCGCCGTTCGACGACGAGTGAGTGTGCGACGGCGTACCGATACGGGTTCGAAGCGCAACCGTTAAACCCGTATCCTCGCTACGATTTGGTACACACAGAGGGCGTGTGCGCTCCGTTGGTGTAGTCCGGCCAATCATCTTGCCCTCTCACGGCAAGGACCAGGGTTCGAATCCCTGACGGAGCATCTCCGATTTCTCCGACGGGATCTCACCCGTTCGTCCGGGGTACGCTTAATGTCTAGCCGGTCCCAGATCCTGCGATGCGCCTCGTAGACACGCACACGCACGCCTGGGGGCAGGACACGGCAGACCTCCCGTGGTACAGCGCCGACTTGCCCCCCGAGTGGTCCGGGCCGTACACGCACGCGGATCTGATCGGTGGGATGGACGCGGCAGCCGTCGACGAGAGCGTCTTGCTTCCGACCTCGATCTACGGTCGGGGTGAGCGAGCGAACGAGTACACGCTCCGTGCGCTCGAAGCTCACCCCGACCGGCTCTGGGGGGTCGGTGTCGCCGAGTACGACGCCGACGGTGACACGCTCCGGGAGCACGTCCGTCGCGTCACCGGCCACGAGCGGATGCTCGGCCTGCGCTTTCACGCCTGCTTCGAGTACGGGCAGACGCCGGGGGCGATGGACCGCTCTACCGAGTGGGTCGCGGGCGAGGATCTCGACCCGTTGTACGACGAACTCGCCGCTCGGGACGCGGCGGCGTTCGTCCTGGCCAAGCCCGACCAGCTGTCGATGCTCGCAGACCTGGTCGAGCGTCATCCGGCGGTGCCGTTCGTCGTCGAGCACATGGCGTGGCCCGACGTGGACTCCGAGCCCGACGAGTCGCCGTGGGCCGACTTCGAGGTACTCGCCGAACACGACAACGCGTACGTGAAAGTGAGCTCGATCCCGCGCACGTCGGACGAGCCGTGGCCTTACGAGGACGTCGAGGGCTACGTCACCAACTTGCTCTCGTGGTTCGGCCCGGAGCGACTGCTGCTGGGTTCGGACTACCCGTGGCTGGACGACTGGGGGAGCTACGAGGAGTGTCTCTCGTGGGTCGAGGAAGCCGACTATCTCTCGGCGCGCGACCTGACGTGGCTCTCTCACCGGACGTTCGACCGGCTTCGAGGGTGAGCCGCGGCGCCGCTCCGTTCCGTGGTCCGGCCTGCGCCTTCATGATCCACCAACCATCGCCTGTATCCCACATCTTTACCGGGACGATGGCGTATCCGGGGTATGACTCTCGAAGAGGATTCGCTGGAGTACCACGAGGCCGACCCGCCGGGGAAGGTCGAGATCCGGACGACGAAGTCGACGAGCACACAGCGCGATCTCAGCCTGGCGTACTCCCCGGGGGTCGCCGGCCCCTGTCGGGCGATCGACGAGGACCCCGAAGCGGCCTACGAGTACACGTCGAAGGGGAACCTCGTCGGCGTCGTCTCCGACGGGTCTGCCGTGTTGGGGCTGGGCGATATCGGCCCGCAGGCCTCGAAGCCGGTGATGGAAGGCAAGGGGGTGTTGTTCAAGCGCTTCGCCGACATCGACGTGTTCGACATCGAGGTCGACCACACCGATCCCGAGGAGTTCGTCGGCGCGGTGGCGGGGATGGAGTCGACGTTCGGCGGGATCAACCTGGAAGACATCGCGGCACCGAAGTGTTTCGTCATCGAGGAGCGGTTGCGCGAGCGAATGGATATCCCGGTCTTCCACGACGACCAGCACGGTACGGCCATCATCTCGGGGGCAGCGCTGCTCAACGCCGCGGAGATCGGCGACAAGGATCTGGCGTCGCTCGAAGTCACGTTCGCGGGCGCGGGCGCCGCGGCCATCGCGACGGCGGAGTTCTACGTCTCGCTGGGCGTCCGGACGGAGAACGTCACGATGGTCGATATCGACGGGATCTTGACGACCGAGCGGGCCGAGGCGGGCGACCTCAACGAGCACAACCGCGAGTTCGCCAGCGACGTGCCCGAGGGCGACCTGGCCGACGCGATGGCCGGCGCGGACATGCTCGTCGGCCTCTCGGCGGGCGGGATCGTCGACGGGGAGATGGTGCGGTCGATGGCCGAGAACCCGATCGTCTTCGCGATGGCCAACCCCGAGCCGGAGATCGGCTACGAGGAAGCGAAAACCGCCCGCGACGACACCGTCATCATGGCGACGGGGCGGTCGGACTACCCGAACCAGGTCAACAACGTACTGGGCTTTCCGTTCCTGTTCCGCGGTGCTCTGGACGTGCGGGCGACGGAGATCGACGAGGCGATGAAGGTCGCGGCGGCGGAGGCGCTGGCCGACCTGGCCAAACGGGACGTGCCAGACGCGGTCCGGCGGGCCTACGGCGACCAGCCGCTGCAGTTCGGCCCGGAGTACATCATCCCGAAGCCGCTGGATACGCGCGTGCTCTTCGAGGTGGCGCCCGCCGTCGCGGAGGCGGCCGTCGAGTCGGGGGCCGCGCGCGACGCGCTCGACCCCGACGCCTACGTCGAGCGGCTGGAGGCCAGGCTGGGCAAGTCCCGCGAGATGATGCGCATCGTCCTGAACAAGGCCAAGAGCGACCCCAAGCGGGTCGCGCTGGCGGAGGGGGCCAACGAGAAGATCATCCGCGCCGCCCACCAGATGGAAGAGGAGGGGATCGCCGAGCCGGTGCTGATCGGTAACCGGACCACGATCGAGCGGAAGGTCGAGGGGCTGAACCTGGCGTTCGAGCCGGCGGTCGTCGACCCGGCGGCGGGCGAGTACGAGGAGTACGTCGACCGGCTCTACGAGCTGCGCCAGCGGAAGGGGATGACCCGCCGGGAGGCCGCCGAGACCGTCCGCGACGGCGACCACTTCGCGTCGGTGATGGTCGAGCGCGGCGACGCCGACGCGATGCTGACCGGACTCACCCATCACTACCCCTCCGCGCTGCGCCCGCCGCTGCGAGTCATCGGCACCGAAGACGGCGTCGACCACGCCGCGGGGGTGTACATGCTCTCCTTCGAGAACCGCGTCGTCTTCGTCGCGGACGCGACGGTCAACCAGGACCCCGACGAGGCGACGCTGGCGGAAGTGACGCGCCACGCTGCAGGGGTCGCCCGCCGGTTCGACGTGGAGCCGCGGGCGGCGCTGCTGTCGTACTCGGACTTCGGGAGCGTCGACAACGAGGGCACCCGCAAACCGCGGAACGCGGCGCGGCGGCTCCGCGAGGATCCCGCCGTGGACTTCCCGGTCGACGGAGAGATGCAGGCCGACACCGCGGTCGTCGAGGATCTGTTGGTCGGCGACTACGAGTTCGCCGACGTCGACGAGCCGGCGAACGTGCTCGTCCTCCCGAACCTCGAAGCGGGGAACATCGTCTACAAGCTCCTCCAGCGCCTCGGCGGCGCGGAGGCCGTCGGGCCGATGCTCGCCGGGATGGCCGACCCCGTCCACGTCCTCCAGCGCGACGACGAGGTGAAAGACATCGTGAATCTGGCCGCTGTCGCGACGATCGACGCGCAGGGGTCGGAGTAGGCGGCGGTCGCCGGGAGCGTCGGACCGTTCGTCGCCGACTCGAACGTTTATCCGCTCGGTGGCCGTCCATGGTCCCATGCCCACAGTCGGAGTGATCGGCGTCGGCTACATCGGCAAGAGGTTTCTCGACCGGCTGGCCGACACCGACTACGACACAGTCGCCTACGACGTGGACGCATCGCAGGTCGAAGCCGCCCAGGAACGTGGAGCGGCCGCGGCCGAGAGCCCCGCGGACGCGACGCGTCGCTCGGAGTTCGTCGTCCTCGCGCTCCCCGGGACGCCGGAAGTCGAGGCCGTGATGGAGGCCGAAGACGGCGTCCTCGGCGCGCTCTCGGCGGGCCAGACCGTCGTCGATGTCACGACGACGCACCCGGACACGTCGAGGGAGTGCGAACAGTGGTGCGAGGACCGGGGCGTCGCGTTCGTCGAGGCGCCGATCACCCGCGCGGCGCCGCGCGACGGCGCGCACATGATGGTCGGCGGGACGGAGGCGGCCTACGGGTCGGCCCGCGACCTGATCGAGTCCCTGAGCGACGACCACCTCCACGTGGGCGCGGTCGGACGGGCGACTATCCTGAAGCTCGCCCTCCAGATGCGCTACGCTGGCCGGACCGCGCTGGACGCGGAGATCGTCGAGTTCACGCGGGACAACGGCGTCGACCCCGCGCACCTCCGCGACTTCTTCGGTATGGACGTCTCCGAACGCCTCCTCGACAGGGAGTTCGAACAGGGGATCGAGGGGCTGGGCGGACTCGCGATCTGGGACAAGGACCTCGGCTACGCCCGCGACGTGGCCCGCGAAACCGGGACCGCGCTCCCGATCAACGCGGCCGTTCACGAGGCCTACAAGGCGACCGTCCGCCGGGCCGGTTCCGACGAGGCCCACGCGGCGACGCTCCTGCGGTACTGGGAACTGCTCAACGACGCCGGCGAACGGGCGTTCCAGCCCGCCGAAGACGAGGGGTGACGACGGGGGCGGTGAGTGACGAGCCGGTCGGCCCCCGTCTCAGACCGACACGCCGACTTCGTCGGCCACGCGCCGGACGTGCTCGGCCGCCCGTTCGTACTCCTCGGGACCGTCGAGGTGTTCGAGCATCACCGGCAGGTCGTCGTCGAGGCCGTCGAGCGTTCGCAGCAGCGCGTGGTAGTCCAGATTCCCCTCGCCGGGGGGAACCTCCGAGAGGTGGACGAGCGGGTCGCTCCCCATCGCCACGTCCTTCAGGTGGACGCACTGGATCGCCTCACCGAACGCATCGACGAACCGCTCGATCAGGCCCGCGGTATCGGCGTACCTGCGGGGGGAGGCGACCAGGTTCACCGGGTCGAAGTGAACGGCGAAGGCCTCGCGGTCGACCGCGTCCAGCAGACGGCGGTAGCTCTCGACGGAGTCGGGCACCATCGCCGGCATCGCTTCGAGCGCGTAGCTGGCGCCGTCGGGGTCGGCGGTGTCGACGATCTCCCGTACCGATTCGACGACCAGCTCGAACGTCCGCTCGTCGAAGTTCTCGGGATGGGGACCGGCCCACGAGTCGCCGCGGGAGCCGGCGACGTTGACCGCGCAGTTCGCGCCCACGTCGTCGGCGAGTTCGAGGTGGCGAGCACAGTGTGCGATCGCCGCCTCGCGCTCGTCGGGGTCGGGGGCGACCGGATTCACGCCCCAGGCGCCGACCTCGGCGATCACCACGTCCGCGGCAGCGGCCGCCTCGCGGTAGCCGCGGACGGTCTCGGGGTCTGCGCCCGGGTCGACGGGAGAATACGCCGCCCCGTAGCCGAGGTCGTCCAACGCGTCGATCCACTCCTCCGGTGTCTCGTAGTCGGCGAAGACCGGTCCTCCGAGTCGCATGTGAGCGTGTACCGCGACGAGACGCAAACCCCTGCCGGAGCGGGCAGCGCCGACCGGTTTCGCACGTCCCCCTCCCGAACTGCGTTCGACTCACGGATCGACTTCGAGTCGAACTGGCCGAACATGTTCGGAAACACTGATAGCCGTCGTGCCGGGTAAGATCGACACATGCCGCGGGCCACCCTTGAGATCACCGTGCCGGACTCGGTGTGGATCGGCGAGTTGTCGCGCGAGTACCCGGACGCACAGTTCGAGATCCTCACCGTCTTCCCGAAGGCCGAGGGCGGCGTCGCCCTGGCGGAGATCGCCGCCGACGCCGTCGAGGAGGTCGTGCTGGCGATGGACGACTACGAGGCGGTGACGAACACGGACTTCCTCCAGCGGACGGCGGAGACGGCGCTGGTGCAGTTCGAGACCTCCAACCCGGTCCTCCTGCTGCCGGTGCGCAACGCCGGGACGCCGCTGGAACTCCCCTTCACCGTCGTCGACGGGCGGGTCGAGTGGGAGGTCACCGCGCCTCGGGACCGCCTGTCCTCGCTGGGTGACCAGCTCCGGCAGTTCGGGATCGAGTTCGAGGTGTTGGCCGTCCGCCAGAAGATGGCGACCGATCGACTGCTCACGCCCAAACAGCTCCGGCTCGTCCGGACCGCGGTGGAGGAGGGGTACTACGACACGCCCCGGGAGTGTACGCTCACCGAGCTGGCCGACGAGTCCGACATCGCCAAGTCGACCTGCAGCGAGACGCTCCACCGCGCCGAGGAGAAGATCGTCAAGGAGTTCGTCGACGAGACCGCCCCCGCCGATGAGCGCACGCCCGCGATGCGGGCCTGAGGCCGTCGCGCACGCGACGTTCCCGGACGACGGCGGGTGCCACCGGGCGAGCGGCCGGTCGCTTTAACGCGGTGTCCGCCGTACCCGTCGGGTATGGTCTCCGAACGCGCCCGGTCGGTGGACTCGTTTCTCGCCATGGACGTGCTCGAACGGGCGGGCGAGCGCGACGACGTGGTCCATCTGGAGGTGGGCGAACCGGACTTCGACCCGCCCGAAGCGGTGTTCGACGCCGCCGTCGACTCGCTGCGCGGCGGCAACACCGGCTACACGGTCGCCCGCGGCAAGCCCGAACTCCGCGAAGCGATCGCCGCCCGCTACGAGCGCGACTACGGCGTCGCCGTCGACCCCGACCGGATCGTCGTCACCCCCGGTTCCTCGCCGGGGCTGTTGCTCGCGCTCGCGGCGCTGGTCGACCCCGGTGACGAGGTCGTCCTCACCGACCCTCACTACGCTTCCTACCCGAAGTTCGTCCGTTTCCTGAACGGTGTCGTCCGCACGGTCCCGCTTCGCGCGAGCGAGGGGTTTCGGCCGCGAGCCGGCGACTACGAACGGGCCGTCGGCTCCGAAACGAGCGCGCTCGTGGTCAACTCCCCGGCCAACCCGACCGGGGCCGTCCTCGACGGCGGGACGCTCGGGGAAATCGCGGCGGTCGCCGACGCGGCCGACGCGACGGTGGTGTCGGACGAGATCTACCACGGCCTCTCCTACGGGGCGGCCGAGCACACGATGCTGGAGTTCACCGACGACGCGTTCGTGCTGGACGGGTTCTCGAAGCGCTACGGGATGACGGGCTGGCGGCTCGGCTGGGTCGTCGCCCCGCCTGGGTACGCCGAGGCCCTCAACCGACTCGCCCAGCACGTCCTCATCTCCGCGCCGAACTTCGTGCAGGACGCGGGCGTAGCCGCCCTGGAGACCGACGAGTCGTGGCTGGCCGAGGTACGCGACACGTATCGGCGCCGCCGCGACCGGTTGCTCGACGCGGTTCAAGCGTGGGGACTGGACCCCGGATACACGCCCGAGGGGGCGTACTACGTCCTCGCGGACGTGAGCGACCTTCCGGGGTCGAGCGTCGAAGTGGCCGACCTGTTCCTGAACGAGGCCGGCGTCGCCGTCACGCCCGGTGCCGACTTCGGCGAGCGGGCGAGCGACTACGTCCGGCTCTCGTACGCCACCGACGTGGTGGCCATCGACGAAGCAGCGACACGGGTCGACCGGCTGCTCGACCGCCTCGGGTGACGTACGACGTATCAACGGGCAGTAGTGTATTGGGAAGATTTAAGTCTCGACTCGGGCACCGAACGGTATGGTCGATCGGAAGGTGGTCGTCGGGGGCGCCGTCGCCGTGGTCGCCGTGCTCGTCGTCGGGGGGATCGCGGGCGCGATGGTCCTCGGTGGCGGTGGCGGCGGCGACACGCCGACACCCGACGAGCCGGACGACTCGGACGACGGAAGTGACGGCGGATCCGCGGCCACGCCGACCCGGGCCGCGACGACTGCCGGGAACGGGACCGCGACGAACGGAACCGCGACGAACGGAACCGCCAACGGGACCGCGGGCCCGACGGTGACGCCCACGTCGGTCGCGACGCCGACCGCCACGGGAACGCCGACGGTCACGCCGACACCGACGGCGGTCCCGACGCGGACGCCGATCCTGCCCCGGACCTTCGAGGAGCGCGAGGTCGAGCTAGAGCTCCGGCGGTTGATAAACGACTGGCGGACGGCCAACGGGCTGGACCCGTACACGAACGACAACGGCTCGCTCGTCGTGCGGCTCAACGAGATGTCGCTGAACCACAGCGTCGGCATGGCCCAGCGGGGCGAACTCGTCTACGAGACGTACGGCCTGTCGGTCCCCCAGCGCTACGAGGCCTTTCAGGTCAAGGAGACCTGCCAGTTCAAGCGCCAGGGCAAACAGTTCATCGTCTCACCGGACAACTACCAGTTCCAGGTTATCGCCCAGAGCTACGTCGGGCGCAACTTCCAGGACGGCGGCGAGACGGTCTTCCACGAGAACGAGACCGCGGTCGCCCGCGACATCTTCGAGGCCTGGACGGAGAACCCCGTGTACGCCGACGTGCTCGAGTATCCGAACGCGAACCGTCTCGGTGTCGGTATCGAAATAACCGACAACAACGAGGTCTGGGCGACCGGCAGCATCTGCGGCTCCGGCGACACCTCGTACTGACCGGCCGGCGGGCCGACCGCGTCGGCTGCTCGCTTCCGCGACCGGAACGCCGATTACGTGGACGTTCGACGGACGAGTATGGTTCAGCTATCGCTCGTGTTACCCCGCCAGCCCGACGAACGCTGGCAGCTCGCGAAGCAGATGGGCGTCGAGCAGGCCGTCGTCCACCCGCTGGAGGTCGGCGACGACAAGACTCGTTGGTCGTACGACGACCTGCTCGGGACGAAAAACTGGCTCGAAGACGCCGGCCTCGAGTTCGGCGTGCTGGAGGGGAGCGTCCCCATCAGCGACCGCATCCGGCTGGGGCTCGACGGCCGCGACGAAGACATCGCGGAGTTCAAGCAGTTCGTCCGGGACTGCGGCGATCTGGGGATCCCGGTCGTCTGCTACGACTGGATGGCCGGCGTCCGCTGGGCGCGCACCGAGGCTCACCTCGAATCCCGTGGCGGGTCCTACACGACCGGCTACGACAACGCGAAGATGGACACTGGCCCCGGCACCGAGGCCGCCGACGTGACGCGTGAACAGGTCTGGGAGGCCATCGAGTACTTCCTGAACGAGGTCGTCCCCGTCGCGGAGGAGGCGGGGGTCAAGCTCGGCCTCCACCCCGACGACCCGCCGCGCGAATCCGTGGGGGAGATCCCGCGGATCGCAAACAGCGTCGAGAACTACGACCGCGTGCTCGACATCTACGATAGCGAGTACAACGGCGTCACGTTCTGCCAGGGTAACTTCGCCGCGATGGGCGTCGACGTCCCCGAGACGATACGCCACTTCGGCGAGAAGATCAACTTCGCGCACTTCCGCGACGTCGAGGGTGACGCCGACCGCTTCGTCGAGACCTGGCACGACGACGGCCCGACCGACATGCAGGCGGCGATGGACGCCTTCGTCGACGCCGGCTTCGACGGCCCGATGCGCCCCGACCACGTCCCGACGATGGCCGGCGAGGACAACTCCAACCCCGGCTATCACACCAAGGGTCGCCTGTTCGCGATCGGGTACATGCGCGGCTTGCTCGAATCCGCGGAGGGGACGGGCGAAACGGTGGGGGAGACCACCGAAGCGACGGAGGAAGGTGCCTGAGATGACCGGCGAATCGCCGACGCCCGACGTCGTCGCAGACACGCGCTGTCACACCGGCGAGGGGCCGCTCTACCACCCCGACGAGGCGGTCGTCTACTTCCTCGACATCCCCGAAGCCGACCTCTATCGGTACGACCCCGCCGAGGGGTCCCACGAGCGCGTCCTCGACAGCGAGGGCGCCATCGGCGGGTTCACGATCCAGGACTCGGGCGAGCTACTGCTGTTCTGTGACGGAGGACGGATCCAGCCGTGGCGCCCCGAATCGGGACTCGGCGAGCCAGTCGTCGACGCCGTCGACGGCGAGGCGGAGTCGCGGTTCAACGACGTGATCGCCGACCCGCGCGGGCGGGTCTTCTGCGGGACGATGCCGACACCCGAGGGCGAGCCCGGCACTCTCTACCGACTGGAGACGGACGGCTCGCTGTCGGTCGCGGTCGAGGACGTACGGCTCTCGAACGGGCTCGGATTCGCGCCCGACCGGCGCTCGCTCTACTTCGCGGAGACGGAGGCCGACCGGATATCCCGGTACCGCTACGATCAGGCGACCGGCGGCCTCTCCGACCGGGAGACGTTCCTCGACGCGAGCGACCTGGCGGGCCACCCGGACGGGATGACCGTCGACGCGGAGGGCTGTGTCTGGCCGGCCTTCTGGGACGGCGGCCGGATCGCCCGCTACGACCCCGACGGTACCGAACTGGCGCAGGTCGAGTTCCCGGCGAAGAAGGTGTCTGCGGTCACCTTCGGCGGCCCCGACTACGACACCGCCTACGTGACGACCGCGCTCGGTCCCGGTGAGGGGCCGAAGGGCACCCGAGAGGAGGAGGGCGACGGGGCGGGCGCCCTGTTCGCGGTCGACCTCGGCGTCGGCGGCGTCCCCGAGTTCCGGTCGCGAATCGAGTGCTGACCCGGACGCTCGCGCCGCCCGGAGCCGGCCACGCGGCTCCGCTCAGTGCAGTGTCCCGTCGCGCTCGTCGACGTCGTAGGCGAACAGCGCGTAGCCCACGTCGTCGACGGAGTAGCCGGTCTCGGCGGCGATCTCGCGTATCGGCTCGATCATCGTTACGTAGTCGGCCGCGTCGAACGACTCCTTGCGCCCGTCGAGGTAGCCCAGGCGCTCGAGCGACGCCCACACGCGGGTGTCGACGACGGCGTGGCGCTCGGGGTCCAGTGCGGTCAGGACGCAGGAGGCCGTCGCCGCTTTGAACCCCGAGAGGCCGGTCAACAGCTGTAGCTTCGAGAAGTCGCCGTCGACGGCGCGAACGTTCGCGGTCACCTCCCGACACCGCTCGGGCGGGTTCGTTTCGACGTGATAGGCGCTCCGGGTGGAGCTCTCGTAGGCGATCTCGTAGAGCTGGTCGCGCGTCAAGTGTCCCTGCGTCCGGTACGCTCGGCCAAACTCGTCGAGGCGGGCGGGGTCGAGCCCCCGGGTCTCCTCGTAGGCGGCCAGCGCGTCACCGAGCAACGCTTCCATACCGTTCGGAGGGCGGACGCGGACTTCAAGCACACCGGTTCGGTTGTGTTCGTTCGAACCCGACGGCGCCGATCCGAGGGCCTACCGCGGACAAACGCTCCCCTACCGTGCGAACCGACGGAGTGTTTTTCTCCCGACGGGCAGTCGGTGAAGCTATGGGCTCGTTTCTGGTCTGCTACGGGTCGAGTGAGGGACAGACCGCGAAGATCGCCGACCGGATCGCCGCGCGCCTGCGCGACCGCGACCACGAGGCGACGGCCGTCGACGCCGGGGCGCTGGAGACCGACTACCCGCTGGGCGGGTTCGACGCGGTCGTCGTCGGCTCGTCGATCCACGTCGGGAGCCACCAGGCGTCGGTCCGTTCGTTCGTCGAGGCGAACGCCGAGGCGCTGGCGGCGTTGCCGACCGCGTTCTTTCAGGTCTCGCTGTCCTCGGTCGCGGACGACCCGGAGTGGCGCGCGGAGGCCGCCCGCTACGTCGAGGAGTTCCTCGAGGACACCGGTTTCCAACCGGACCGCATCGCCCGGTTCGGCGGCGCGCTCCGCTACTCGAAGTACGGCTTCCTCAAGCGACTCGTCATGAAGCGGAGCGCGCGCGAGGCGACGGGCGACACCGACACGTCACGCGACTACGAGTACACCGACTGGGCGGAGGTCGAAGGATTCACCGACGACTTCGCCGCGTTCGTCGAGCGACGGGTCGCCACGGGGTCGAACGAACCGACCTGACGCCTCGACTCGCCCGTGCACGGAGGGAGACGTGTCGACCCCGGTGCGATAGCCCCGAAACGTTGTTCTTAAGAGTGCAACGCGAGTCGTGCCGGTATGAGCAACGAGTCCGAGTCCGAGGAGACAGCCCAGGACGCAGCCGACGAGACCGAGGCGGAGACGGAGTCCGAGGTCGAGGCCGAAGCCGAGGGGCTCCAGCACGGCGACTTCATCGAACTGGACTACACCGCCCGCACCGTCGAGGGCGGCGACCTGGTCGACACGACCGACCCCGACGTGGCCGAGGAGGAGGGCGTCGGCGAGGACCAGGAGTTCGCACCGCGAACGATCGTCCTCGGTGAGGGCCACGTCTTCGACGCCGTCGAGGCGGACATCGTCGGCAGCGAGGTCGGCGACAGCGGCACCGTGACCGTCCCGGCCGCCGACGCGTTCGGCGAGTTCGACGACGAGGAGGTCCGCACCATCAGCGCCGACCGCATCCCCGAGGACGACCGCTACCCCGGCGCGCACGTCGACATCGACGGCGAGCACGGTCACATCAACACGATCATCGGCGGCCGCGCCCGCGTCGACTTCAACCACCCGCTGGCCGGCGAGGACGTCGAGTACGACTGGGAGGTCCTCTCGGAGGTCGAGGACCGCCAGGAGCGCGCTGGCGCGCTGCTGAACGTCTTCCTCGACATGGATCTCGAGGTCTGGTTCGAGACGGACACCGTCGAGGAAGAGCAGCTCGTCGAGTCCGACGAGGACGGCGAGGCTTCGGACGAAGCCTCGGAAGACGACGAGGAGGAGAGCGAGCCCGAGTACGAGACCGTCGAGGTCGAGAAAGAGACGCTGTACATCGAGGCGACGCCCCAGCTGACGATGAACCAGCAGTGGATGATGGGCAAACAGCAGATCGCCCAGCAGCTCACGAACCTGCTTGACATCGACCGAATCATCGTCCAGGAGGAGCTGGGCGGCGGCATGGGTATGATGGGCGGCATGGGCGGCATGATGGGCGGTATGGGCGGCGGCGGTGCCGAACTCGAAGAGGCCCTCGAAGACGAGGACATCGACGCCGAGGAGATCGTCGACGAACTCGAAGGCGCCGAGGAGTAAGCCGCTCTTTCTCTCCGTTCAGCGCAGCCCGCTAGCGCTGCCTCCGGGCTCTCGCCCGTCTAGCACCGCGTCGCAGCTGTTGACGAACTGGCCGAGTCCCTGGGCCACGTCGCGGTCGAGCGAGACGATGATACCGCCGTGCTCGGACTCCTTGAAGTGGAGGACTGCGGCGCGGTCGTGCAGTTCGACGGTCGCCTGTCGTTCCCCCAGCCGGCCGTACTCCTCCGGGGGAACGATCGACTCGTTGGCGCGTGCTCGGTCCGTGATGGTCGGGAGCGCGTCTTTCAGGTTCTCGGTCGCCACGTCGTCGCGGAGGTACAGCGGCTCCCAGTCGTCGGCGTCGTACCGAACCGCGCCCCGAAACGCGTCGCCGGCCCTGTTGTGGATCAGTTGAACGAGCGGCTGATATCGTTCGTCGGGCATAGCCGGCTCGACGTGATAGAGCGGTTTCAATCTACGGGACGGTGTCTCGGGTCGACGTGCCCGACGTTTATCTGACCGGCCGCCGATACCCCCGACGACGCCGCTCGACCGCTCGTCCCGAAGAACCGTGCGACCCGCAGCCTCCCACCAGCACATGCAACACCGACCGACCACCGACAGGAAGCGCGCGCTCGTGGCGGCGGCCGCCGCGCTCTGTGCGGTCGCGCTCGCGACCGCGGCGACGGCGCTCGACGGATCGCTCTCGACGGCGGTCCCGTCCGAGGCGGGCGGTTCGACCGCCGGTGGGACGTCGCTGCTGGCGCTTCTGTTCGCGCTCCTCCGAGCGATCCTCTCCCCGTTCGGGATCTCGCTCGAGGCGGGTGGCGGCGGGCTCGGGGGTGGATCCGTGCTCCCGGTGCTGGTCGGGGCCGTCGCCGCGGTCTACCGACATCGACTCGCGTTCGTCGCTGCTGTCGTGGTCCCGATGCTCGCGGCGCTCCTGGCTCGGCGGGGCGGCGGTCTCGGTGAGCTGACCCGTCGCCAGCGAGCGAGCGGGTCGCCGAGCGGGGACGACGGTGGCCGAACGGAAACGGCGTGGCCACGAGGTGACCCCGACGAGGTCGTCGCTCGGGCCTGGGTCGACCTCGTCGAGCGGGCGGACGTGGCCGAGCCGAGCGCTCGCACGCCCGCGGAAGTCCGCCGAACGGCGGTGAACGCGGGATTGAACCCCGACGCCGTCGAGACGCTCACGGAGGCGTTCCGCGCGGTCAGGTACGGCGGCGGGTCGCCCACCGAGTCACGCCGAAGCGCCGTTCGGCGGGCCCGTCGCGAACTCGCCGCCGACGGAGAGAGGGAGGACGAAGCCCGATGACGGGGTGGCGGCACCGGGTCCTGCGGGCGGCGACCGCCGTCGGTGCCACCGCGCTCGCGTTCGCGCTCGCCCTCGACTGGGCGGTGTCCGCGGGGGCCGTTCCGCCCGAGTCGATTCGCCCCGCCTGGGGAGATTCGGCCGTCGTCGCCGGGTTCGCGACGGTGGCGGTCTGTGCGGTCGCGCTGGTCGTGAACCACCGGTGGCTGCTCGGTCGGTCGTCGACCGCGCCGGCCGAGGCGCCGGAATCGGCGGCGACCGTCCCCCGGTCCGGCACCGACACCGACGAGATCTTCGGTGGCGTGTTCTCGTCGACCTACCGCACGGACGCGGCGCGCCGGCGGGCGCGCGATCGGCTCCGGAAGGCCGCCGTTCGGACGGTCGCCCGTCGGCAGTCGGTCCCCCGGGAGCGAGCGGAGCGCCTCGTCGCGAGCGGCCACTGGACCGACGACGACGCGGCCGCCGCGTTCCTCGGCGACCAGTCCGCCCCCCGCCTCGTCCGTCTGCGGCGGTGGATATCGACCCGACTCGCCTTCCGGTACCAAGCGCGTCGGACCGCTCGCGCCGTCGTCGCGGCCGACGGGAGCGCCGAGTCGTGACCGCCGACGGCGGGGACCACCCCGGCACCGGCAACGGGGGTCCGAGGGCCGAACGGACGGGCCAGTGGCTGACGGCCGTGGCGATCACCCTCGCCGTCGGGTCGGTCGGCGTCTACGTCGGCCGTCCGGCCTTGCTCCTCGCGGCCGTCGTCGGCCTCGCTTACACCGCGTATCCGCTCGTGACGGCCGACCCGGCGGCCACCCTCGCGCTCACGCGGACGGTGGACGACCCTGCACCCCAACAGGGTGACGCGGTGACCGTCACGGCCACCCTGACGAACACGGGGTCACGGACGCTGCCGGACGTTCGGTTCGTCGACGGCGTGCCGCCGAAGCTGGCCGTCACGGGCGGGACCCCGCGGCGCGCCGCCGCGCTCCGACCCGGCGAGTCCGCGACGGTTCGCTACGCGGTCGAGGCTCGGCCCGGAACCCACCGGTTCGAACCGGCGACGGCGACCTGCTACGACCGTAGCGGCGGCGTTCGCGTCGAGGCCGAACTCGCGGTCGATGCCGGTCCCGGCCGCGGCACCGAGACGAACGGAGCCGACGGGGCGGACGGGGACGACGAGTCGGGCGACGTCGAAGCCGTGGCGGCGCTGGCGTGTTCGGTCCCGGTCGAGGGGGTGCCGCCGCTCCGACGGACCGCGCGGGCGACGGGACGGACGGTCGTCGACGCGAGCGGGTCCGGCGTCGAGTTCGACCGCACCCGGGAGTATCGACCGGGCGACCCAGCCGACCGGATCGACTGGCGGCGGTACGCTCGAACCGGCGCGCTGACCACCGTCGAGTTCCGCCCGGACCGTCGGCGGTCGGTCGTCGTCTGTCTCGACGCGCGACCGCGGTCGGTCCGCCGGGCCGGTGACGACGACGTCGACGCCGTGACCGCCGGCGGTGCCGCGGCGGCCGCCCTGGCGACGACGCTGCTCAACCGCGGAGCCCGAGTGGGCGCCGCCCGCCTCGGCTCTCGGTTCGAACTGATCGCTCCCGGCAGTGGCCGTCACCATCGCGAGCGCGTCACCGCGCTGCTGACCGACGCGACCGACACCGTCGACGGACCGGCGGACCCGTCGAGTTCGGCGGACGGGTTCGCGAGGCAGGTCGACGAATTGCTGGAGCGGACGGGTGAGGACGCCGAGATCGTGGTTGTGACGCCGCTGCTCGACGAGCTGGGTGTCGACGCGGTGCGGCGCGCCGCCGGACGGGGACGGGGCGTCGCGACGCTCAGTCCGGACGTGACGAACGACGGATCGCTTGGGGGCGAACTCGTCGCCGTCGAGCGTCGCAACCGCATCGAGGCGTTGCGGGCGACGGGCGTTCCGGTCGGCGACTGGCGACCCGGCGACCCCGTGTGGTGGCCTCGGGGCGACGGAGGTGTCCAGTGAGATGGCCGCCGCTGGGAGGCCCGACAGGAGTCCACCCTTCCCCGGGAGCGCGGTCGCGGTGGTCACAGCGCTGAGCGCGGTGGCGCTGCTCGCGGCAGACCCGCTGCAGTTCGCCCTCGTGGCCGTCGTCGGGGTCGGGAGCGCCGCGCTCCTGTTCGGTGCGTATCTGCGATTCCGCGGCCGCCGCCTGGCCGGTTCGATCGCGTTGGTCGTCGGCCTCGGGATCGTCCTCGTCGCGGTCGGACTGGCGGCCGTCTACCCCGCCGGGTGGGTCACGCGGACGGCGCTCGTCCTCGCGACGGGCGGACCAGCCACACTCGCCCTCGGCCTCGTCCCGTTGCGTCGCTCGTGGACCGGCGGACTGGTCTCCCTCGCCACCGCGCTGCTCGTCGGTGCCGTCACCGTGCGAGGAGTCCTGGCCGCGACCGATCGGATCTCGCTCCTCGTCGCTCTCGTCGGTGCGTTCGTCGCCTGGGACGCCGCCGACCACGCGGTCGGACTCGGCGCCGACGTGGGCCGCGGCGCGGCAACCGTGGGGGTGTCTGCGACGCATCTCGTCGGTTCGCTCGCGGTCGGACTGGCCGCCGTCGCCGTCGCCACCGGTCTGTACGGGGTCGGCCCCTCGTCTGTACCGCTCCTCTCCGTCGTCGCCCTGTTCACCGCGGTCGTCGTCCTGCTCGCGGCCCTGACGGCGGATCTCCTCCCCACCGGAGACGGCGTGAACTCGAGGCAGTGATACCGCTCTAGTGACGGACGCCGACGGACAGTGGCGGGACCGGGGCGGCTACGCGATGTCGCGGCTCGTGTCGATCGACACCTGTTCGACCAGGTCGAGCTTGATGATGTCGGTCGGGGCGCGGCCGCCGCGGAATTTGGGGATCGCGAGACGGTTCTCCACCTCGTCGGAGGTCGTGGTCGTCTCCAGCTGGAAGATCACGTCGGCGAAGTGTTCTGTGGTGTCGCGCAGCGGGGGGACGCTGCGGCCGTCGAGGCAGTGGACGATGGCGAGGCTGCCCGTGTTGACGATGTGGTTCTGCAGGTCGTTGAGAAACGATCGGTACCGCGACGGCGGTTCCTGTGCTTCGAGCACGTCGAGCGGGTCGACGATGAGGTTCGAGGTCTCGGGGAGCGCACTGACGAGTTTGCTGGCGTTGTCCAGCGGCGCCTCGCCCGAGATGTGGCGGACCGTGGGGTCGCCGGTGCTGGCGGGTGACTGCTCGATGCTGGCGGTGACCGACTGCGCGGTGCGGTCGAGCGAGAGGTACAGCGTGCCGCGGGTCGCGGTCAACTCGTAGAGGAACAGCTCCGCCTGGCTGGCCGGCTGGGCGCTGAGAGCGACGATGCTCCCCTCCGGGATCCCACCCCCGAGCTTCCGGTCGAGGACATCGATGCCCGTGTGTAGCCGGTTGACCATTCTATTGAAAGGTTCTGATCCCACCAGATTAAATATTCCGCCTCACGAGCGCCGTTGCGAGCCGATCGTACGACGCGCGTCCGACTCGGTCACTCAGCACGTCACCCGCGATCTCCGGGACGGTCGCAACCACCGGTTCGACCGCGCGAGCGAGGGCACGCTCGCGAGCGGCGGCCGCCGACGGCGGCTCGTCGGTCCGCGTCAGGACGCTCCCGACGACTCGGGCGCCCAGCGTCTCGGCCATCCGTGCGGTCTTGGCCGCGTCGTCGAGGCTCGCCGGGCGGTCGGTCGAGACGACGAGGGCTGCGTCGGCGTGACGCAGCGGCGCGGCGGCGGAATCCGTCGCGCCCGCGGGACAGTCCAGGATCACTCGCTGACGCGCGCGTCCGAGTCGGCGCAGCGCCGTCCGGTCGATCGGCCCCGACGCGCCCCCGGCCGGGAGCACGTCGACGCCCGGGACGGCGGTGCTCCGGTGGGTCACCGCGGCGATCGAATCGCCGTCGGCGACGGCGTCGACACCGGGTGCGCGGTCCGTATCGGCCATCGTGTGGAGATTGGGCATGTCGCAGTCGGCGTCGACGACCAGCGGTCGCCCGCCGTCGCGCGCGAGCGCCGCCGCCAGTCCCAGCGCCGTGGTCGTCTTGCCGCAGCCACCCTTCCCCCCTGCGATCGCGAGCATGGGACGGCGTGGTTGGGCTCTCGTATTTGAACCTTCGTGCGTCCGGGTGGCCTGTTTGAAGATAGGTGGCGGTGCGGTCGGCGCGCGCTGTCGCGGGCTCCGTGGCGCGACGCAGTCGCGCGAGGGATTCGCGACTCGTGTGTCGCGAATCGGCTGGGGAGGCTCGTGGCCGTCTGCGGTGCTGTGCGGGGCGGTAGCCGTTGGGGTCGCGGCGCTGTGCGGTCCTGGTGGACTGAACGGGCGAGACGCGCGTGGCGGTCGGCAGAGCCGACCGCCCGCTCGCGCTCGTTCGGTCGCCTGAGCGGGCACTATCCGCGCGGTGCGAGGCGCGTAGCGCCTCGAAGCGAACGGCTCCGCCGTGAGCGGGCGGTGCCGAGAGCGCGGATATCCCGCTTGGTTCGAGAGAGCTCCGCTCTCGCCCGACCCTGAGAATCTCCGATTTTCAGAGACAGCGACCGCGAGAGCGAGGCCGACCGAAGGGAGGCCTCGACAACGCGAACGGCGACCGAAGTGAGCCGTGAGCGAGCGCGGCAAGGGCGTTCAACGCTTGTTGTCGTGTGCAGTCGCTCCAACCCGTAGTGAGCGTGTCGAGGGCGCTGAACGCGTGCCGTGACACCACACCCGACTGCTCCGGTTCGACCCCGTGTCGGGAGATTCAAGACAATCGAGGGCCCGACTCTATTCGATGCGTCACGACCACATTATCAGTGCGAAACAACTCTCGCGGGCGGACATCGAGGCGGTGCTCGACCGGGCGGCCGAGGCGGCGGCCGACCCGGAGGCGTTCGCCGACCGCCACGAGAACGCCCTGCTCGGGCTCTGTTTCTTCGAGCCGAGCACGCGGACGAAGATGAGCTTCACCGCGGCGGCAAAGCGGCTCGGCGGCGACGTGGTGGACATGGGCCCGGTCGGCTCCTCCAGCGTCAAGAAGGGTGAGAGTCTCGCCGACACGGTCCGGGTGGTCGAGGGCTACGCCGACGCGCTCGTCCTTCGCCACCCCAGCGAGGGGTCGGCCCAGATGGCCAGCGAGTTCGTCGACGTACCGCTGATCAACGCCGGCGACGGCGCCGGCCAGCACCCCACTCAGACCCTGCTCGACCTCTACACGATCCGCGAGTCGGCCGGCTTCGACGACCTGACCATCGGGATCATGGGCGACCTGAAGTACGGTCGGACGGTCCACTCGCTGGCCCACGCGCTGACGAACTTCGACGCCGACCAGCACTTCGTCAGCCCGGAGAGCCTCAAGCTCCCCCGGAGCGTCCGCTACGACCTCCACGAGGAGGGCGCGTCGATCCGCGAGCACACGGAACTGGACCCGGTGCTCTCCGAGCTCGACGTGCTGTACGTCACCCGGATCCAGGCCGAGCGGTTCCCCGACGAGAGCGAGTACCGCGCGATCGCCGGCGAGTACCAGATCGACACCGAGACGCTAGAGGCGGCCCGGGACGACCTGACGGTCATGCATCCGTTGCCCCGCGTCGACGAGATCGCCCACGAGATCGACGACACCGACTACGCCCACTACTTTCAGCAGGCCCACAACGGCGTCCCCGTCAGGATGGCGCTGCTGGATCTGGTCCTCGGAGGTGACCGATGAGCGACCGCGAACTCCGCGTCTCGAAGATCCGCGACGGGACCGTCATCGACCACATCACCGCCGGGCAGGCGCTGAACGTCCTCGCGATCCTCGGCATCGACGCCGACAGCGGCGACGCCGTCAGCGTCGGCATGCGCGTCCCGAGCGACCGCCTCGGCAGCAAGGACATCGTCAAGGTCGAGGGCCGCGAGCTGAGCCAGGACGAGGTCGACGTGCTCTCGCTCATCGCCCCCGCCGCGACGATCAACATCGTCCAGGAGTTTGACGTGGTCAAGAAACACCGCGTCGAGCGCCCCGAAGAGGTCGTCGGCGTCCTCTCCTGTCCCAACCGTCACTGCATCACCACGGAGGACGAACCCGTCGAATCCCGCTTCGACGTGCTTGACGACGGCATCCGCTGCACCTACTGCGACACCATCGTCCGCGACGCCATCGCCGAGCAGATCGACGTGGCCTGACCCCGGTTCCACGGACTTCGATTCTCGGGACTTCGAGCCCCTCGACCGTACCGCCGTTGTGTTCCGCACGTCGCGACGAGGTCGACGACTCGTTTCGCACCAGAAACACTTTAACCGATTGCCACGAACGTACGTTCGATGTCGAAGAAATCACTGCTCGTGCTGGTCGCCCTGGTCGCCGTCGCCGTCGTCTACAAGACGGCCCTCGGCGAGTAGGGGGGATCCCAGGCGTACCAGCGCCGGTGAGGCATCGCTCTCCGACCGCCTTTTCGAACGACTTACACCGCCCGGCCCGTACCCACGGGTATGTACGGTGTCGTCACGCGCAACGAGCCCGAGCTGGAGTGGGCGGAGTTCGACCGCGATTTCTACGAGGTCAAAGACGTGACGGGACGCGCGGCCGAGCCCGTCGAAAACGGCATCAACATGATATCCTGTTTCGGCGACAACAAGGCCGCCGCCGACAACCCCGACCTGGTCCCCGAGAGCGACGAGGGCGAACCAGCGACGCGGGACCGACCGTACTTCGACTGGGCCTACGTCTGCCCCACACACGAACGCTACCGCGAGGGGCTGCTGGAGATCGTCGCGGACGCCGCCGACGCGAACGACGACGTGCGCCTCGACGACGTAGGCTTCCCCCGCGAGGAGTACTGCCACTGCGACCGCTGCGAGGCCGCCTTCGAGGCAAGCGACTTCGACGACTGGCGCGCCTGGCGCGCGAACGTCATCACGGAGTTCGTCGCCGACGCCCGCGAGCGGGTGCCCGGTGACCTCTATCTCACGCTGTATCCCGACCCCTATCCCGGTCACGTCTACGACCGAGCGGGCCTGGACGTCGACGCGCTGGAAGAACACGTCGACGAGTTCGTCGTTCCGCTGTACGACATGGCCTACTCGACGACCTACTGGTTGGAGATCATCGCGACTGGGTTCGTCGACGAACTCGATTCCCCCTTTTCGATCGAACTCTACGCCGTCGACGTGGACATCGACGATCTGGTCCACGCGACGGAGGTCGCAAACGAGTACGCCGAGTCGGTGCTGTTCGGCTACGACGCCAGCAACGCCCGAGCGACGGTTCGTCGACTGGAGGCCGACGCCCGCGAAGGCGAGCAGTTCGGGCCCGAGTAGCGGCGATTTCGGGTCCGGTCCGCGGGTCCGTGTCGGGCACGGCGCGACCGCTCACTCGCCGAACCGCTTCTCGCGCCACTCCCGCAGGACCGACCGGTCGCGGGTGTTCTCGGGCAGTTCGTCGAACCAGCGCGCGTCGGTGATCTCGCCGTCGGGGTCGCACACCTCGGGGTCGGTCGAGTCGGCTTCCCCTTCGAAGATGGGGAGGACGCCCCACGTCTCGTGGCCGTCGCTGCGGAAGCGGACTTCGCCGAGGATCCCCAGGCCGTCGTAGGTCACGTCCACCCCGGCCTCTTCGCCGAGTTCGCGTCGGGCGCCCTCGCGGACGGACTCGTCGGGTTCGACCTCGCCGCCGGGGAGCACCCAGGTGTCGATGGCGGCCTGCTCGACGAGCAAGAGCTCGCCGGAGGGGCGGTAGGCGAGCGTGTGGGCGCCGTAGGGGAGTCCCTGCGCTTCGATACGCTCGGCGACGGTGCGAAAGCGGTCGCGGGAGACGGCTCGGGTGGTCCGGAACTCGACGAACTCGTCGTAGCGGTCGGTCAAGCGGTGATACACCTGTTCGGCCGCCTGGCGGGCCTCGGTGGCGAGGAACCAGAGGTTGTCGACGGCGGTCATCGCACTCGTGACGGCGGCCGGAGTCGCCTCGGCAAACGCCACCGCCGGTCAGCGCGCGTTCGCTCGATCATGGCCCCTCGTTCGAGCGTCTCCGTCATAAGCGTTCGACCTCTGTGCCCGCACCACGACGAGACGGCGCTCGCCGCTCGGTCCGTTCCCGAGCTAACGGCGTCTGCCGGGCGTCTGACGGGTGCTTATGGGCCGTGTCGAGAGATCACGTATCGATGACCGAGGGTGTCAGGCGGGCGACCCAGGGTGAACGAGCGAGCGACGGCGGTGCGAGCGATGCGCGGACGGGTCGGGACGGGTCGGTCGCGTTAGTGTACGAGCGGGCGTTCACGGCGAACGCTGCGAGCCAGCTCGACCGCGCGCTCGACGTCGGTGCCGAGCGGAGCGTGCTCGCGATACTGTATCGCCACGACGTGCGGTCGTGGACGACCGCGCTCCGAAGCCACTGTGACCGGGTCGACTCGGCCGCGGCGGTCGCCGTCGGGCCGACGTCGGCCGGTTGCGGGCGCGACGACGCGGCCGTCCGAACCGTCTCCGATCCGACGGATCTCACGGGTGTCGGCATCGCCGTCGGCGAGTGGTTGCGGGCCCGCGACACGGACGAAGAGCCCGTCGTCTGTCTGGACTCGCTGTCGACGCTGCTGCAGTACGCCGACCCCGAGCGGGCCTTCCGGTTCCTCCACGGTCTGCGGACGCAAGTCCGCTCGGCGGATGCCACGGCGTTCGTCTCCGTCGACCCGGGCGCTCACGACGAGGCGACGCTAGGCACGTTCCGGGCGCTGTTCGACGCCGTCGTCACGGGCGAGTCGGCGACCGCGGAGACGGACGACGGCGAGTCGGCGACCGCGGACGGTCGGCCGGTGGCGACGGACGGCGGCGCCTCGGAGGCTCCGGACGGGCCGGTGAGCGGCTCCGAGTGAGACGGATCAATCCCTTTTTGACGGGCCGTCGAGTACCGCCGTCCATGGCATTCGAAGAGGACGACCACGTCATCCTCCGCGACGAGCACAGCGAGTACGACGGCGAAGAAGGCGAGATCACGCAGGTCGTCGAGACGATGTTCGGCGACGAGAACTACACCGTCTCCTTCGAGGACGGGCAGGAAGCCGGCGTCTCCGAGGACCAGCTCGAAGCCGCCGAGGAGTAACCGCACGCGATGGCCTCCGTCCCGCTGCACTACGTCGACCTGCGAGCGTTCTGTTACGTCACCGAGGACGAGGAGCGCGTCGAGTCTGCGCTACGCGCCTTGCTCCCCGAGGAGTTCGAGATCGAACGCGCGACCTCGGAGGGCCACCACGGCGACCGGATCGTCGTCCTCTCGGCGCGGGTCGAACGCGCCGACGAGATCCGCCACGTCCTCGACAGGCTGGGCGAACTCGACGATATCGACGCAGTGGTCTCCGAACTCGACGAGCGGGTCGACGACAACTGCGCCTTCTACCTGACGCTGGACAAGCAGGCGGCCTTTTCCGACGAGATCGAGCGCGGCGACGGCATCACCTTCCGCTCGAAGGTCGAGGCTTACCCGGCCAACAAGCCCGCGGCCGTCGAGAACGCCCGCGAGGTCTTCGAGGCGCTCTGAGCGCGCCATGACCGAGACGGACCCGAACCGGAGGCGCGACGACCGGGACCGGCGCTTCGAGGCCGTCCACGCCCACCCCGACGGTGAGGCGACGGTCGCCCGCCACGCGTCGACCGCGGCGGAGTACGGCTTCGACGGGATCGTGGTCCGCAACCACGGTGGCGCCCACACCGAGTTCGGCGCCGCGGAGATAGCCGAGACGTACGACGTCGACGTCGTCGAGGGCGTCGAGATCCGGGCGACGGACCCTTCGCGGGCGAGCGGGTTCGTCGGCAACCACCGTCGGTCGAAGACGGTCGTGGCGGTCCACGGCGGGTCGGCGGCGATCAACCGCTTCGCCGTCGAGCAGCCGGCCGTCGACGTGCTCGCTCACCCGATGGCGGGCGACGGGGACGTGAACCACGTCCTCGCGAACGCGGCCGCCGACAACGGCGTGCGCTTCGAGTTCTCGCTCGGGCGCGTGTTGCGGACCGACGGCGGACGGCGCGTTCAGGCCATCCGCGGGCTCCGGAAGCTCCGCGAGATCGTCGAGGACGCCGACGCGCCGTACGTCGTCAGCGCCGACCCGGAGAATCACCTCCAGCTCCGGGCCCCGCGCGAACTCGTCGCCGTCGGCGAGGTGCTGGGATTCTCGGCCGAACAGATCCGCGCGGGCCTCTCAGAGTGGGGCCGGATCGTCGACCGCAACCGTCGGCTGGCGAGCGACGCGTTCGTCGAACCGGGCGTCTTCCGCGAGTCCGTCGCCGAGGACGAAGAGAACGATCGGTAGTCCCGCAGGTCGGGGAGCGAGGCGTTCTTTGTCTCCCGGGTCGAACCCGGTCGCATGAAACACTCACTCGACGAGCACGCCGCCCGGTTCGACGAGATGGCGGCCGAGTACGACGACGAGGAGAGCGACGAGTACCGCGCCTGCGCGTCGCTGGTCGTCGAACACGCCAGCGCCCGACCGGGTGACACCGTCCTCGACCTGGGAACCGGGACCGGCGCTATCGCCCTGCCGCTGGCCGAAACGGCCGAACGAGTGGTCGGCCGCGACATCAGTGAAGGGATGCTCGAGGAGGCCCGCGCGAAGGCCGCCGACCGCGGGCTCTCGACCGCCGAGTTCGGCGAGGGGCGGTTCCGCGATCCGGCGGTTCCCGACGACGCCGACGTGGACGTGGCGACGACGAACTTCGCGATGCACCACCTCGGGGACGCCGAGAAGCGCGAGGCCATCGAGGTGATCGCCGAGCTGGAACCGCGGCGGATCGTCCTCGGCGACGTGATGCTGTTCGGCGAAGCCGACCCCAGCGAACCGTTCTACAGCCCCGAGGTCGACGACCCGGCGACTGTCGGAGTGCTGGCCGACGCGATCACCGACGCCGGCTACGCGCTGACGGCGGTCGAACGGGTCCACGACCAGGTGGGCGTCCTCGTCGCCGAACGCGTGGAGCCCGTCGGGGAGTCAGTCGGGCCAGTCGGCGATTCCGACGACGCCGCGGCGGAGGGCGAGTCGTGAAACACCTCCCGAAACACCTCCAGCCGCGGTGGCGATACCTCGCGGTCGAACTGGAGTCGTGGCCCGACGCCGAGATCGGTCGTCGAGCGTTCCAGCGGGCGGTGTGGTTCGCGGCGCAGAACCTCGTGGGCGACGCCGGGAGCGCGGACGTGGACCTGTCGGTGGTCCGGTTCGACTTCGATGAAGGGGCCGGTCACGTCGTCGTGCGTGCGCGCAGGGGGGAGGTCGACCGCGCGCGGGCGGTGCTGGCGTGTCTGGACGCGGTCGACGGCGCGGAGCTGGGCGTCCGCGTGCGGGGGGTTAGCGGCACGGTGCAGGCCTGTGAAGAAAAGTATATACGACGCCGACCGGAACCTTTTGACCAGAGAAACGTCGTCTTCGAGAACGCCGAGCGGCGTGCCGTCGGTCGCGACGGCCGAATCGACGTGCGGGCCGACGACGCGTTCGTCGGGGCGACCGAACTCGATCTATAAATATGCAGGGACAATCGCAACAGCAGGCGTACGACCGTGGGATCACGATCTTCTCGCCGGACGGTCGGCTCTACCAGGTCGAGTACGCCCGCGAAGCCGTCAAGCGCGGCACGGCGAGTATCGGCGTACGAACAGCTGACGGAGTCGTGCTGGCGGTGGACAAGCGCATCCGCTCGCCGCTGATGGAGCGCTCGTCCGTCGAGAAGATCCACAAGGCCGACGACCACATCGGCATCGCTAGCGCCGGCCACGTCGCCGACGCACGCCAGCTCATCGACTTCGCCCGCCGCCAGGCCCAGGTCAACCAGCTGCGCTACGGCGAGCCCATCGGCGTCGAGACGCTCACCAAGGCCGTCACCGACCACATCCAGCAGTACACCCAGGTCGGCGGCGCGCGCCCGTTCGGCGTCGCCCTCATCATCGGGGGCATCGCCAACGGCGAGCCCCGCCTCTACGAGACCGACCCCTCCGGGACGCCCTACGAGTGGAAGGCGCTGGCCGTCGGTGCCGACCGGGGCGACATCCGCGAGTACCTCGAGGACAACTACGACGAGGAGATGGATCTGGACGGCGGTGTCGGCCTCGCGCTGGAGGCGCTCGCGTCGGTCAACGACGGCGAGCTCGCCCCCGAGGGCATCGGTATCGCCACCATCAGCGTCGACGACGAGCAGTTCACCGAGATGAGCGACGCCGAGAAGGAGTCGCACCTCGACGAGCTCGACCTGCTCGCCGTCGAGGAAGACGACGACGAGAGCGACGAGGAGTAACGTCGCCCGATCGACCCCGATCGGTCTCCCGTCGTGAGACGACCGGTGGGTCGGCCGCCGCGGGGTCGCCGGTGTGCGGTCGGCGCCCACACACCTTTTTACCCACACGGTGTTACCTCCGGGTATGATATCACTCGACGAGGCCGTGACGGCGCGTCTGGAGTCCCACGGCGAGCGCTTCGAAGTGCTCGTCGAACCCGACGCCGCCCTCGCGATGAAGCGCGGCGAGTTCGACGGGGAACTGGAGGACGTGATCGCCGCCGAGGACGTCTTCGAGAACGCCTCTCGCGGGGATCGCCCGCCGGAGAACGCGCTCGAAGAGGTGTTCGGGACGACCGACCCGCTGGAGATCATCCCCGAAGTCGTCGACCGCGGGGAGATCCAGATCACCGCCGAGCAGCGCAAGGAGATGCAAGAGCGCAAGTACCGGGACCTGGTCAACCGCATCACGCGCAACGCGGTCAACCCGCAGATGGACGACGCGCCTCACCCGCCCGACCGCATCGAGAGCGCCCTGGAGCAGGCCGACTTCAAAGTCGACCCGATGGAACCCGTCGAGAATCAGGTCGACGACGCCCTCGACGCGCTGCGACCCGTGATCCCCATCCGCTTCGACACGGTGAAAGTCGCCGCCCAGTTGCCAGCCGACTACGCCGGCAGCGGCCAGGCGCAGGTCCGGGAGTTCGGCGACCTCGAACGCGAGGAGTGGCAGCCCGACGGCTCCTGGGTCGGCGTCGTCGAGTTCCCCGCCGGCATGCAAAACGAGTTCTACGATCTGGTCAACGAGGTCTCCAGCGGCGAGGCCGAGACCCGAATCCTCAAAGACGAGGACGATCTCGACACGCGGTAGCCCGGCGACCGCCGTCTCCGGCCGAGGCGTGCGATCGCCGGACGGCGACCGTTCTGTGGAGTTGATCAGTTCGGTTGTGGGAGATTACCGGCCGCAGTCGTGCGGTCTCGGCGGCCGTGCGAGCGGTTCCCGGGGACGTGAACGTTCCGGTGTTGATATATGGGGTGCTGTCGAACTTCCGAATATGACTAACGTCTGCCGCAACTGCAAACGCACGTTCAGTACGGAACTCGAACTCGAACTCCACCGTGACACGTGCTCGCAGGGCGATCTGTTCTGCGACGAGTGCGGCGAGCGGTTCGCGGAGCGAACGGCCACGGAGGACGGCTGGCACTATCGATGCCCCAACGAGGACTGCGACGGCGAGGGGATGGGCGAGGACATCCACAACGTCAGCGACGTACGCATCGAGAAATCGGTCTGACGACCACGACCACCCATTTTCCCACGAGCGGTTACCCGGTCGATAGCTCGTCGCTCTCCGCGATGGTCGCGATCCGGTCGAGCGCGCGGTGGCAGACGATAGCGTACCCGCCCGCGAGTAGCGGGATCTCGAACGCGGCCCGCGAGCGGTCGTCGCCCAGTGGCGTGACCGCGTGGCCGGTCGCCGGGATCTCCGCGACGCGCCACGTCCAGCGGTAGTCCCCGCAGGTCTCGACCTCGAAGGGGATCCACGGGCCGCCGGCGACCTGCACCTCGCCCCGCGACCCGGGCTCGATGTATCGGTCGCGCGAGCGGACCGCGCTGACGCTCGGGCCCCACTCGGGCCACTGCTCGGTGTCGGTCAGAACCGTCCAGACGGCGTCGGCATCGGCGGCGACGACGCGGTCGACCACGAGGCGACGACCGTCGGGCGTCCGCTCGATCTGCGGCAGCGAAGCCATGTGCGCCAGTTGGGGCTGCCCGGTCTTGGATGTCCGGGCGAGGTCGGCCGGGGTCGTCCCGGGGCTCGACCCGGCCGTCAGGGGATCTCCTCGACCGCCCGCCGGAGGTCTCCCTCGCCATCCCAGCGGACGACGCGGTCGTCCGCGACGCGTTCGAGCGCGGCCAGGTGAGAGGCGGCCATCCCGTTGTCGTAGCGCTCGCGTCGCCGCTCGTCGCTCTCGTAGGTCCGTTTCAGCAGCCAGAGCGCGTCCCGGACGCGACTCTGTTCGTGATAGAGATAGCCGAGTTCCCAGACGTGGCCGCCGTCGTAGTCTTCGAGGACGCCGACGACGTGGCTCGCCTGCTCGCAGAGTATCTCGAAGCCGGGCGCCCACAGGTCTATCTCCTCGCCCGAGAGGCCGAAATCCTCCAGCATGAACGCCGTGGCCTCGCGGCGGTCGTCCAACTGGTCGCGGACCCGTCTGCGGCGCCGACCGGGGCCGTCGTCGCCGCCGCGACCGACGACCAGATATCGGCGGTCGCTGTACTGGATGTCGCTCAACCGGTCGCCGTGGACGTGCGTCTTCAGCCGTTCGTGCTGCTCGGGCGTCAGCGTCAGCGAGTCCGGACTCGCGTCGACGAGTTCCGCGCCCTCGACGCCGTCGACGTAGTCGGGGCCGCCGCCCGTTTCCGCGGCCCGGTTGTCTCCCGCTCGTTCGCCATCGTCCCCCGCTCGTTCGCCGTCGTCCCCCGGTCGCTCGCCGTCGTCCCCCGACGCCCCTTCGTCGCTATCGACCATGCCGGCCCCGATGCCCGGGTGTGACAAGTGTCTTCCGACTGTCGGAGAACCGGTTAGACGATCGTTCGACGAACAGTCGAAGACCGGTAGAACTCAGCGTCCAAGTGTTTATTGTGCCGGACGGCGTACGGCGACGTATGCGACCCGATACGGCCGAACCGAGCGGGGACGAGGCGGGAGACGGGTTCGACGCCTGGCTCGCGCTCCAGCGCGTCACCGACGGGACCCGGGCGAACATCGTCGCTGACCTCGTGGGTCACCCGAAGGGCGCGCCCAGCGTCGACGAACTCGACTACACCAATCCGAGCCTCGAAGCCGACACGATCAGGAATCACCTGAAGGTCCTCGCCGAGGCGGGGGTCGTCGAAGAGCTGACCGTGCCGGCTGGCCAGCGGACGCGGGGCTACCCCTACAAGTTCTACCGGGTGACCGAGGCGGCCCAGGAGTTGTTCGACCGCAACGGCCTGTTCCCCGCCGACGCCTGGCGACGACAGTACGAGCGCGTCGAGAAGACCACCGAGATCAGAGAACTCGAAGCGATGCCCCGACCCGAGGCGTGAGAGGGAGTTGCGTCGGTGATTCGGTCCGCTCGCTCTGAACCAGATCGGCTGAACTCGACAGTACGCGCTGAAAGCCCTCGGCCCGCTCGCGGTCGCTGAGCGACGTATCCTCGCTCGCAGGCTCGCTCGGATAGGGGCCGCTCAGGCGACTGAACTGCACGCGAGCGCGCCTCGCCCGTTCAGTCCTCCAGGACGGCCCCGCACAGCACCGCAGACTGCCACACACCTCCCCAACCGATTCGCTCACTCTGTTCGCTCATCCCTCGCACGGTACCGTCGCGCGACGAGACGCGCGACAGCGCGCGCCAGCCCGTCTGTCCGGTAGCTATCGGTGCAGACTGGCCGACCGATACCCAGATCCGATAACGGGGGACGAACCTATACAATCCCCCGCCCGCAAGCGACGGTCGAATGATCACGGCCCGCGACCTGCGCAAGGAGTACGGCGGCTTCGTCGCGGTGGAAGGGAGCACGTTCACGGTCGAGGAAGGCGAGGTATTCGGCATCATCGGCCCGAACGGGGCCGGCAAGACGACGACGCTGAAGATGCTCGCCGGCCTCGTCGAACCGACCGACGGCGAGGTCTCGGTCGCCGGATACGACGCCGGCGAGACGGAGATGCGAAAGCGCCTGGGCTTTCTCCCCGAGGAGTCGCCGCTGTACGAGGAGATGACGCCCGTCTCCTACCTGCACTTCTTCGCGGATCTGTACGACGTGCCCGAGGGCGTCGCGGACCGGCGTATCCACGACACGCTCGAACGGCTCGAACTCGACCACCGCGACCGCCCGCTGGGTGACATGTCCAAGGGGATGAAGCGGAAGGTCGCCATCGCGCGCTCGCTCATCAACGACCCCGACGTGCTGATCTACGACGAGCCGGGCAGCGGACTGGACCCGCTGACGACCAACTACATCATCGACTTCACGCGCGAACTCGGCGAGCAGGGCAAGACCATCGTCTTCAGCGCGCACAACCTCTATCACGTCGAGAGCATCTGCGACCGCGTCGCTATCATGAACGAGGGCCGCGTCGTGGCGAAAGGGGACCTCGACGAACTCCAGGCGGAGTACGGCCGGACGGAGTACCACGTCTACGCGACCGTCGAGGTCCCCGAGAGCGCCCGTGAGAACGGGTACCACAAACGGGTCGTCGAGAGCATGGACGCCGTCGACGATACGCGGGCTGACGCCCGGGCTGCCGGCGGCGAGGTCGTCGACATCCGGACCGAGGAGTCGAGTCTCGAAGAGGTGTTCCTCGACGTCGCCGAGTCCGACCCCGAGGCCGAGCGGACCTCGGGGTCGCGAGCGTGAGCGGCCCGCCGCCGGTCGGCGGTGACGACCGCTCCGGTGGCGAGTCGGGGACGGCGAGCGGAGCGTCCGCCGCCCAGCGGTTCGCTCGCTGGCTCCGCACGCGCGTCGAGAACGTCGCCCGGATCGCCCGGTGGGAGGTGACGAAAAACGCCGGGGGCGTCGACCGGCGGACGGTCGCAATCGCGTTGCTGGCGGTCCTCGGACTCGGTGCGATGGCGCCCGTCGCGGTGAGCCAGGGGGTCGCGCTCGACCAGGGCATCTACCGGGTCGGCGTCGTCGAGGAGGACCCGCTGTACGGCCCGGCCTCGCTCGACCAGACCTTCCGGGTGCAGGACCCCAGCCAGGCGGCCGTCGAGGCGGGCGATCAGGAGGTCGTGGTCGTCGGACCGCGGGTCCGCTCGACCGACTCGACGAAGGGGCGGGCCGCGGTCGCGGAGTTGCGGTCGACCACCAAGCGGTACAACGACGGGATCATGGACGACGAGCGCAACCAGTCGGCGGCGTTCCCGGTGGTCGTGAACCTGACTTACGTCGAGCGCGAGTCGTCGCGAGTCGCGGTTTCACAGACCAGAACGCTACCGGTCCAGACCGACGACGGCGAGGCCGGAGACGGCGACGGGACCGCCGGTGACGGCGGAGGCGGCGGTAGCGGTGAAGGGGCCGGTAGTGGGACCGGAGGCGACGGTGGCGTCGGTGACGGTTCGAGCGGTGGGTCCAGCGACGGAGCGGGCAGCGGGAGCGAGAGCACTGGGAGTGGCGGCGAAACAAGTACCGGAGCCGGGAGCGACGGTGGCGCCGGTGACGGTTCGAGTGACGGATCCGGCGACGGAGCGAGCGGTGGCGACGAGAGCGCCGACGTGACGACACCGAGCGAGGGGTCCGGCGTCGCCGGGTCGAGCATCGGCGCGCGCCTGACCGGCGGGAGCTCGACCGGCGCGCCCTCGGACATCGCGCCGCCGTTCCCGTTCCAGTCGCTCGTGCTCGCGTTCGTGTTCGTCCTGCCGCTGAACTTCGTCATCCAGGCCTACGGCTCGACGATCCTGAGCGAGCGGATCAACCGTCGCGGGGAACTCCTGCTGGTCGCCCCCGTCTCCCGCGGGGACATCGTCGTCGGGAAGACGCTGCCGTACTTCGCGGCCGCCGTCGGCGTCGCGACGGCGATCACGCTCGTCCTCCAGGTCGGGCTCGGGCTCGGCGGGTCGGCGATCTCCGTGCTCGCCGTCGTCCCGCTCGCGTTGCTCTTCCTCGCCGCGACCTTCCTCGGCGCGATGTTCGCGCGGTCGTTCAAGGAACTGACCTTCGTGACGGTGACGATCACCGTCTCGCTGACCTCCTACGCGTTCGTCCCGGCGATCTTCACGGACGTGACGCCGATCGCGCTCATCTCGCCGCTGACGCTCGTGGTCCGGGATCTCCAGGGCCAGGCGGTCGGGCTGGGACAGTTCGTCTTCTCGACGCTACCGCCGACGCTGACGGCGCTGGTCTGTTTCGGGCTGGGCGCCGGGCTCTACCGCGAGGAGGACATGTTCACCCAGCGGCCGATCCCGTACAAGGTGCTCGACGCGCTCGCCGGGCCGATCGAACGGCGCCGGAGCGTCGCGCTCGTGACCGCCGTACTCCTGCCGTTCGTCCTCGTCGCGGAGCTTGTGGTCGCGGCGTTCGCCTACCCCCTCTGGCAGGCGGAGCTCCCGGTCGAGGTCATCGTCGTCGCGGTACTGGTCGGGCTCGCTATCGTCGAGGAACTCGCGAAGAGCCTGCACGTCTACGCCGGCTACGCTCACTCGCTGTTCGACGGCCGGCTGCGGACGGCGCTGGTCGTCGGCGCCTTCAGCGGCCTGGGCTTCTTCCTGGCGGAGAAGCTCACGCTGATCGTCCGCCTCGCCGACCTGCAGACGCTCCCCGTAGGGCAGACGCTGGAGGGCAGCCAGGCGGCCGTCGGAACGGGCGTCCCGCTCGGGATACTGTTCGTCGCGCTCCTGCTGGCGCCGCTGGCGCTGCACGTCGTCACGGCGACGATCTCGACGCTAGGCGCCAGGCGCGGCCGGCGCTCGTACGCCGTCGCGCTGGTGGTCGCAGTCGCGGTTCACGTCGCCTACAACCTCACGGTGGTGACCGCCCTTGTCGGGTGATTCCCCGCCCGCCCCGCAACCGGGGTCGACGGCCGCCGAGTCGGGTGACGGGTCGAGCGGCGCCACCAGGAACCCGAGCGACGACGACGAAGCCTCCGAGCGGTCGCTGTTCGCCGACCCGCGACTGACGATCGCAAAGCGGGACCTCGCGTCGCTGAGAAGCGAAAAGACGATCGTCCTCGCACTGCTGATCCAGCTGTTCGTCGCCGCGTTCTCGTCGTTCCTCGTCGTGGGACTGACGTCGCTGTACAGCCCCGGGTCCGTGTCGGCGGGTGAGGTGGTCGTCGGCGTCGCCGGCGAACACGACGACGCGCTCGTCCAGGCGGCCCAGGACCAGGAGGGCGTCCGAACTGTCGTCTATCCGAACCCCGAGGCCGCCCGGGAGGCCTACCACGACGGGGACGTCCACGCGACGCTGCTCGCCGGCGACTCGGGCGGGCGGATCGCCGTGGAGGTGATCGCGCCGACCGGGAGCATCGAGACCACGCTGATCGTCGACCAGGTGCGGACGCTGCTGGAAGCCGTCGAGCGCACCGAGCGGATCGCCCGGGCGGACGACCTCGACAACTCGCCGGTTCCACTGCCCGACGAGGTGAACGCCAGCCCCTACTTCGGGTTCACCTACACGGTGCTCGTGCCGCTGCTCCTCTTCCTCCCGCCCTTTATCAGCGGGTCGGTCGCCGTCGACGCGCTGACCGAGGAGATCGAGCGCGGGACGCTGGAACTCCTGCGGGTCGCGCCGCTGTCGCTGGTCGACATCGTCGACGCCAAGGCGCTGGCGATGGTCCTCATCGCGCCCGCCCAGGCCGTGCTGTGGATCGCGCTGTTGAGCACCAACGGGATCGGCGTCGCGAACGTCCCCCAGATCCTGCTCGTCGTCACCGCGCTGACGACGCTGGTCGTCACGCTCGGGCTCTCGCTGGGCGTTCTCACCGCCAAGCGCCGGCAGGCGCAACTGCTGTACTCGGTGCTGGTGATCTTCGGGTTCGGCCTGCTGACGTTCGCCCCCGAACACCCGGCGACGACCGTCGCGAAACTCGCCGTCGACAGCCCGACTACGACGACGACGCTCCACGTCGCCGCCTACGCCGTCGCCGCGGTCGCCCTGTTCGTCGGCGCTCGCCGCCTCGTCGCCCGGACCGACCCCGAGGGGCTCTGAGCAGTCGTCGGGTTCTTCCGGGACCTCGCCGCGGAGAGCCGGCGACAGCGCCCGGGGAACGCACCTTTTTGCGCGCCGCGGCCCACCGACGGCTATGGAGTACACGACACTCGGGTCGACCGGCGTCGAGGTCAGCCGCATCTGTCTCGGCTGCATGAGCTTCGGCTCCTCGGACTGGCGAGAGTGGGTCTTGGACGAAGAGGACGGTATCGAACTCGTCGAGCGGGCCCGCGACCTGGGGATCAACTTCTTCGACACGGCGAACATGTACTCGCTCGGCGAGTCCGAGCGCGTCCTCGGGGCGGCCCTGGAGGGTCACCGCGAGGAGAGCGTCGTCGCCACGAAGGGCTTCTTCCAGATGGACGACGACGACCCCAACTCGGGCGGGCTCTCTCGGAAGGCAATCGAGCAGGCACTCGACAACTCTCTCGAACGCCTGGGTATGGACACGATCGACCTCTACCAGATCCACCGCTGGGACTACGACACGCCGATCGAGGAGACACTGCGGGCGCTGGACGACGCCGTCCGCCGGGAGAAGGTCCGCTACATCGGCGCTTCCTCGATGTGGACGCGGCAGTTCGCCGACGCTCTGCACGCCAGCGACCGGCTCGGACTCGAACGGTTCCAGACGATGCAGAACCACTACAACCTCCTGTATCGCGAGGAAGAGCGGGAGATGCTCCCCTACTGCGAGCAAGAGGACGTGGGAGTCATCCCGTGGTCGCCGCTGGCCCGCGGCTATCTCACTCGCCCTCACGAGGAGTACGACGCGACGACTCGCGGGGAGACCGACGACTACGCTCGCGAACACCCCTACTTCGAGGGCGGCGGCCGCGAGATCAACGAGCGGTGTCAGGAGCTGGCCGAGGAGTACGGCGCGACGATGGCCCAGATCGGACTGGCGTGGCTGCTCGACAAGGACTGGGTGGACGCGCCGATCGTCGGCACGACCAGCATCGAGCACCTCGAAGACGCCGTCGAGGCGCTCGACATCTCGCTCTCGGAGTCCGACACGGAGTACCTCGAAGCGCCGTACGAGCCGGTCCGCGTGTCCGGCCACGAGTGAGGCCTGTGGAGTGACGTGGGGCCCGGTCGGTCGGAGCGGTTCGTATCTGCGCGCGGTGCCGATACCACTAAACCGCGCCCGGCCCACGGGTGATTCGATGACAGATCCCCGTGACGACGGCGACGGCGCCGATCCGTCCACCGAGGGCGTCGCTGCCGACGCGGAGTCCGCCGGCGAGTCCCCGGTCGGCACCGACGGGTCACCGTCGTACGATCCCCAGGACGTCGAGGACCCGGCGGCCGGCGACGAGGACCGTCCGGTCGCCGAATCCGTCGAGACGCCGGGCGAACCGCGAACGCTCGATCCGACGGTCCGCGTCGAGTGGATCGTCGGCCCGCTGTTCGGTGCTCTCCTGACGGCGGCGGTCGTCGGATTCATCACGTGGGCGGTCGCCGCGAAGTACCTCCCGTTCGACAGAGTATCCAGCGCCGTCGCCGTCGGTGGCGGCCTGTTCGTCCTGTCGCTGGTGTACGGGATCGTCCGCACCGTCTTCCTCTACCGGTCGTGGCGCTACGTGGTCCGCGAGGAGTCGCTGTATCTCACCCGCGGCGTCCTCACGCGCGTCCAGACGGTGGTCCCCTACGTGCGCGTCCAGCACATCGACACGCGCCGCTCGGCGTTCGAGCGCGTGCTCGGCCTCTCGACGCTGGTCGTCTACACCGCCGGTTCCAGGGGTGCCGACGTGACGATCCCCGGACTCACGCCCGACACGGCCGAGGACCTGCAGTCTCGGCTCGAACGGCTCGCGATCGCCTCCGAGGACGAAGACGCGGTATGAGCGACGACGACTCCACCGAGAGCGAACCGACGCCGGACGCGGACGACGGACGCGACTGGCCGCCCGACCCCGACGAGCGCGGCCCGAGCGACGACTCCGCCCCATCGGCTAGCGAACGCGGCGACGCCACTGCCGACGATCCGCCGGCCGACGACCCCGACCGTGAGTCGGTCGGCCGAGCGACGGCCGAGGACGTCGGGAGCGGAGGAGGCTCGTCGACGACGCCGCGTATCGCGGGCCCACAGAAGCTCGACGTGCTGACCATCCCCTACCAGATCGCCCAGCAGGGCCTCAGCATCGCGATCGCTCTCTTCGTCTTCGGCGGCGGCAGCGCCTCGGCACTGTTTGGCTCGGGGCGAAGTCTGCTGGCGATCGGCGCGATCGTCGCCATCCTCCTCGGGATCGCGGCGTTCGTCGGCTACTTCGTCGCCCGCTATCGCCGCTTCGAGTACGAACTCACCGCCGACACGTTCGACATCAGGTCGGGCGTGCTCTCCCGACGGAAGCGGGAGATCCCGCTGCGCCGCATCCAGAACGTCGACATCAGTCAGAACGTCGTCCAGCGCGCCCTCGGGGTCGCCGAGGTGGGCCTCGAGACGGCCGGTGGCGGCGGGACGGAGGCACAGCTCCGGTACGTCGGCGTCGACGACGCCGAGGCGCTCCAGTCGGAGATCAGCCGACTGAGCCGGGTCGCGAAGGCCGACGACGGCGAGACGGCCGCGACCGACGAGGAGCGCTTCGAGACGGTGTTCTCGATCACCGAGCGCGAACTCGGGATCCTCGCGCTGATCTCCGTCGACCTCCGGATCGCGTCGTTCCTCTTTTTCGGTGCGTCCATCTTCGCGCCGTCGGCCGCCTCGATGGCGCAACCGGACAACTGGTGGGAGTACGGCCTCGGGATCGACAGCCTGATCGGCGCGTTCCTGGGCCCGCTGGCCGCGCTGGGGGCCATCGCGGCGCTCGCGCTCGTCTCGGGCGTGCTCAACGCCGCCCGCTACTACGGGTTCCGCCTCGACCGGGGCGAGGAGGAACTGCGCTACGAGCGCGGGCTCCTCCAGAAGTTCCGGGGCACGATCCCCCTCTCGAAGGTCCAGACGCTGACCCTGGAAGAGAACGTTCTCGCGCGGGCGCTGGGCTACGCCGCGCTGACCATCGAGACGGCCGGGTACACCCCGACCGGCGGGGAGTCGAACGGGTCGCAGTCGGCGATCCCGGTCGCCGAGCGCGACCGCGTCGTCTCGCTGGCCCGCTCGCTGGAAGCGTTCGACGGCTCCGGGCTCGAACGCCCGCCCAAGCGGGCGCGCCTGCGGTACGGCTTCCGCTACGCCATCGGCCTGGCGATCCTCGTCGCGTTGCTGTACGTCGGTACGATGGTCACCGACTTCCAGCTGTACTGGTACGTCCCGCTGGTCGCCGCGCCGCTCGTGCCCGTCGCCGCCCACTACAAGTGGAAAAATCGCGGCTACGCGCTCGGAGAGGACCACGTCGTCACGCGCAACGGCTTCTGGGTCCGCCGGCAGAAGGTCGTCCCCTACCACCGCGTCCAGACCGTCTTCAGCTCCCAGACGATATTCCAGCGCCGGCGCGACCTGGCGACTGTCACCGTCGACACCGCCGGCTCCCAGAGCCTCACAGGACAGGACGCGAAAGCCGTCGACATCGACGCCGAGGCGGCCGAGCGGATCCGCGAGGCGGTCTCCGACGAACTCTACGGGGCGCTCGCGCGCCGCCGCCGAGGGCGTGGTCGTTCGGGACCGGCCGGAGATCGCGTCGGACAGGCCAGCGGGCCCGGCTCGACCGGTGACGAGAGCGGGGCACCCGGCGACTGACGTCCCCCGTCATCAGACTCGCGCCGACCGCCTCCGATCGACCGACGGCGATTGCCGCTTTTCGTGCATTGAGGGATCTCCGGGCCGTAGTGCCACTGTATGATCCCCGCAGGACTCCGAAAGGTAGCCTACGCGTCGATCGCCCTCAAAGGACTGTTCGCGACGGTCGCGCCACGACTGAGCGCCCGGATCGCGGCGACGATGTCGCTCCCGGGCTTCGAGAACACCGGCGAGCTGGAACCGACCGACTGGTACGTCCGCGCCGTCCGGGCGACCGGCGTCGGCATGCTCGCGGCCGGCGGCACCGCGCTGCTCCTCGAGAGCCGCGCCGAGGCCGCGAGCGGAGACGACGAGGACTCGACCGAGGCGACCTTCGACGGCATCGACCGGATCGACACCGACGAGGATGGCGAGGACGGCGCTAGCGCCGACCTGAGCGTCGACATCGGACCCGACGACGAGGCCGACGACGACGCGGCGGACGGTGACGCGAACGACGACGCGGCCGAGACGAACGACGGCGAGTCGGCCGACGAGTAGGGCCGCTCCTCTTTCTGACAGTCGTTCCGAAAGTCCGAATCACTATACGGGTCGCCGGTCGATACGGGACAGCGAACGGGCGCGACGGCCCGAGGAGACACACATGCCAGCTATCGAGACGATGGACCTGACGAAACGATACGGCGACGTGACGGCGCTGTCGTCGCTCTCACTGTCCGTCCCCGAGGGCGAGCTGTTCGGCCTGCTCGGCCCGAACGGATCCGGGAAGACGACGACGATCGAGATCCTCACCGGCCAGCTCGACCCGACCGAGGGGACCGCGAGCGTGCTGGGCCACGACCCGGCGGGCGACCCGCTCGCGGTGCGCGAGGCAGTCGGGATCCTCCCCGAGCGTGAGGACCCGCCGAGCTTCCTCACGCCCCGGGAGTACCTCCAGTTCGTCGGCGACGTGCGCGGCCTGTCGGGGGTCGACGACCGCATCGCCGAGTGGGCCGACCGGCTGGGCTTCGTCGACACGCTCGATACCATCTCGACGGACCTGTCGGAGGGCGAGCGCCAGCGGGTGATGCTCGCCCAGACGTTCGTCCACGAGCCGGATCTGGTCTTCATCGACGAGCCGCTGGTCAACCTCGACCCGATCATGCAGGCCGAGGTCAAAGACCACATGCGCGACTACTGCGAGCGCGGGAACACCCTCTTTCTCTCGACGCACTTCCTCGAAGTCGCCGAAGAGCTGTGTACGTCGGTCGGCATCGTCCGCGACGGCGACCTCGTCGCCGAGCGCGACCCGCGCGACCTCGACCCCGACGAGCAGCTGCTCGACTACTTCCGACAGGAGGTCGAACCCGAGGGGAACGAGACGGGACCCGAGAACGGAGCCGTCGCCGGACCGGCGGCGACCCCGGCCGAGACCGACGAGCGCGACCCATGAGCGGCGCCGACTCGGCGACGCCGAACCGCCGCGGCGGCCTCTCGACGCGCCTGCTCGTCCGGATGATCCGCGAGGAGTGGCGCCTGCAGGCGGAGCTGTTCGGCGACCGCTTCGCCGCGTTCCCGCTCGTCGTCGCCCTCTTCGCGGCCCTCGGTGTCTGGCTGCTGACGGTCGCAGGCACCTCTATCGAAGCCGTCGCTGCCGGGCTGCACGGGCTGGTCTTCTTCTTCGGCCTCCAGGTCGGGACCATCGGCCTCGTCGGTCGGGACGCGCTGCGGGACGTGCTGGGCGACGTGACGCTGCTCGTATTCTCGGCGCGGACGCTCCCGGTCACCTGGCGGCGCCTGCTCGGGGTCTTCGTCGTCAAGGACCTGCTGTACTACTCCGGTCTGTTCCTCGTACCGATGGCGGTCGGCTACGCCGCCGTCGCGCTCTCGGCGGGCCAGTCCCCCGGCAGCGTCGCGCTGCTGTGGCTGACGACGACCGGCGCGTTCGCGCTGGGCGTCGGGACGAGCCTCACGCTCACCGGCGTCGGCACCCGGAGCAGGGCGGCCGTGCTCGCGCTCGTCCTCGCGGTCGCCGCGGGGATACTCACGGGGCGGCTCGACGCCGTCGCGTTCTCGCCGTACGGCTTCTACCTCGACCCGTCGCTCCGGTCGGCGGCGCTCGGGTTCGGTCCCGCGGCCGCGCTCGCCGCGGCCGGGCCGCTGGCGTTCCAGCCGGTCGAGAGCGGCGGCGCGCGGTCGGCGCCCCAGCGGTACGAGCGCGTTCGATCGGCGATCCGCGACGGCGACGGGGTCGCGACGCGGACGCTGCTCGAGGTCGCCCGCTCGTCGGGTTCGGTCTGGAAAGTGCTGTTCTCGATGGGCGTGCTGTTCGGCGTCACCGTCCTGCTCGTCCGCGAGGTCGCGCGGGCGACGACGCTGGCGCCCTCCTACGGCATCGCCGTCGGCACGCTGCTCGGGCTGGGCGCTTTCACCACCTACAGCTGGGTGACGCAGTTCGACACGGCCGAGGAGTACCTGCGCCTGCCGCTGTCGTTGTCGACCGCGTTCGCGGGCAAACGGACGGCCTTTCTCGCCCTCTCCGTGCCCGCCGGACTGGTCTATCTCCTCGGCTCACTGGTCTGGCTCTCGCCGACCCAGGTCGCGGTCGGCGCGGTCGTCTTCCCGCTGGTGGCGGTCTACGTCTTCGGCGTCACGGCCTACGTCACCGGCTTCGCGCCGAACGAACTACTCTTCGACACGCCGCTGTTCGTCGCCTTCGGCGCGGCGCTGGCCGCCGTCGCCGTCCCGCTGGTCGTCGCCGCGCTCGCATACACCGAGGCACCCGCGCTCGCGGTCGGCGTCTCCGCCGGCGTCTCGCTCGTCGCCGCCGCCGTCGGGGTCGCTCTCTCCGAGCGCGCCGGGCCGCGCTGGCAGCGGAAGCTGCGCTGAGCGGTCCTCGTCACCGACCGCCGCCCGCTCCCCTGGACCGCCCCCCTTTTGCCCCGAGGGTCCCTATCGCCGGCCGAGAACCGAATGTCCACCGAACCCGACTCCGAGCGCCCGTTCGACGGGATCCGCGGCGTCGTCCTCGACCTCGACGGGACGGTCTACCGCGGCGACGGCGTCCTCCCCGGCGTCGCCGAGGCGGTCGCAGCCCTCCGAGACGAGGGGATCGCCGTCTGCTTCTGCTCGAACAACCCGACGAAGACGCCCGTCGAGTACGTCGACCGCCTCGACGGGATGGCCATCGAGGCCGACGAATCGGAGATCCTCCCCGCCTCGACGGTCACCCGCGATTTCCTCCGCGACCACCATCCGGCGGAGCCGACCTACCTCCTCGGATCGGACTCGCTGGGCGAGTACCTCCGCGAGTCCGGCCAACGGCTCGTCGACGACCCGCGAGAGGCCGACGTCTTCGTCGCCTCGTGGGACGAGCGGTTCGACTACGACGACATGTGCGAGGCTCTCGCCGGGGTCGACGAGGTGACGACCTTCCTCGGGACCGACCCCGATCGGACGATCCCGACGGCCGAGGGGCTGGTCCCCGGGTCCGGCGCGGTGATCGGCGCCGTCGCCCGCACGGTGGGCCGCGAGCCCGATCGAGTGCTCGGCAAGCCCTCGCCCGAAGCCGCCGAAGACGCCCTCGCTCGGCTGGGCGTCCCGGCCGAGGACTGTCTCGTCGTCGGCGACCGCCTCGACACGGATCTGCGGATGGGCGCCGACCACGGGATGCGTACGGCGTTGGTGTTGACCGGCGTCTCGACTCGGACCGACGCCGCCGACAGCGACGTCGACCCCGACGCCGTCCTCGATTCGCTGGCGGATCTGCCCGCGTTACTGGAGTGAGCGCGAGCGGGTCGCTGGCGGCCGCTCCGAGCGTTTCGGGTCCCGATTCCGACAGGTCGAGATACGCTTATACTGTCGCGAGACTAAGGTGTAGGCGAACTCAGTGGGGGTTCATTACCATGACAGGCAAGAAGCTACTGCTCATCACCGGCGACTTCGGGGAGGACTACGAGGTAATGGTACCGTTCCAGGCGCTCCAGGCGGTCGGTCACGAGGTCGACGCCGTCTGTCCCGACAAGGAGGCGGGCGAGACGGTCAAGACCGCGGTCCACGACTTCCGGGGCGACCAGACGTATCTCGAAGAGCGGGGCCACGACTTCGAGTTGACGGCGACGCTCGACGAGGTCGACCCCGCCGACTACGACGGACTCGTCCTCCCGGGCGGGCGCGCCCCGGAGTACATCCGCAACTACGACGAAGTGGTCGACGCCGTCGAGCACTTCTTCGCCGAGGACAAGCCCGTGGCCGCCATCTGCCACGCGACGCAGATCCTCGTCGCCGCCGACGCCGTCGCGGGGCGGACCTGCACCGCCTACCCCGCGCTGGAGGCCGACGTGCGCGCCAACGGCGGCGAGTGGGCCGAGGGCGTCGTCACCGACGGCAACCTCGTCACCGCCCAGGCGTGGCCGGATCATCCGGGATGGATCGCCGCGTTCCTCGACGTGCTCGGCACGGACATCCAGCACGGTGAGCCGCTCACCGCGGACTGACCGCGACCCGCTCACCGACCGTTTCTCTCGGAAGCTACGCACCCGTCAGTCGGTACACGGCGCCGCTCTCGCCGGATACCTGTCCGCTCGCGCTCGTACAGACGAACAGCTCCCCCGCCGGATTCCGGCCGAACGAGAGCACCATCGGGCCGAACTGTTCGTCCGACTCGACCGACACCGTCGTCGTCGGCCACAGCCCCTCGTCGGTCTCGCGGGCGGCGAACAGCCGTCCGCCGGCCCGCCAGTCGGCGAAGAGATAGCGGCCGCGGAGGCCGGGTATCGCGTCGCCGTCGTAGAGATAGCCGCCGACGACGGCGATCCCGCTCACGTCTGCGCCGCCGTGGGGATACTCGATCACGGGGTCCCGGAGTGGCCGACCGCGTGGACTCTCGTCCGGACAGTCGTCGGCCCGGAAACAGTGCGTCCCCTCTTTTACGTTCCAGCCGTAGTTACCACCGCGCTCGACGACCGAGACCTCCTCCCAGGCGCCCTGGCCCACGTCGCCGACGAACAGCCGGCCGTCGGGTCCGAAGGAGAACCGCCAGGGGTTCCGGAAGCCCCAGGCGTACTGCTCGTCGAGACCGTCGCTCCCCACGAGCGGGTTGTCGTCGGGGATCGCGTAGTTTCGGGCCGGTCCGTCCGAGCCAGCGGTATCGCCGCCGCCGTCTCCGCCCGTCGGCGTCCCCGTCGTGGCGTCGGTGTCCACGTCGATCCGGAGCATGCTCCCGAGCAGGTTCTCGGTGACGTCCTGGCCGTTGCCGCCGTCGACGGCGTCGTACCAGTCGGAGACGTGACCCGCACCCTGGTCGTTCGAGCGACCGCCGTCGCCGGTCGCGACGTAGAGGTAGCCGTCCGGGCCGAAGGCGATCGCGCCGGCGTTGTGGTTGCCCTGCGGCTCGGCGACCTCCATGACTACCCGCTCGGACTCGGGGTCGGCGGTCGCCGCACCCGGCTCGGCGCGAAACTCCGAGAGGACGAACGTGTGAGAGAAGTCGCCGGGCACCCACTCGCGGGCCGGCGCGCTGTAGCGGACGAAAAACCGGCCGTTGTCGGCGAACTTCGGGTGGAAGGCGAGTCCGAGCAGCCCTTGCTCGCTGTAGCCGCTCACGTCGACCATCCGGTCGGACACGTCGAGGAACGGCTCCTCGCGCAGGCTCCCGTCCTCCTGGAGGTAGATCTGGCCGGCCTGGTCGACGATAAATCGCCGACCCTCCCGAGGGATCGCGAGCGCCAACGGGGACGTGAACCCCGAAGCGACCCGTTCGGCCCGGACGGTCAGGTCTTCGAACGCCGCCGTCCCGGCGGCCGTCCCGTCTCCGTCGGCGGTCGCCGTCCGGCCGCCCGGGGCGTCGGTCGTCGCCGGCGATCCGTCCGTCGCGGTGCCGTCGGGACTCGACGGGTCACCCCCCGCCCCGTCGCCGTTCGAGTCGCTTCCACAGCCCGCCAGACCACCGGTCAGTGCCAGTCCGCTCACCGCGAGCGCGCGTCGTCGCGTCAGTCTCTCCTCGGTCATGGACCGACTTCGTGGTCCACTGATAGGAACCTTGGGTTCGCGACACCCGGTGGCGCGAATAAACGAGCAACTCGTTTGGAGATGTGAATCTCGAACCTTTTTTACTGCCTTACGGACATCTAGGGGTATGGTTGACAGGCAAGACCTGCGCGAGCAGTTCACCGAGGCGTTCGAGGGCGCGGACTATCCGATCTCCAGTCCGATGGATCTGGTACCGGCGCTGCCGAACGGTCCGGGGACGAAGTTCGAGTCCGGCGACTTCTCCATGACGGCCATGGAGCTCAACACGAAGCTCGGCAGCGGCAACTTCCCCTACGACAGCGTCGACGCGTTCGTCGACGACGTCATGGAGCAACTCGACGACCAGGACCTGCTCTGACTCGGGCGACGGGCACCTCCGCTATCCGCCGGTGACCAACACCGTCGCGACCGTCACCGCGACTCCGATCCCCAGCAGCAGGTAGTTCGCCACCGCGTTGTCCGCCCGAGTCAGCGATATCGTGTAGTGAGCGTCCGAGAGCGGCCGGAACGGTGTGATACCCATCGGCGTCAGCGCGTCGGCCAGCAGGTGCGAGGCGACCGCGAGCGACCCGAGGAGGAAGCCGAACGCCCCCAGCGCCGCCGTCCCGCCGGACGCGACCGCTACTGCCCACGTGACCGCGTCCCCGGACAGGAACGCTTGCTCGGCCGGGACCGCTCCCCCGACCGCGGCGCCGGCGGCACCGACGGCGAGCCCGACGAGGACGAGGAATCCGACGGTGTGCGTGGGCCCGCGGTGTTCGACGAACGGGATCCGCTGGTCCACGTCTGGAAGCCCCGAGAGGGCGACGACGACGGCGCCGCCGACCAGCGCCGCGGCGTCGAACCCGGCGACCAGCAGCGCGCCGCCGACCGGTGCGTAGACGAGCAGCGCGGCCCCGTAGTGACCCGTCTTGTACATCGTCGTGCGTAGCTGTGACCGCCACCGTACTTACGCTCTCGGGACGCTCCCCCCGTCGGCGCCCGAGCACTCAAGCCCGTTCCGGGCGGGGATCCGGTATGAGCGACCCAGCGATGACGCGGTTCCCGGTCCCCGACGTGGACGAACTGCCCGACGACCTCCAAGAGCGCATCGCCGAGGAGGAGGCCGACGCTGGCTTCGTCCCGAACGTCTTCCTCGCGTACGCCTACCGGCCGTCGCAGTTCCGGGCCTTCTTCCAGTACTACGACGCGCTTGTCGAGCACACCGAGCTGGACCGCGCCGAGATCGAGATGATAATCGTCGCCGTCAGCGGCGCCAACGACTGCCTGTACTGCAACGTCGCCCACGGCGCGCTCGCCCGGATCTACGCCGACGACCCCCAGATCGCCGAGCAACTGGCGAGCAACCACCGCACCGCGGACGTCTCCGAGGCGCGACGGGCGATGCTCGATTTCGCCGTGAAACTGACCGAGAACCAAGCCGAGATCGGCGAAGACGACTTCGAACGGCTGCGCCAACACGGGTACTCGCAGCGGGCGATCTGGGACATCGGCAGTGTCACCGCCTTCTTCAACCTCTCCAACCGGATGGCCCACCTCGCGGACATGCGACCGAACGACGAGTTCTACGACCTCGGCCGCTGACGGCCACCCTGCGTCGCCGTCGTTACCGATCCGACCGATAGCGTGCCCGTTCGGTGCAACACCCTTAAGGATTAGATGAGTCTAAACTCGAACGATGCTCAGCGCCAAGATGGAGGATTACCTGAAGGCGATCTACGAGCTCCAGCGCGAGGGCGAGGAGCCGGTCGCCACCTCGCACATCGCGGAGTTGCTGGACGTGACGGCGCCGACGGCGACCAGCATGATGGAGAAGCTGGAGGACCGGGGGCTCGTGGAGCGCGAGAAGTACAAGGGCGTCCGGCTGACGCCCGAGGGGGAGACCGTGGCGCTGGAAGTGGTCCGTCACCACCGGCTGCTGGAGACGTATCTCACCGAGGAGCTGGGCTACGACTGGGCGGAGGTCCACGACGAGGCCGACCGGCTCGAACACCACATCAGCGAGACCTTCGAGCGACGAGTCGCCGAGATGCTCGACGACCCGACCGTCGACCCCCACGGCGACCCGATACCGACCGACGCCCTCGACCCCGTCGACGAGACCGCAGGCGAGACGCTCGACGACTGCGCCGAGGGCGAGACTGTCGTCGTCCGGCGGGTCCGCGACCGCGACTCCGAGGAACTGGCCTACCTCGACGAGGCCGGCATCACGCCCGGAACCGAACTCGTCGTCGAGGAGGTCGCACCCATCGGGATGGTGACCGTCGCGCTCGCCGAAGCCGGGGGGACCGTCTCGCTGCCGGAGGGCGTCGCCGGGACCATCTTCGTCGGCGCACCGGAGGAGCCGACCGAGAGCGCGAGCGGCGCGGCCTGAGTCGGGTCGCGCCCCAACCCGATCGACCCGTCGATCGGCCGAAACCATTTCTCTCGTGGCCTGCTCAGTGGGCGTATGCGCGACCTCGACGACACCGACCGGACGATCCTCGACCTCCTGCTTGACGACGCGCGTCGCTCCTGGCGCGACATCGCCGACGCCGTCGACCTGTCGCCGCCGGCGGTCGCCGACCGCGTCGAACGCCTCGAAGACGTGGGCGTCATCCGCGGGTTCACACTCGACGTCGACCGCTCGAAGCTCCGCGAGGGCGCGCCCGTTCTGGTGACGCTGAACGTGACCCCCCGAGCGGCATCGGCGGTCGCCGACGCGCTGGGCGAGGCCGACCCCGTCGAGCACGTCTTCACCACCGCCGAGGAGCGCGTCGTCTTCACCGCCACCGTCCCCGAGGGCGACGTGCTCTCGCTGCTCGAATCGACGGTCGTGATGGATGACGTGCGCGACTACGAGGTGTCGTTGCTGTCGGATCGGTCGTGGAATCCCTCCGTCGCCGAGGCCGAACTCGCGCTGACCTGCGACGAGTGCGGCAACACCGTCACCCCCGAGGGCGAGAGCCGCGAACTCGACGGCGAGACCTACCACTTCTGCTGTGAGTCCTGCGAGGGTTCCTTCGTCGAGATGTACGAGGAACTACGAGCGGGCGCCGAAGGCTGATTCGAGTCGTTCGGTCCGCTCTCAGCGTCGCGCGAGTCGGACGACGTGCTCCTCACCGGTCGCGACCGTCTCGACGCGCTCGAAGGCGGCGAGCGAACCGTCGAGATCGAGCGCGCGGTGGTGGACGACCCAGCAGCGGCCGCCGCTCGCGAGCACGTCGGCCGCGCCGCGGAACAGATCTGCGAGCACGCCGTGCCCGGCGTGCGTCGGCGGATTGCAGCAGACGGTGTCGAACCTCCGGTCGGCGACGCCGGCGGTGCAGTCGGCGGTTACGACCCGACCGTCGACGCCGCTCGCGGCGAGCGTCCGCTCGGCGGCCGCGGTCGCGAGCGCGTCGTCGTCGGTCGCCCACACGTCGCAGTCGGCGACCCGACCCGCGTAGGCCGCGAGCGGGCCGTAGCCGCAGCACAGATCCAGCACCCTGTCGCCGTCCGCGACCGTCGCGGTCTCCGCGAGCAGGCGCGTCCCGCGGTCGAGTTCGCCGGCCGCGAACAGTCCCGGTGCGGTGGCGAACGTCAGGTCGACCCCGGCGACGGTCGTCTCGATCCGGCCGAACGGTGGGTCGGGGCGGCCACCGTCGGCGCTCCGCGATCCGGTCGCGCGCAGGAGCGTCCAGCCGCTGCGTTCGGCGGCCGCCTCGACGGTCGCCGCGGCACCGGCGAGGGCGTCCTCGTATCGTCCGAGTCCCGCCTCGGGCTTCGCGGCGAGATAGAGGGTGCCGTCGCTCGCGAGCGACGCGAGCGCGGAGCGGAGACGACGGATCCCCACCTCGATCGGGGTGTACGGTTCGGGAACGAAAGCGACGGTGTCGAACTCGCGGGCGACCGGACCGTCGACCGAGGCGAGACCGGTCGCGAGTTCGACGGTCGCGTCGACGTCGTTCTCGGCGGTGTTGCGCTCGCAGCGCGCCGCCGCACGAGCGCTGGGAGTCGACATCTCGACTCGCTCGGCGCGTTCGGCGAGGACGACCCCGACGACGCCGTAGCGAGCGCCGACCGTCCGGAGTCGGCCGCAGTCGCGGTCCCACAGGGCTTCGAGCGCGAGCAGCTCGCCGGGGCAGAACGAGTCGGCATCGGGGACGCCATCGGCGGTGTGGAACGTGAACCGGTCCGGGCCGGCGTCGGTGCGCGAGCCGAGGACGAGCGGCTCCCGGCGGGCGGTCATCGGGACCCCTCCGAGGCGTGTGGCCTCCGTCGAGTGCGGGCGGTGAGGTGGTCGTCGGGACTGTGCGGTCGCGGGCGTGTGTGGCGTGGCATTCGGATGGTCGGCAGGGCTGGCGTTCGTCGACCGACTCGGAGCCGCGCCTCCGGACGTGACGTGCCGAGAAGACACCCACCGCTGTCCGCAAGCGCGACCTCGGGTGCCGAAAGCGCGACCGGGCGGAGAGAAGACGCGCCAGACAGCGACTCCGACACGCATCCGCCCGGCCCACAGCCGGCGAGCCGGTCGAGCCCGCCCCGCCCGCGTGACCGCCGCTGCCGTCGACGGTCTACGCGAATCGGAGGGCGCGGCCCGACCTCGGGCCGTTGTCCATCCTGTCCCGTCGTTTCCGGGCGTCCTACTAAGGCGTTTCCGTGGCGTGGGACTCCATCGCAGGTGCGGTCCGGTTCCGGACTGGGGGAACACGTATGCGCCCCCCGGCTGACCGACCGACATGGAACTCGTCGAAGCGACCCGCGGGGACACCGAGACCCTCGCCGAGCACTGGTTCGCGCTCGCGACGGCGATGGAGCAGTACGACGACCTGAACGAAATCGCCTACGACGACCCCGAGCCCGCCGAGGCCGGATTCGAGAGGCTGCTCTCCGCGGACGACACGACGGTCTATCTGCTCACCGTGGGCGACGACGAGCGCGGCTTCCTCGTCCTCCGTTCCGGCGAACACCCCTCTCGAACCCACTCGGAGTACCTCGATATCGTCGACCTGTACGTCGAACCGGAGCACAGGGACGAGGGTCACGGGAGCGCGGCCCTCGACTCCGTGATGGAGGTCGCCAACGACCGCGGCGTCGACTACGTCGAGGTCTCCTGCGAGTGGGCCAACGACGGCGCCCGGCGGTTCTACGAGGACAGCGGCTTCGAACCGAAACAGGTGACCTACACTCGGCGGGTGGACTGAGATTCGGACCGTTGGCTGACGATGGTATTCGGATGGGATCGAAAATCGAACGCGCCTGGAACTTTCGAAACACAGGGACAAACCGCATGAATAGGGAGTCCCTATCTAGACGCATCATGAGCGAGCGCACGATACGACTGCAGCTACAGGGGATGAGCTGTGCGAACTGTTCGCAAACCATCGAGGAGCGCGTGGGCTCGCTCGCGGGCGTCTCCGAGGTAGACGCCAACTACGCGACCGACGAGGGGAGCGTCACGTACGACCCCGCGGAGACGAGCCTACGAGCGATCTACGAGGCGATCGAGGACGCAGGTTACGAGGCGGCCAGCGAGACGGTCTCCGTGGCCATTACCGACATGTCCTGCGCGAACTGCGCGGAGACCACCGAGTCGGCGCTGCGTGACACGCCAGGTGTCGTCGACGCGGACGTGAACTACGCCACCGACGAGGGGACGGTGACCTACAATCCCGCCGCGGCGTCGCTGGACGACGTCTACGACGCGATCGAGGGCGCCGGGTACTCGCCGGTCCGCGAGGACGGGACCGCAGGGAGTGACGACGGCGAGAGCGGAGCCAGCGATGAGAGCGGCGAGACCGCGACCGATCCGCAGCAGGCCGCGCGCGACGCGGAGATCCGTCGCCAGCGCAACCTCACGCTGTTCGGTGCGGTGCTGTCGCTGCCGCTGCTGGCGATGATGGCCGGCCACCTCTTCGCACCCGGGTGGATGGACGCCACCTTCGAAGGGATCCCGCTCGGCTGGGCCGCCTTCGCGTTCGCGACGCCCGTCCAGTACGCGCTGGGAAAGGAGTTCTACGAGAACTCGTACACGGCCGTCGTAAAAAACCGGACGGCGAACATGGACGTGCTGATCGCCCTGGGTTCGTCGACGGCGTATCTCTACTCGGTCGCACGACTGCTCGGGTTCCCCGGGGAAGGGCTGTACTTCGACACCGCGGCGCTCATCCTGGTGTTCATCACCCTGGGCAACTACCTCGAGGCCCGCTCGAAGGGCCAGGCCTCGGAGGCGATCCGGTCGCTGCTGGAGATGGAAGCCGATACCGCGACCGTGGTGCGGGAAGACGGCAGTGAGGAGCAAGTGCCGCTCTCTGAGATCGAGGTCGGCGACCGCCTGAAAGTCCGACCGGGCGAGAAGATTCCCACGGACGCGGAAGTGGTCGACGGCGACAGCGCGGTCGACGAGTCGATGGTCACCGGCGAATCGGTGCCCGTCTCGAAGGAGCCCGGCGACGAGGTGATCGGGTCGACGGTCAACCAGAACGGCGTGCTCGTCGTCGAGGCGACGAAGGTCGGCGAGGAGACGGCGATCCAGCAGATCGTCGCCCGCGTGAAGGACGCCCAGAGCCGTCAGCCGGAGATCCAGAACGTCGCCGACCGCATCTCCTCGGTCTTCGTCCCGGCGGTCATCGTCAACGCGCTGTTCTGGGGCGGCGTCTGGTACGCGTTCCCCGAGGCGCTGGCCGGATTCGTCGGTGGACTGCCGCTGTGGGGACTCGCGGCGGGCGGTCCCGCGGCCGTGGGCGTCTTCGAGTTCGCAGTCGTCGTCTTCGCGTCGGCGGTGCTGATCGCCTGTCCCTGCGCGCTCGGGCTGGCGACGCCCGCGGCGACGATGGTCGGCACCACGATCGGCGCGCAAAACGGCGTCCTCTTCGAGGGCGGCGACATCCTCGAACGGGTCCGCGACGTGGACACCGTCGTCTTCGACAAGACGGGGACGCTCACGAAGGGCGAGATGGAACTGACCGACGTGGTCGCGCTGCCGGCGACGGACGGCGGGAGCGTCGAGCACGACGCGGCCGCGGACGGCGGAGCCGTCGTCGAGTCGGAGGTGTCTGAGCAGTTCGTCCTCGAAGTCGCCGCGAGCGCCGAGTCCGGTAGCGAACACCCGCTGGCCGAGGCCATCGTCGAGGGCGCTCGCGAGCGCGGTATCGAGGTCGAGGACGCCGACGAGTTCGAGAACGTCCCCGGCCAGGGCGTCAGGGCGACGACGAGCCACGGACGTGTTCTCGTCGGCAACCGGACGCTGCTACGCGAGGCGGGCGTCGACGTGACCCCCGCCGAGGACGCGATGGACCGACTCGAACGAGAGGGCAAGACCGCGATGCTGGTCGCGCTCGCCGACGGTGAGGGCGCCGGCGACGGGGACATCGACGCTGCCGCCGGCGACTACCGGCTGCTCGGCGTCGTCGCCGACGCGGACACCGTCAAGGAGTCGGCCGAGACCGCCGTCGCCGAACTCCGCGAGCGCGGCACGGACGTGTGGCTGATCACCGGCGACAACGAGCGCACCGCCGAGGCCGTCGCCGAACAGGTGGGCATCGACCCCGGAAACGTGATGGCCGGCGTCCTACCGGAGGACAAAGCCGACGCGGTCGAGCAGATCCAGTCCGACGGCCGCCGAGCGATGATGGTCGGCGACGGCGTCAACGACGCGCCGGCGCTGGCGACGGCGTTCGTCGGCTGCGCCATCGGCAGCGGCACCGACGTGGCCATCGAGGCGTCGGACGTGACGCTGATGCGCTCGGACCCGCTGGACGTGGTGAAAGCCGTCCGCGTCTCGGAGGGGACGCTGTCGAAGATCAAGCAGAACCTCTTCTGGGCGCTGGGCTACAACACCGCGATGATCCCGCTGGCCTCGCTGGGGCTGCTCCAGCCGGTGCTGGCCGCCGCGGCGATGGCGGTCTCCAGCGTCTCCGTGCTGACCAACAGCCTCCTCTTTCGCCGGTACGAGCCCGACCACGACTACGAACTGCTCGGGTTCCTCCGCTGAGGGCGACCCCTCGCGACACCCCGTCGACCGGCCGAACTGGTTCGGCCGGATCTGGCGATTTCGTGCGACTGACAGCATCGAGGCGGTCTATCACGGTCTGTATTGCGAACCCTCTTTTCGGTGGGGACCCAAGGATTCAGTTGCGACATGACCGACGGAATCCGACGTCGACGGCTGCTCGGTGGTATCGGAGCGATGGCGACCGCTGGCGTGCTCGCGGGCTGCTCGACGGAGACCAGTGGCGACGGCGGGGATGGCGGCGATACGGACGGCGGCGACGGCGGCGACGGTGGGAGCCAGGGGACGCCGTCCTGGCCCTCGTACCTCGACGACGCGATGGGCAACACCAGCCAGGACGCGCGCGGCCAGAGCGAGGTCACGGTCGCGGTCGGACCGGATGGTAACTTCGTGTACGACCCGGTGTACCTCCGCGTTGACTCGGGGACGACGGTCAACTTCGAGTTCGAGTCACCCAACCACAACGTCAAACCGGAGAGCCAGCCCGACGGCGGTTCCCTCGACGGGACCGAGGGCGGCGAGATGGCCATCGTCGACCAGGGCGAGACCTACTCGGTCACGCTGGAGACGACCGGTGTCTACACCTACTACTGCGGACCCCACGAGGCGACCGGCATGAAAGGCGGAATCTCGGTACAGTGACCTAGCGGACGCGCTAAACTTAGGATCCATCCCGGAATCCTAGAGCTACCCGTCGTTCGCCATTCGACCGGCAACGAACAGGGCGGCGCCCCCCAATAGGACGGCGAGTCCTTCCAACCCGCGCTCTACGGCGGGCTTTTCTGACAGCCCCTGTGTCTCATAGAGTCTGAACACCGCGACGTATCCGTCCTCGTACTCGTAGATCTCGTTATGATCAGGACCGAGAGGCAGTGGGCTGTCGACCTCGGTCCGGCCCTGCTCGATGATGCGCTCTGCCCCCGGGTCGCTCATCGGACGTGACGCGACTGCGCTCAGTGCCTCTTCCGGTGGGACTCGCTGCAGACCCAACGTCGTCTCTTTGCCCTCGGACGCGGTCTGGCGACGGTAGGGGACGCCCTCAGCACCGAAAACGACGTACTCGGGGATGGGGGTGCCGACCGTGTCGCTCCCGTCCGCTGGGTAGGTCACCGTCGTGTTGCCCTCGTGGAGTCCAGATTCGAGGTAACAGCCGCGGTCGTAGGTCTCCGCTGCGAACTCGCTCATGCAGGCAATCTGGTCTGTCGGGCTGGGCTGGCCCCTGGTGGTCTCGACAGAGATCCGGCCGTCCTCGGCCGTCACCTCAGTCGCGTCGTAGACGTAATCGGTGCCGGTCACGTCCAGCACCGGCCCGAGGACGGGCGCTGACAGTAGCACTCCTCCTAGTAACAAGGCCACGAATACTTTGGTCTCCACAACCATCACCCAGTAATTATTCTAGATAAGTATTTCGGATTGATAGTAATTCGTCCCAACACGCGGTCCCTCCCTCGCTGAATCCGACAACGGACGAATCGTAACTCTAAAACTGATTTATGATTTGTGATTAACCAATTGGTAGTTTTAGACATCCACGCTCAGCGTTTGGTTCTCCCGTGTTTATTATAAATTAAGTACTAGGATGGTAACTAGACATTATAAAATACTAATAAAACATTACTAATTGGATGACATGATGGTACGAGATAAATTGTCCAACCCATCGAGGCGTCGCTTCCTCAAACGCTCGTCGCTCGGTATCGCAGCGGGAATCCCCGCGGCTAGAGTGGCCACCGGTTCCGTGGCCGCCGAGAAGTGGGACGAACTGGAGCCTCCGTACAAAGACGTCAAGGAGAGCATCGACGACGAGGTCACGATCACCAACGAACAAGACGACCTGATTTACGACCACCGGAACGTATCGACAACGACAGTAACCGTACTGAACGCGGACGAGATGGACAACGGCAGCGGGTACACGACCACGTTCGGCATCAGTACGCAGGCCCTCTGTCTGAACGACGATGACGAGAAACAGGACGACATCTCCTCACACGGTTTCCGTATCGAGCGAGCCAACTCCTTCGACGGTGACATGACGATCTACACCACCGACGACAGCGCGGTGACGGGGGCGTGGCCCAACAGCGGCGACGAACTCCAGAATCTCGCGATCTCGACGATCAACCAGACGGCCGGGGTACTGAACAGCTACTACGCTGTCGCGCTCGCCGGAACGACTATCGTCGATAAACTCCCCGACGCGTCCACTGACAGTTGCAGCGAGCGTAACGACTGCGCGAACTTCGAGTGGTCGGCCTCGAACGTCGGCGAGGTCGCTCACCACTCTCGCGTCAAGATCGAGACGACCGAGGAAGGGTTCGGCGCGGTCCTCACTTCGAACGTCGACAACATCGCCGAGTGTAAGTTCGCGCTGACCTCTTACGAAGACAACGCCTTCGCGACGCCGGTGAATCTATCATTTAACTAACTAGACGGCGGAACGCTGTTGTCCTGTTCATTTTAGCCGACTATCGGGTCCACGTGGATCCGTGACCCGGCGTTTTTTCAAGGCTGGTTTCACTCTTCACTCGCCGCGCAGTTCGGCGACGTGGTCGATGCGCTGCTGGACCAGGTCGGGCTTGCCGATGTCGTGGCGGATGCGGACGCCGTCGCCGGCGGCCGCGAGCGCGTCCTCGGCGATCGCCTCGGCGGTCTCGATCGTGTCGGCGAGGCCGACGACCGCGAACGACCGCGAGGTCGTCGTGTAGATGCCGTCGTCGCGCTCGTCGACGCTGGC